>JAAUUT010000001.1 GCA_012031035.1 Candidatus Altimarinota bacterium | reverse complement strand
TCAACCAGTCGATTCTAGACTCGCAAGGTCGCGTAATCGGAACTTGGGCAGATGTATTGAACCGTGCAGGAATTGGTATGGAAGTAATGCACGAGCGCAACGCTCACAACTTCCCCTTAGACTTAGCTAGCGGCGAACAAGCACCTGTAGCGTTAACCGCTCCTGCTATCAACGGATAAGTTGTTAGCCAAGGCTAATCAATCACTTAAAAACGTCTCCAATTGGAGACGTTTTTTTTGTCTCTTCAAACTTGTCTTAAAAAAAAGATGACAAAGATAGTAAAGATCTGGTAAATATCTTTACTAAGCACTTCAGCTTCGCAATGGGAAAACTTTTATGGGTTCGCTTGCCATAAATGACAATTTTTTGCTCAGTTTGTTCTTATTTGGGTTGAGTTTTTGCGGAGTTTCTGTAGTTACCCATACCTATAAGCATCAAAATCTTCGTAATTCTCTAAATCAACCACCGCGACCTACAAGAACCCCACAAGGAAGATACTATCGTCTGACCTGTCTTTTAGAAGATATCCCTCAAACTTTATTAAGAGGTCAATCTTATCAATTAGCTATGCCTCTGCTAAGTCCTATCGCTTGCCTTTTAGAAGATGCTCCTCAGACAGTATTTAAAGGTCAAACTTGCGAATTAGCAACACCGTTGATGACGACCTTGGCGTGTATTGTCACCCCAACTTGGCAAGCATTTTATACCAAACAACTGGGCAAACCCAAAATTAATTATTGGGAATGGAAAATTTACCCGAATCCGATAACGTTTGTCGAGAGTTATCGTTACTGCTGACTTTACCCGCCCCGAAAGGATATACCAACAAGTGTTAGAAGCGTTAGCAGAGAGCAAAAATTTATTTTTTAAACCCTTGCGAAATACCAAGGCGATCGGGAACTTATTGATAGATTTTGCCGACTCTATCCGTGACGGCAAATTTGCCAAATTAGATTGGCGCGTGCAAGTTGCCATGCGTCGGGCTTTTAAACAATGGCATGAATTAGTTAGCCAGCAGATAGGGATAGAGGCATTAAGTGCCATTTATCGAGTTTGTTATGGAACATCTTCGGAGAAAATCCAACAAATTATCCATGAAGAAAGATCCATCTTGGAAGATTTCATTGCCGATAACTCGACTCCTTGGTGGAAAGTGTTGGGAGTATCTTCCTCTGCTGATGCCTTACAGGTCGAGAAAGCTTATAAAACGTTAATTCGTTTGTGGCACCCAGATTTAAACAAACATCCTTATGCTACTCAAGTGACTTCTCGAATCAACGTTGCTTATGCACATTACCAATCTCTCGATCGCATTTCTAGCACGACAGAACAAATGAGTATCGAAAATCACTCCAATTTGTTGAATAAAATTCGAGAATGGCTAAAACCTCTATTGTCTCATTAACTGGTACAATTTAGCATTTAAATTCGACCGATCGCCCAAAACAAAGCATGAAACAGAAAAATTACCGACTTACTCCTCTAGCAATGATGACCGCAGCAACTTTTGCTTGGTCAACTCCCGTTCTCGCTAACGAAACGATTTCAATTACAAGTCCCGATGTCTATGATAGCGGTGCAGACGGGATCGAAATTTACGTTCCCCCACCGGAAAATAATACCAATGGGACGTGTGCCGCTTTTCTAGAACCCGCTATTAATGGCATTATTGGCAGTAGTTCCAATAATTGGGGAATTCATATCGAATCTTTAAACGATGGCACGGTTTTATACAGTCACAATGCCGATAAGTATTTTATTCCTGCGTCTAATATAAAACTATTTACGACGGCTGCCGCGTTGCAGAGATTGACTCCTAATGGTACAGTGCGATCGCGATCGATTAGAGAATGGATTACAATTACTAATCAAAGAAGCAATAATAATTACGCTGATTCCCTACTGCGCTACATTGGTGGGGCGCAAGCAGCTAAAACGGCATTAGCTCAACTAGGCATTAATCCCAATACTTATCGTCTTGCCGATGGGTCTGGATTATCGCGGCGCAATGCGGCTACTCCTAAATCCTTAGTTAGCACTCTTAAAGCGATGTACTATACCCAAGGAAGCGAAATTTTTATTGCTTCGCTGCCTGTTGCTGGCATGAGCGGAACGCTTAGAAATCGGATGAAATATACTTCCGCTCAAGGAATGGTTCATGCGAAAACTGGAACCTTAAGAGGTGTTAGAGCGTTATCTGGATATATCGACCATCCGCAATATGGAAAGTTAGTATTTAGTATTATCGGTAATAATCCCCGACAATCGGGAACTTCTTTAGTAAAAACGATAGATGGTATCGTTCTCCAACTTAGTATGCTGATGCCTTGCGACCAGTCTTTTTGAAATGGAGATTGGTGAGTGCGAATTGGGAAATTTAGATTTTTATTCTCCTTTTTCCCAATATTTTAGTGTCCCGATAACCCAGTCACCAATCCCATTCACGAGTTAACAACACCTTTAAGAATAACGACCGCTCCATCAGTAATATATTGCATAGCTAAAGCTGACAAAATAATTCCTAATACGCGCGTGATGACGTTGACCCCTGTTTTCCCCAGAAAATTGGCTAAATATCTAGAAAAACACAATAATAGGTAGGTAATCAGCAAAACGACAGATGCGATTCCGAATATAATTAGCCATCCCCACTCATAAGCTTCTGACTCGCTTTGTAATGTCAGAATACTTGCCAAAGTTCCTGGCCCAGCAATTAGTGGAATCGCTAGGGGAAATACGCTAATATCTTCCCGCGCTTGTGCTTCTTGTGCTTCCTCTTCAGTTTCTCTCTCTCGCTGAGCAAATACCATATCTACAGCGATTTTAAACAGCAAGATTCCGGTGGCAACTTGAAAAGCTTCGATGCCAATGCCTAGATAATCTAGAAGTAAATTGCCACCTAACGCAAACGCCAGCAAAATACCGCCAGACACTAAAACAGCCCGACGAGCGATTCCGAATTGCTCTGGCAAAGTAAGATTGCCTGCTAAAGTAATAAAAATCGGGGCTAGTCCGATAGGATCGATAACGATAAATAGGTTTAGGAATGTTTTAAGCAAAAAAGATGTCACAACGGGGATGCCTCTTCATTGTATTAAATTCTTTTTAGCTAATTACGCGATCGCATTATTTAGTAGTTCAGACGCGATATATCGCGTCTCTACCTTTGCCCTCGCTGTCCTCCGAAGGATGCTCCCTACACCTTATCACCGACGTTTGTATTGATTATGAATGCTTGGATACGAATTGCGACGCTCGACTTTTCGATCTCGCGTTAAATTGTAATGGGACTTTTTTTTGATTGCGCGATCGCATATGGAAACAGAACAAACCGATATAGTTGTTATTGGTAGTGGAATTGGCGGGTTGAGTTGTGCCGCTCTTTTAGCACGTTATGGATTTGATGTAATTGTTTGCGAGAGTCATGCGATCGCAGGTGGTGCTGCTCATGCTTTCGATCGCAATGGCTATATATTTGATTCGGGGCCATCTCTTTATTCTGGTTTGTCCTACAGTCCTTCTCCCAATCCCCTGCGACAAATTTTGGATGCTATTGATGAAAAGCTACCTTGCGTCACCTACGATACTTGGGGATGTTGCTTGCCAGAAGGCGATTTCGATACCGCAGTAGGCGCAGAAGATTTTTGTGAAGTCCTCAAAAGATTGCGCGGCGATAGTGCAGTTGCCGAGTGGCGAAAGCTTCAGCAAGTCATGGAACCCTTAGCTAGTGCTGCGATCGCAATTCCTCCCGCTGCTATCCGCTTCGATCTCGGCGCGTTAATTACTGTCGGTCAATTTGCTCCGTCTATTTTATGGAATTCTGCCAACGTCCTCAAGCTGACGGGTTCTTTTGGACAAATTATGGACGAGGTTATTCGAGATCCCTTTATTCGTAACTGGCTAGATTTGCTTTGCTTCTTACTTTCTGGACTGCCTGCGGATGCTACCAGCGCCGCAGAAATGGCATTTATGTTTGCCGATTGGTATCGACCTGGGGTAGTCCTAGACTATCCTATCGGCGGTAGCGGTGCGATGGTAGATGCGTTGGTAAGGGGATTGCAACGTTATGGCGGTCAGCTTATCTTAAATGCCCACGTCCAGGAAATTCTAGTAGAAAAAGAACGCGCGATGGGAGTGCGTTTGCGAAATGGCAAGACCATTAAAGCGCGTCGTGCAGTAGTGTCGAATGCTTCTGTCTGGGATACTCTCAAACTGCTTCCAGAAAATACTATCCCAAAACAGTATCGAGAACAGCAACAAGCTACGCCTGAATGCGATAGCTTCATGCACTTGCATTTAGGAATTGACGGACAAGGGATCTCTTCAGATTTAGCCTGCCATCACATTGTTGTCAACGACTGGGGAAAAGGAATAACCGCGCCTCAAAACGTTATAGCAGTCTCGATTCCATCGCTGTTAGATCCATCTTTAGCGCCTCCTGACAAGCACGTCATTCACGTTTACACCCCTGCTAACGAACCTTATGCGCTTTGGCAAGGAATGGATCGACGCAGCGAAGAATATGCCCAACAAAAACAAACTCGTGCAGAAGTCATGTGGCAAGGGCTAGAAAGGATTATCCCAGATATTCGCGATCGCACAGAAGTAACGATGGTCGGTACGCCACTGACTCACGAACGTTTTTTTACGACGACATCGGGGTTCCTATGGCCCGGCAATTCGCGCGGGAAAAGGGTTTTTTCCAGGATCGAATACGCCATTACCAGGATTGTTGTGTTGTGGAGATTCGACGTTTCCTGGGATTGGTTTACCTGCTGTCGCTGCTAGTGGCATAATTGCTGCCAATACGCTAGCTTCTGTAAGTAAGCATCAAGAAATGTTGCGGCAGATTGGATGTATTTAAATTATCAAGCAAACAAGCAGAAAATTCTTGGTGAACGCCGTTGAGTAGCAATGGAACGAAATCGTCCGCTAAGGCTGAAAAGCAAGCGGGATAAGACTTTTACAAATAAATTTCTCCATGACCTAAATTCAAACGGCGCATCTTTCCTTGCCGTACCGAATCAGGCATTGAAAACTGATAGCACCCTAACATATTGATATGCTTGTACTTTAACGGGGATAGTCTCGCTACATCATCAGGGCTAACTTCTATTTGATTAAACCGCAAATAATCTAAAACCTCTGCTGTATAAATCGTATTCCACAAGACAATTACGATCGAGACTTGGGGTTATCCAAAACGACGCTAAATCAATTAGTCGCGTTAAACGACAGCGAGTTAATAGAAGGATTGGGGTTGTTAAACGAGTTGAAAGAAACGGCGCTCGGTCAAGTCATCATCCCTTTGATTGAAGAAGCCATTTCTACCAAACGCTCGCCCGTTGCTAATCTCAAACAGAAAGGCAGCAAGCGATTGAGCCAATGGGCTAAAAATCGCGTTGCCGATCGCGCGGTGAAAGTCTTGTTTAAAAAGTTAATTGGGGCGATCAGAGCTAGATAATATATAAAGACGGGTTATGTCCGTCTTAGATTATCGACCTGATAGGAACATGACAGCACAAACAACAGCAAAAAATAGCACGATTTTTCGTCAAGAGATTTTAGGATCTCGCCGATTCAGTAACCTTTGGTGGGCAAGTATTTCCTCTATAGGCGGTATCGGCTTTCTTTTGGCAGGACTTTCGAGTTATTTGAAAGTAAATCTGCTATTAGTTAGCGATCCCAGAGGATTGCAGTTCGTTCCCCAAGGAATCGCTTTGTTATTTTATGGGGTAGCGGGTACTCTCATCGCGCTATACCTATGGTTAATCGTCTTGTGGGATCTCGGCAGTGGGTACAACGAATTTAACAAGGAAACAGGCAAAATTAAAATTTTTCGCTGGGGTTTTCCTGGAAAAAATCGTCGTATTGAATTAGAATTTCCCATTGAAGATGTTATGGCGGTTAAAGCAGACATCAGAGAAGGTCTGAATCCCAAAAGAGAGCTTTATCTGCGCGTCAAACAACGCAGAGATATTCCTCTAACTCGTGTCGGACAACCCATAGCCTTGTCAGCACTGGAAAATCAGGGAGCAGAACTAGCTCGTTTCTTAGCAGTTCCCCTAGAGGGACTTTAACAGTTATCAGTTATCAGTAAAAATCTTGGGTTCCGCGTCCAGGAGTCAATTGGTGGCACGATTGGCGACAGGTCTAGATCTACTCTTCCATACGCCTTGATAACTGTTTGTGATTCGCACTTTTAAGCAATCGCCCTTTTGCTTAACATCTTTTAGAAAAAACTACCTCTTAAACCATTTAACATGAAAAAGTCTATTCAGTACTGGCTAAAATCGCTGTTGACTGTTTTTTTGGTCTGCGGTTTGGTGCTGACTGGATGCTCGACACCAGAAGCAAAATCTTTAAACATGAGTAACTACGTACCAAGACTCGAAGGAACCGCCACCGTTGAAATGACCGTGAATGGTTCGCCCATCACCATCGAAGTCGATGGCAAAAACGCACCGCTCACAGCAGGAAATTTTGTCGATCTCGTAGATCGCGGTGTTTATAACGGATTGACCTTTCATCGAGTCGTCAAAGACCCCCAGCCTTTCGTTGCTCAAGGTGGCGACCCTAAAGGAAACGGAACAGGTGGCTTTATCGATCCCGAAACCAAACGAGAGCGATCTATTCCCCTTGAAATCAAGCTCCAAGACCAAGACGAAGCTGTCTACAGCAAGTCAATCGGGATGCAAGCTGGGGCGGGTTCGCCTCCTCAAGTCGTACTGCCTCACAAACGCGGTGCGATCGCGATGGCTCGTTCTGGGATGCCAGATTCGGCTTCTTCGCAGTTCTATTTCGCATTATCGGATTTAAGTTTCCTCGATGGCGATTATGCTGTGTTTGGCTACGTTACTAACGGGATGAATGCGGTTGACAACATCAAACAAGGCGATCGCATTGATTCGGCTAAAGTTGTCTCAGGTTTAGATAACCTGAAAAAGTAATTCAACATCTATGGATGTTGTCGTTACTGGCATTGGATTAATTAGTTGTCTGGGGTCTTTAACCGAGAGTTGGCAGCAATTACAAGCTTGGCAATCGGGGATTAGACTCCAGCAACTTTTTGAGGACATTCCGCTTTATCCGTTGGGGCTAATTGGAGAAATCCCGGCTAAATTAACCGATCTCACTCAATTAGCTGTATCAGCCGCCCTAGAAGATGCCCGCTTAACCCCTCCTTTGCCTGATTGCGGGGTTGTTATCGGTTCTAGTCGCGCTTCTCAAGTCGCTTGGGAGCAATTCGCAAAACAGATGTATGTGGGGCGAGAATGCTTGTATTTAGAAAACTGGTTAGAAACATTACCTAACCAAAGCGCGATCGCGACGGCACGTCAAATAGGCTCAACTGCTTCTGTTTTAGCCCCGATGGCAGCTTGTGCGACGGGAATTTGGGCGATCGCACAAGGAGTCGAACTGATACGACAACAAAAATGCGATCGGGTCATAGCAGGAGCGATAGAAGCCCCGATAACGCCGCTAACCTTGGCAGGATTCAAGCAAATGGGTGCTTTAGCAACGACAGGGTGTTATCCTTTCGATAAGCGTCGAGAAGGCTTGGTTTTAGGCGAAGGCGGAGCCGTTTTGGTATTAGAATCAGCCAAGCTCGCTTTGCAAAGAAATGCGAAGATTTACGGAAAAATCTTGGGATTTGGGTTAACTTGCGATGCAACTCATTTGAGTGCGCCTGCAATAGACAACCTCAGTGCTAGCTTAGCTATTAAACAATGTTTAGAACGCAGCAATCTTACAACTAGCGATATCGATTATATCCACGCTCACGGAACCAGCACCCAACTCAACGATGCGAGAGAAGCGGCTTTAATTGAATATTTATTTCCTCATGGGGTTGCTGTAAGCTCGACAAAAGGCGCTACAGGGCATACATTAGGAGCATCGGGCGCGATCGCGACGGCTTTTAGTTTAATGGCGCTTAAGCATCAACAATTGCCTCCTTGTGTAGGTTTAAGAGAACCGGAGTTTAAGTTAAATTTAGTCACTTCGCCGCGTCAGGCAGAGATTCGACGGGCAATGTGTTTGTGTTTTGGTTTTGGCGGTCAGAATGCTGTAATGGTAATGGAAAAGGAACCGACGCGCACGCGAAGGCTCGCGATTAGCGAAGCCGGAGGAGCGTTGAGATATGATGATGGGTTGAGGAACGAAACCCATCCTATCTAGATCGCGATCGCACTGGACATCAAAATAGATGAGCCATAAGTTTTGCTGGCCAAAGAACCGACTCATTGCCTGGATCGAAGAGGCGCTCGCCGCCGCAATCAATTCTTTTTGCACGGAGGTTGGATTGTAGTGCGGTTTACGGAACGGCAAGCAGTAGAAGCTCCTTTGAGTTGCTGTAAGGCGATCGCTCAAGTGATTGCTGAAGTAATAGAGGATAAGCGTTATTGGAATCAGTTAGAATCCGTTGCTAATTTGTTGCCACAAAGACCTTGGACAGTCACAGGGGCAAAAAGAATGGCGAGAAATAATTATTGCTTATCTTATTTAAAAGAAGAATTGGGAGGGGTATTGAGAGGAACAAAGAGTAGCCTTCGTTTTTTGGAAAAATGCAAGCAAGGAAGAAGATGAAAAGAAAAATTTTGCTTTTATACCTAAAGTTTTTATTTTAGCCAAATTTCTGGGAACTCTATCACTGTAACCGTATCAGACTTATAATTCACAGAAAATAAATCATGGCTAACTCTAAGAAGATTCACGTTATGATTTCTAGTCGCTGTCGAGATGAGATTGAGTTTCAGGGTCAGAAAAAGACGCTTTCAGATGTTCGGTGTAAGTTAAAAGAAGAATTGGAAGCCATCAAACTGTTTAATAATCAGCTTTTTGAAATATGGATCAACGAAGATGCTCCTCCCGATGAAGGCTCCCAAGATTCCTGGGACCATTGTATGAATCAAATACAACAAGCGGATATTGTACTCGTTCTCTACAACGGTAATAGTGGATGGGCAAAAGAAGATGGTGATATCGGTATTTGCCATGCTGAGCTACAAACAGCTTTATCCATCGCACCTGCAAAAGTTCGATTGATTGAAATTACATCAACTAAAACAAGTAATAAACATGAGCGTGATGAACGTTTTAAAAAATATATAGACAAACAAAACCTTTTTAGAGGTCAAACAGCTAATAATGGCGAACAAATTATTGAAAGATGTAAAGAGGCTTTGCAAGATGCTATTCCCAAAATGGTTCGTCTTGGTGTAAGAGAGGCTCGCAAAGGAAAGTTTTGTACTGGAGAAGCTTTAGATTGGAGTAAATTAGATTTCTCAAAACGGAAAAAAATGATTGAGCAGACTCTTTACAAGAGTCTTAAATCTCGTGAAGGAGCATTAGAAAAAGAAAATATTGGTGTTTTTATTCCAATTAAAGAAAAAGAAAAATTAGTTTTTTTTCAATGTCATGGTATTCCTGATTCTATGGCGGTTGCTGCTGCTAGAGAAATGATTGGTCAGCCTTTTATTCATGATTATATAAATTCTTCTTTAGTAGGAGATAATTATATAGGACCCGTCCATTTTATTGCTTGTTATGGTAAGGTAACAGAGGCGCAAGTAAGAAAGTTAATGGGTTCTCCTGACATAATACTTATATTGCAACCTTTTGGTATTTATGCAGCAGATCGTATACATAAAAGCCAGCTAATATTAATATCCGATTGCCGGGATGACAGTTCTACTCGAAATGGTATACAGCGTTTTTTTGATTGGTTAGAACAGTCTGAAGAGGACAAATTCCTAATACAACGAGCTAAAGAACGAAGTCAAATAGTTCAGGTAATTGCCAACGTTAACAAATACAAACGGATTGATTGACAAAATTCCTGAAATCGTTAATTTTCTGTAGTTTGAGGATGAGCGATAGCGAAACTCGACAATCATAAGCTTTGTTGGGTTTCGTTACTTCAACTCATCCTACCAAAGCTGCCTCAACCCAACAAAGCCCGATCGCGATCGCTTTTCTAAAGAAAACAAAAATACTTATTAAATAGACGCGAAACGGACACGACAACAGGTAAGCTGCTCTGTTAGTCAAAATATACCAAAAATAATGAAAGCAAAAGTTTCTCGTCGTACCTTTTTAACTTCGGCAATTGGAGCCGCGATCGCTGCAACGGTTCCGTTTGCTTGGAAATCTCGCGTCGTTGCTCGACAGAACAATGCCCAATTTTACCGATTTAAACTTGGTGACTTTCAAATGACATCGATTGGAGATGGCGTGTTGAATGTCCCAGCTAAAGTCTTTGCTGGTAATGCCTCTCCCGCTCAACTGAGTGAGGTTTTACAGCAAGGATTTCAAAGCGAAATGCTAACTCTCAACTGCAATATTTTGTTGGTTGATACTGGCACTCAAAAAGTGTTAATCGATTCGGGAAGCGGCTTGTTGACCGATCCAACAGCAGGAAAATTAATCGGTAACTTGCAAACGCTTCAAATTCAGCCAACGGATATCGATGCAATTATTATTACTCACGCTCATGCCGACCATGTAGGCGGTTTACTCGACAAAAGTGGAGCGCTAGCATTTCCTCAAGCTCGTTATTACATTTCTAAAGCTGAATACGATTTTTGGACGAATCCAGATGTAGATTTATCCAATATTCAAGTCGATGAAAAAACGAAACAGCAATTCATCAGCATCGCTAAAAAATGTTTGGGAGCGATTCAAGAAAAAGTAACGCCAATTGAGGGAGAAAGAGAAATTCTTCCTGGGTTTTACGCTATCCCCGCACCCGGTCATACAGCCGGACAATTAGCCATTCGCGTTGTTTCGGGCGATGCTTCTATGGTTCACACGGCTGATGTCGTTCATACTCATACAATTAATCTTTGGAATCCCAGTTGGCAACCCATTTTTGATGCCACTCCAGACCAAGCGGCAACAACTCGCCAAGAAATTTTGAGTGCGATCGCCTCCAAGCGACAATTAATGTATGCTTATCATTTCCCGTTTCCCGGCATCGGTTATCTTAGACCTCGTTCGAGGGGTGGCTTTGAGTGGGAACCCGTCAGGTGGCAATTTGAGAGTTAAACTGCGTTGAGAATCGTCTTATTTTCTTGTTAACCTACAATTAAATTATTAAGCAATAGATGTCGGGTTTTGTGGTACAAACTCGCTATATAAGGTTGCGATCGCGCTGTTTTCTTTTATCTTTGTTTAAAATTGTCGATGGCATTGAGTGAAGTTATGCTGGTTTTTTTGAGACTGCATCACATAAAAATAATATTGTTTTTCTTAATTTAATCTGCTCATATCGGCGAGTGCACTTAACTATCAAGTATCAGTAAATAACCCATGACTAAACTCAGCCTCAGTATTGTTGTTAAAAACGAGGAAGTCGCTTTACCAAGATGCTTAGAAAGCGTCAAAAATGTTGTCGATGAAATGGTTGTCATGGACACGGGTTCTAGCGATCGCACGGTAGAAATTGCTCAAGAATTTGGCGCAAAAATTCTTCATTTTGACTGGTGCAATGACTTTTCAGCAGCGCGAAATGAAGCTTTAAAATCGGTTAATGGACAATGGGTTTTAGTATTAGATGCTGATGAGGTACTTGCGCCTAAAATAGTCCCTCAAATGCAAAAAGCAATGGAGGATGAAAACGCGATTGTTATTAATTTAATTCGTCATGAAATTGGTGCTACTCAATCTCCCTATTCTTTAGTTTCTCGTTTATTTCGCAATCATCCAGACGTTAAATTTACTCGTCCCTATCATTCAATCGTAGACGATCGCGTCGCTCAATTGCTTAAAAAAGCACCCCATTGGAAAGTTATCGATTTAACGCCTATTGCGATTCTTCATTATGGCTATACACCTGAAGCGATCGAAGCTTTAGATAAATATACGAGAGCTAGAAAAGCGATGGAAGGCTTTTTTGCGTCTCATCCTAACGATCCTTATGTTTGTAGCAAATTGGGCGGACTTTATCTACAAATTGGAGAAGAAAAGAAGGGAATAAAATTACTCAAACAAGGATTAAAATCGAATCTGGCAAACGAACACGTTTTATTTGAATTACATTATCATCTCGGCAATGCCTACGCTCGCCAACAAGAGATACAATCAGCAGTCAAGCATTATAAAAAAGCAATGGAACAGCCTATTTTACCTTTGTTAAAAATAGGCGCTTATAATAATTTTGGGAGTTTATTAAAAGAAGTTGGGGATTTTAAAAACGCGCTTCAAGCTTACGAAATTGTTATTAAAATCGATCCTAACTTTGCATTAGGCTATTATAATTTAGGCGGTACTTTTAAAGGGATGGAACGATTTCAAGACGCGATCGCAGCTTATCAACAAGCTATAAAACTCAATCCCAATTATGCTTTTGCTTATCAAAATTTAGGCGTTGTTCTTTTAAAAGTGGGAAATTATTCCGACAGTATGGAAGCGTTTAAAATCGCGATCGCGCTTCACGAATCCCAAAGCGATCGAGAAGCAGAAAGACTTCGCCAGGAATTGAAAAAAATAGGAATGAATCTTTAAATCAAAATTTAATCGGGAACTAGCTTTTCAATTTACGAATTCCTAATTATTTGGTCATCTTGGGAAAACTTCCAGTTTCCGTTTTCAAAAATAGTAATTTTTCAGGATTCATTTTGTCCAGCAACAATAAAAATAGATCTTTTTCAGCAAAAACTCAGATAATTCTTGTTTAATTTTCATCTTTTCTTGGTATACCGATCGGTATATCATCGATAGCATTCACTCATGAACTGGTATAGCCGTCTATCCTAATCGATTCGCCAAGTCAGTAAGAAAATCGATCTAGCTTCTCTAGAAGTACGGCTGACTCTTGGCGTAGCAACGGTATCTGCTTCGGGGTTGGCTGGTGTAGCGATCTGGATGAGTGTCGCTATGCAATCGATTTTAGTTGCAACTCACAAGCAAAATCTTAAATACATCGGCGATCGCTTTCCCCAAAATGTCAAGATTTATAGCGATATGGTGTCTATGGATGCTGGAATCCAAAAACCATCGATAATCTGACGACCGATAATACTTTATTGTGGGTTAAAAATGGGCAAGGTCAGATTATCGCCAAATCCTCGTCGATCGACATTGGGAGTCGCGATCGCACCCTTTCTTCTCTTCTCGTCATACCTTACAATCCCGAATTACAGAAAGTTAACGAACGCTATTGGTTGCTTTGTAAGAATGCTTTGGTGGTAAAAGGAGTCGATCTGGGTCAAGTTTATATCGCTCAGGATATCACGAGCGACCAAATTATGTTAACGATTCAATTGCTACAAGATTTGCTAGAACTAGAACGGGTGGATAGTGGCGGCATGTATTTCGATTTTCAACCCATCATTCTCAACGAGTTTATTGAAGAAGTGGTTAAGACGGCTAGAGAATGTAGCGATCGCCAAATCCAATTTAATTCGTTTCCCAATCCCATCGTTATTAAAGCCGATCCCAATCGCCTCAAACAAGTTTTGCTCAATTTAATTGACAATGCTGTTAATTATTCGGAGCGCGACCCGATTACCTCTACCATGAATTCGCAAAAAATGCAAGCAATAATCCAAGTCAGCGATCGCGGAATTGGCATTCCTCTAGCGCAACAAATCCGTATTTTTGACCATTTTTACCGAGTGGATGAAACCCGCAGTCGAACGACAGGAGGTACGGGATTGGGACTTTCCATCGTCAAGACGTTGGTAGAAGGAATGGGGGGGAATATTTCTGTTTATTCGCAATTGGGGAAAGGAAGTACGTTTACTGTGAATTTTCCTCTCTTGCGATCGCCCTCTTAACTTTCGGAATCGAGTGCGTTAGACTTAACGATAATCAATTTTACGATTACTAATAAAGGCATGAAGCGACAATCTAATAGTACGACAGGAGATTTTGAACGCAAAAAGCTAGATGTCAATCTCCTAACTATTTTAGCGATTGCCTTGGTTATTGCCCTGGCTATTTATGCAGTAGTATCCCCTTTTAAAACTTCTTTTATTGGTATTTTATTATATAAGCGAGGTTATACTCAGCATTTAGCCATCTATTTTGCCTGTGTCGTTGTTTCTCTAAATATACTTAAATTTTATAAGTTACAAAAAGAATTTAAAATCCTAAAAAGATTTTGGATTCCTGAAACTATTGTTTTTGACGATCCCGAAGCAAAAGAAATTGTTACTCTCCAAAAAACGCTTGCTAAAGAGCCTTATTTAATAGCCATTCGCTGTAGTCGCGTCGTTGCTGCTTATATTCAGTCGGGAAATCGAAAAACAGCCGCAGATTTGGCCTTAGATGATTCCTCTTTTTATATTAGTGCTTCAGAATCTTCTTATACTTTTCCGCGCATTCTTATTTGGGCGATTCCTTTATTAGGATTTATTGGAACTGTTTTTGGGATTAGTGAGGCGGTTAATGGCTTTTCTAATTTATTAGATAAAGTAGCAGATGTCGAACAAATTAAAGAAGGAATTGGAACGGTTACGACGGGTTTGGCGATCGCATTCGATACAACTTTACTGGCTTTATTACTTAGCGTTGCTGTAATGATTCCTTTGGTTTTAATCGAACGTTTCGAGACTCGATTGCTATTAGGAATTGATATTTTTATTAACGACCAACTTTTACCTCGCTTCAAAGAAAGAGGAGGCGATCTCGATGAAAAAGCTATCAATCGTGCGATCGATAAAGCGTTTAAAGAACATTTACCTAATCATGAAGTTTTAATTGAACCTGCTCGCATATATGCCGAAAAAGCTGCTACAAGTTTAACGCAAAATTTTGTTGCTCAAGTAAGTAAGCTTCAAGAAGTAAACCATAGACTTATCGAACAAATAGGTCAAGTTAACGAACTGGCGATCGTAGATAGACAATCTTATACTAATGCCTTAGAAAAACAGCAAACTACTAATCAAAGTTTCATTGAAAAAATTCATAGCGCGATCGATGTTGTAAAGGCAACGCACTCTGAATCATTCGAGAAACAGCAAGAAACTCATCAAAATTTGCTTGCAGAAGTTAGAGAAATTTTTAAGACAGTTAAAATCAATCATTTAGAATCCTTAGAAAAACAAAAACAAACTCATCAAAATTTAATAGCAGAAATTCGCGGACTCATCGAAACTGTTAAAATAACTCATATTAATATTTCCAAAAGTTTTGTCGATCGAACGCAACAAATTAGCCAGCAACTCGATCGCGCTTCAAGCATCTTAGAAAGTCGTATCGCTTCCCTAGAACAAGCAACCGTTCAAATAACAGAAATTACTAAACTGCAACAAAGTATAGAAGAGATGTTATTCTCGCTTGAAAAAACCCAAGTTATCAATCAATCTCTTTTAGAAGTTCGAGAAAGTTTAATGCAGCTTAAACCCGCCTTAGAAAAAATGAGTAAACCTCGAATGATTACCTTTGTCGATTCAGATGAAGGAGGTTTGTAAATTTAATGCGCAGGCGTTCTTCTCGACCTTCAATTGAAATTGAATTATTTCCCTTTTTATCGATTCTTGCTTGTACGATAGGAACGTTAATTCTTTTAATTATTGTGATGACTACTCAGTTGTTTAGCAGTCAACGAGAAGTCACCATTTTAGCTAAACAAGAAAATAATGAAGAAGGAAAAAATCCAAGTAAAACACCTCGCTATATTGAATGTCGAAACGATGGCATTATCATTTATCCAAATCAAGAATTTGTAGCAAAAAATAATATAGAAAGTTCAAATTCAGCGTTAAAAAAATTATTAAATGAAGTTAAACAAAGACAGGAACAAGAATATTTAATCGTTGCTATCCGACCAGATGGCATAGAAGTTTTTAAAAAAGTAAGAGATTTAATTGAACAGCAAGGAATTGATATTGGTTACGAACCAATCGATAAGGATTGGAAGCTTAAAATAGAAACTCCTGCTGCATCCAAGAATACACAAGGGAACTAATTATTTAAAGATATGCCTCGCAGAAAAGTTAGAAAATCGACTGTTCCTACTCAAAATTTAGATTCATTTTTAGATATTCTAACAAATACGGTTGGAGTGCTAATGTTCATTAGCTTATTCATCGCTCTAATTTCAGTTCAAGCTAGCACCTTAATTCGGACTCCTTTAGCTTCTAAAACTTTTAAAAAACCGCAATTTTTTGAGGTTACAGGCAATAAAGTAATTTATGTTGATGATGCGAGTATCGATCGCCAGTTAGCGATTTTAATGACATCTTTACCGATTTGCGAACGACCGAATATTCCTCAAAATATAGATGTTTATTTTTATCAAATCTATCTCGAACAAGTACAAGAATATGAAACTTGTACGAATCAAACGCTAGAAAAGTTGAAAAAATTTAAAGTAGAAACTAAAAATTATACCGTGCGATTTGTCGATTTGGATGCCATTATGTACGAACCTAGAACGTCAAATACAGGAGAATCGATAAAAGAAATATCGCAAGTCAATTCGGAATATCAAATGGTTTTAAACAAGCTAAATACTCAATCTGAGTATTTAGCTTTTATTGTGAGACAAGATAGCTTTTCAGCTTTTCGTGCAGCTAGACAGTTAGCTTGGAAAGAAGGTTTTGATGTTGGTTGGGAACCGCAAACAAAAGATACTCCTATTGTCTTTGGTTCGGGAGGTAGAGCCGTAGGAGTACAATAAAATAATTATTAGAAAAAATATTAGAATAAAAACTATTAATTATTTATTAAGACTAAGTAAACATTTAAAATTGTTTTTAGATTTCTTGAGGAGTTATGTGGTATCAAAAACTTTAAGCATAAGGTTTATGATTCACACACTACTTAGTATTCTCATGGGAGAGCGCAATCTTGGCAAGAGTTCGAGTTCGTCAACACGTCAATCCACTAGCTCATAAGTATCAAACCCCAGTTACCCCGCCAGATTGGGAGCGAGTTTATGCTAACCCAACCCAACCGCTTCATCTCGATATTGGGTGTGCTAGGGGCAAGTTTTTGTTGCAGATGGCTCCTTTGCACCCTCAGATGAATTTTTTGGGTATTGAAATCCGCGAACCTTTAGTAGATGAGGCAAATGGTTATCGCGATCGCTTAGAATTAACGAATCTTCATTTCCTCTATTGCAATATTGCCAATTCGCTTGCACCTTTACTCAACTCCTTACCTACAGGCGTTTTGCAGCAAGCAACCATTCAATTTCCCGATCCTTGGTTCAAGCAACGGCATTTAAAACGCCGCATGATACAACCCGAAATCGTCGATTTGTTGGCGACTTATATGGTTGAGGGAGGAAGATTATTTTTACAATCGGATGTAGAATCGGTTGCTATTGAAATGCGATCGCGTATTCAAGCTCATCCTTACTTTCAACAACATTCACAAACCTGGTTGGAAACCAATCCGTTTCCCATTCCTACCGAACGAGAAATCGCCACCCTTACCCATAATAAGCCTGTTTATCGGGCATTATTTCAAAAAAAGAGCGATCGCTTTTAACAGCAATCAGTGACCAGCAAAGTTCATTGGTCACTGATTACTGATTGCTGTTAATTGCGCGCCATTTTACTACCTATCAAATTGCGGCAATTGTGTCTTGGATGGTCTTGTTATAGACAACCCGACCCGGCGTAGTGCGGATAAATTGAGAAAGCCTCTCGCCATCAGCACTTTCTCTTACTTTGCGCTCTCGATAATGTTTGATGACGCTACCATCATCGAGTGTTTCTGTCTTGAGAACTTCTGTATCGGGTTTTTCGCTTTCTACGTCATCGTCATGGCGCACCCAAATATAGGCATGAAGGTCTACATGACCTTGAGCATAAGCTTTGATGGCATCGTCAAGACTCGCGAAATAACGTCCCGCACCTTGTTGAGCATTGGGATTCTCTGCGGTTAAATAATAGCACCCCAATACCATATCTTGCGAAGGAGCCACGATAGGACGACCCGTTGCTGGCGAGAGAATATTGTGACACGCCAACATCAAAAGACGCGCCTCAGATTGAGATTCTAGAGACAAAGGAACGTGAACCGCCATTTGGTCGCCGTCGAAGTCTGCGTTAAAAGCAGGACAAACTAACGGATGCAATTGAATGGCGCGACCTTCTACCAAAATAGGCTCAAATGCTTGAATCCCCAAACGGTGAAGGGTTGGAGCCCGGTTGAGCATGACTGGATGTCCTGTAATTACTTCCTCTAGAACGTTCCAGACGCTAGGGTCGCCCCGTTGAATCAACTTCTTCGCCGCCTTAATATTATTCACCATTCCTAGTTTAATCAGACGATGAATGACAAAGGGTTGGAAAAGTTCGATCGCCATTTCGCGAGGTAAACCACACTGAAAAATCTTCAGTTTGGGCCCGACGACGATAACCGAACGACCGGAGTAGTCAACCCGCTTTCCGAGTAGGTTTTGACGGAAACGACCTTGTTTCCCTTCGATAATGTCGGAAAGGGATTTGAGGGCGCGATTGTTCGCCCCCACCACAGTACGACCGCGCCGTCCATTGTCAATCAGCGCATCGACCGCTTCTTGTAACATCCGCTTTTCGTTGCGAACGATAATTTCTGGCGCGAGGATTTCTTGCAAGCGAGAGAGGCGATTGTTGCGATTAATCACCCGTCGATAGAGGTCATTGAGGTCAGAAGTCGCAAAACGACCGCCATCGAGTTGTACCATCGGGCGCAAGTCTGGCGGAATGACGGGAATGACACTTAAGACCATCCAATCGGGTTTAGAACCCGTCGCGATAAAGTTATCGATGACCCGCAGGCGTTTAATTATCTTGGCTCGTTTTTGACCTTTGCTATCGACAATTTCCTCGCGCAGTTTTTCGGCGACTTCTTCTAGATTGAGTTCTTGTAGGAGGCGTTGAACGGCTTCTGCACCAATCCCAACTTCAATGTTGTAGAGTTCGGAGTCTTCAGCGTAGATTTTCTCTTCTATTTCCAGCCACTGATCTTCAGTAAGCAGTTGCTTGTACTGCAACTTATAATCGTCGAGTTTTTCTGCTGCATTACCGGGGTTGAGAACGACATAGGCATTGAAGTAAACAATCTGTTCTACGTCTCGCAGGGGCATATCCAGCAAAATGCTGAGATAGCTGGGAATGCCTTTAAGATACCAAACGTGCGTTACCGGAGCCGCAAGCTTGATAAACCCCATGCGGTGGCGGCGCACTCTTGACTCAGTAACTTCTACTCCACAACGTTCGCAAACAATTCCCCGATGGCGAACTCGTTTGTATTTACCGCACCAACACTCCCAATCTTTGGACGGCCCAAAAATGCGCTCGCAAAAAAGCCCATCCATTTCGGGTTTTAAGGTTCGATAGTTAATTGTTTCGGGTTTAGTAACTTCCCCAACAACTACGTTATTCGGCAATGTTCTTTCTCCCCATTGACGAATGCGATCGGGAGATGCCAACCCGATCTTAACGTAGTCAAACCGTTGTTCTGCTTGAGTTCTCATTACTGTTCTGCTTGTGAGATTCTAATTTCTGGCTGTGAGAGCGAGTTCGATTGGCGATCGCATGCTATCGGCTCATTAACTTAACTGGGTTAGAGTCGAATAACAAACAAATAATTTAACATAGCACAGGATCTAAAATTATACAACTTATTGGTTAAAATGACTTGTTAGATCGATTCGATCGATGATAATTAATTCGCGATCGCGCTTCCCTTCTCGATCTGGAGAAGCAAGTTAATATTAAGTACAATAGATCAACGAATCGGGAAACAATCATGCAAAAAGGAAAAATTGTTGCGATTATTACTGGCGCTATTTCTCTTCTTCTTGCAGTTGCCTATTTAATTTTGGTTCAATTGTTGGATTTTCGAGGCGAAATGATTCCTGCACCAATCAGTTCGATTCTAAATATTATTAGCTAAAAACTCATCACTTAATTAAAAATTGTAAAGTTTTTGGGGTTAAGGCTAGAATCTTACATAATCGCTTCGATAAACTAAGCAACAGTACTTCTGTACTCTTCCTAGAAAAAAACTTTGGCTCATTATTGCTCGCTCGCTACTATTGAAACTGCCAAATTTTCATGATTCCCCTACAACTAACGCTCAAAAATTTTCTCAGTTATCGAGAGGCTACCTTAGATTTTAGAGGATTGCATACCGCCTGCATTTGTGGTGCTAATGGTGCGGGAAAGTCTTCGCTTCTAGAAGCAATTACCTGGGTTGTATGGGGTCAAAGTCGTGCAGCTAGCGATGATGATATCATTCATGCAGGTGCTGAATACGTTCGAGTTGATTTTCAATTTATCAGCAACGATCGCATTTATCGGATTATTCGGAGTCGCAATCGAGGACGGACGGGCAATCTCGAATTTCAGATCGAGAATGGGGGAGATTTTCGTTCTGTAAGCGCTAAAAATTTGCGAGCAACTCAAGAACAAATCGTTGAATATTTGAAGCTGGATTACGATACGTTTATTAACTCAGCTTATTTGCGTCAGGGACGAGCCGATGAATTCATGTTACGCCGTCCTAACGAACGCAAGCAAATTTTAGCAGATTTATTGAAACTGAATCGATACGAACAATTAGCTGAAAAAGCCAAAGATTTATCCAAACAATTTAAAGGACAAGGAGAACAGTTAGAAGCGAGTTTAGACCCAATCGAGCAGCAATTAAAACAAAAAGATAGCATCATCGAGAGGCTAAATAATTTAGAACAAGAAATTAGCAGACAACAATTGCTTGAAGAAAGCGATCGCGAAAAATTAATTCAACTACAAGCAGGAGAACATCAACGAGAGAATTGGTACAATCAGCTAACTTGGCAACAAAGTCAATATCAGAACTTGATTCAAGATTGCGATCGCCTAAAAACTGATAAAAACGACTTGCAAAAACAGCTTGCCGAACTAGAAAAATTTCTACAAAGAGAAGCCGAAATTACGACTCAATATCATCAATTATTACACCTCCAACAAGAAGAAGAAAACCTCTCAGCAAAATTCCAAGCAGATCGAGACGCACAGCAACAAAAACAGGAACTCGAACAACAACTTAACCAAGAAAACAATCAACTCAAGCTACAAATTCAACAAGCCCAAACTCGTTTAGAAGCACTTCAACAACAAGAACAAGAATTGCAACAAATTCTCTCGCGTTCTGATGAAATAAAAATGGCTTTAGAACAACTTCGCCATCATCGTCAACGCTTAAAAGAACTCGACGATTTACAACATCAAGTCGCTCCTTTATTACAACGACGCTACACCCTACAAACAGAAATAGAACGCTCACAAGCAAAACTAACTGCTAAACTAGAACAATTGCGGATTTCCGAACTTCAATATACCGCTCAACTTGCAAAAGTTCCAGAAATACGGCAAGCTGCATTAACAGTTGATGCAGAGATTATGGAGTTAGAAAAAAACAAGTTTATCAAAAGCGAGTTGAAGAAAAAGGACAAGAAAGAAAAAGTATTAAAGAGCGATTTCAAACCAATCAAAAAATTTGTGAAGAACAAATTGAAGAATTAAAGCAGAAACTAGAATTATTAACAATTCCTAATGCAATTTGTCCTCTATGCGAGCAAAATCTAGACGAACACCATCGCCATCATGTCATTGACAAAACCAAAACTCAACAACAAGAAATACAAGAACAAATTTGGAGTTTGCAAGAGCAAATAGCCGTTTGCGATCGCGAATTACAAAATCTACGAATTGAATACAAACAGTTAGATAGAGAATTAACGCCTTATGCTTCTTTGCAACAGCAATTTGGACAATTAGAAGCACAGTTAGAATCGATTGGAGAAATTAAAAATAACCTGAAAAAAATTAGAGCAGAAATCGAACAAAATGAATTACTATTATCTAGCAACGAATACGCACAAGACTTTCAAAATGAATTAAAATTATTAAACCAAGAAATTCAACGCCTCAATTACGACGAACAAACTCATGGATTGGTGAGAGGAGAAGTTGAAAAATTACGCTGGGCAGAAATTAAACAATCAAAATTAGATGATGCCAATCGTCGTCAAACTGCTATTAATTCAGAAAAACCTCAGCTTGTAGAACAAATTAATAACTTACAAAAACAACTAGAACAGTTACATACCAACTCAAAAATAAAACAAAAAATTGAGCAATTAACCCAATATATTAGCGAGTTGGGATATGAGCGATCGCACCATCAATATTTAATAACCTCTGTGCGACAAGCCCAACCTTGGCAACTAAGCTACCAAGAATTAAAACAAGCCAAACAACAACATCCTCAATTACAAAATCGCCTTCAGCAATTAGAACAACTTTTACAAATAAGATCGAGCGATCGCGTCGCCATGCAAGAACAATTAAATAGTCTTGTCGCTCAAATGGAAACCTTGAAAGATAATCGAGAAGAAATTCAACTTCTAGAGCAAAAAATCCAGCAAACACGACAACAACTTGACGAATTATTAGCTCAGCAAGGACGATTAGAACAATCCTTGACCCAATTAGAAAACTTACAAACTCAATACGAAAAAAACTGTCAGCAATTAAAAGAAGTCAAAAAACAAAACAAAATTTACCAAGAATTAGCGTTGGCATTTGGAAAAAATGGCATACAAACGCTCATGATCGAAAATATCTTACCTCAATTAGAAGCAGAAACCAATCAAATTTTAGCGCGACTGACGGGAAATCAATTACACGTACAATTTTTAACGCAAAAAACAGGACGCAGCACGGCAAAGAAAAAAACATCTAAATTAATAGATACTTTAGATATTTTAATTGCCGATGCTAGGGGGACTCGTTCTTATGAAACCTATTCGGGTGGAGAAGCTTTTCGCATCAACTTTTCAATTCGCTTAGCTTTAGCAAGATTACTCGCACAACGCGCGGGAACGGCCTTACAATTATTAATTGTCGATGAAGGTTTTGGGACGCAAGATAGCGAAGGATGCGATCGCTTGATTGCGGCAATTAATGCGATCGCATCTGACTTTGCTTGTATTTTAACGGTTACGCATATGCCTCAATTTAAAGAAGCTTTTCAACATCGAATTGAAGTTAGAAAAAGCGAGCGAGGTTCCCAATTAATTTTAACTAATTAAACAAAACCCGCTCAGGCATAAAATATTTGCCCAAACGGATTTCGATAACAATATTAAAGATATACTAAACTAGCAACCGCTGACCTGTATGCGTCTACCATCTCGGATCGCTCTGAATCGAGGGTTTAGCCTCGCCCTGACAGTAGTTAAGTGGAGGAAGCGATAAAAACTCCGCACCGCACCAGTCAACTCTTATTTTGAGTACGTTTTCTCACCTGACATCGCTCTCCTTTGGTGAAAAACAATGGGTCACAGCGACATAACCCCCATCCGTTACTCTTTGTATTTATGTTTACTAATTTATCAGTTGAGCTTACATAAGCAATCCTGCTTATGGAGTAATCTTATTTACATACAAGACTAACTTAAGATAGGGATGCATCGATCGCAAAATCACAGATTGTCTATCTTGTTCCCTATTCCTTATTCCCTTTCTCAAGGATGTAATTTATTTGGCGAGGGTACTTATCCCTACAAAAATAATAAACGAGTCAAAATGCGATCGCTTATATTCTTTTTTTATGAGTATTTGCTAATTTGTAACAAGAAGATACGGAATATCGAGAATTAAACTCTAAAATAATAGTTCAAGTATTCTCATTAGAGCGAAAAGCGATGAAACGATTATTAGTTTTCCTACTTCTGTTCATCATCGGCGTAACGCTCCCTTTTGGATGTGCGGCTAACCAATCAAATCCAACAGGAGCAAATAATAACCAAGAAAATGTTTTAAGTGTCTACAACTATTCAACTTACATCGATCCAGCAGTTATTACCGAGTTTGAGAAAAAATATAACGCTAAAGTTAAATACGATACCTACGAAAGTAACGACGACCTCTACGCTAAGCTAAAACCAGGCAATCCTGGCTACGATGTCATTTTCCCAAGCGATTACATGGTTACGGTCATGGCAAAGGAAAAGATAATCGAAGAACTCAATCTAGCTAATATTCCCAATATTAAAAATATCGACCCCAAGTTTCTCAATACGCCCTTCGATCCAGGCAATAAATACAGCGTTCCTTATCAATGGGGAACAATGGGACTCGGTTACAATATCAAAGCAACTGGCAAAGAACTCAGTAGCTGGGCAGATGCTTTCGACCCTAAATATAAGGGAAGAGTGGCATTAATGGACGAATTACGCACTCAGGTAGGCGGGATTTTAATTTATCTAGGTTACGATCCAAATACCCAAAATCCCGATGAAATTGCTAAAGCAAAAAACTTTATCATCGAGAATCGAGATAATATTGCAGCTTTTGCACCAGACACGGGTCAAATGTTACTCGATCGAGGACAAGTCGATATTGCGGTTGAATGGAGTGGGGATGTTTTTCAAGTAATGGAAGAAAATCCTAATATTCGTTATGCCATTCCCAAAGAAGGAACTCTTGTTTGGATAGATAATATCTGTATTGTCAAAGATGCGCCTCATAAAGCGCTAGCAGAGAAATTTGTGAACTTTCTCCTAGAACCAGAAATTGGAGCAAAAATCTCGAATTTTATTAAATTTGCTTCGCCAAATCAAGCCGCGATCGCAAAAGGTTTAATAGCGAAAGAAGATTTGCAGAACAAATCGATTTACGCATCTCCAGAAACCTTAAAAATGGCATTTATTAGCGATGTCGAAGATGCTACGCGAATCTATGACGAAGCTTGGACGGAAATCAAAGCAGGAATTGGTAAATAAGGTAATTGGGTGCTAGAAACGAAACGAGCGATTCTAGTTCCCAATTTCTAACCACCGTAACTGAAATAGGGGGTGATAAATGCAAGCAGTTGAGTTGATTGGGGTTTCTAAAACTTTCAAAAGTTCTCGACAAAAAGAATTTATAGCCGTAGATAGGCTGGATTTACAAATTGCTCAAGGTGAATTTTTCTCATTGTTAGGGCCTTCTGGATGTGGTAAGACAACAACTCTGCGCATGATTGCCGGGTTTGAATTGCCAACATCGGGAGAAATTTATATCTATAACGAAGCCATGGAGACGAGTCCGCCATTTCATCGACCCGTCAATACCGTATTTCAAAATTATGCCTTGTTTCCCCATCTAACCGTTGCTCAAAACGTCGCCTTCGGATTGGAGATGGAAAAATTGGGGCGATCGCAAATTCGCGATCGCGTCACAGACGCGCTAGAAATGGTTAAGTTGGGCGGATTAGAAAAAAGATATCCCCGTCAACTATCGGGAGGGCAACAGCAAAGAGTTGCCCTGGCGCGATCGCTCGTCAAACGCCCGAAAGTATTATTATTAGACGAACCTCTAGGCGCTTTGGATCTAAAGTTGCGTCGAGAAATGCAAATAGAATTAAAGCACCTACAGCAACAAGTCGGCATAACCTTCATCTATGTCACCCACGATCAAGAAGAAGCGCTAACCATGTCGGATCGCATTGCCATCATGTCAGAAGGCAAAATCTTACAAGTGGGAGATCCGATGGAAATCTATGAAGAACCCAAGTCTCGCTTTGTAGCCGATTTTATTGGAGAAACAAATCTTTTAAATGGAAGAGTTGTCGAACAAAAGAGCGATCGCGCTGTCGTTCTCGTCGATGAAACCTTACCAATAACCGTATCTTATCGCGAACCTCTTTCCATCGGGCAGACGGTGACAATCGTCATTCGTCCAGAAAAAATTGCCATCGCGAAAACTCACACAAATGGAGATCGACCTTCCGGCTGGTCGGCAACCGTTGAAGAAGCCGTTTATATTGGGACTGATACTCGTTATTCGGTGCGTCTGACCGAACGAACTTCGCTCTTGATTCGCCAACAAAATTTATATCGTCACCATCTACATTTTTATCAACCGGGAGAAGAAATTGAAGTCAATGTCTCTTGCGAAAATATGCGACTCATTCTTTAGGAATAGATAAGTAAGACAATAAAATTTCCCCAAACAAAATTAAGAAAAATGATTTTTTTGCTTCGGAATTCGTCATAATGACAGTGTAGTTACCCGTGCCAAGTTGCTCGAACCTAAGACCAAGGAGCCATCCCATGAACGATCGATTGCTACGTCACCCAAAATCAGAAGACCTTCTCAATTACTACTCCGAAGAATTTCTAGAAGTATTGCTTAACGAAGAAACTTGCTATCCCTGGAATCCTGCTGACCCCGAAACAGAAACTTATTTCGAGCAATTAGAACAAAATTTTTCTTTGATTGACTCCTGCGACGCTGAAGAATTAGAATCTCAATCCGAAAGGTTTTTTACTTGCCTGCATCAATGTTGGGAGAACAGCGAAACCGATCGCGTCAAGTACAATGTCATACAACGATTTAGCCATTTGGTTCCTTGCGATTGGATAGATGCGATCGCCAAACAAGCTACCTGTACAATCTCTAACAACCTTTCTGGGATCGACCGACTCGTTGCCTGCGTCAAACCCTTGCTATCCGACTGGGACATAGAAGATTTACAAGTATTCGCTCGTCCTTTAGCCTACACCATGCGCGGAGAAATAAGTGTTAAAGCTGTCCCGTGGGATGAACTGTCTGAAATCGAAAAAGCACGCCTCACTCTCAAAATCGCTCAAGAAGTTCTTATAGAATTAGAAGAAGCTCAACAACAATAATGACTTGTTGCACTGCCAAACACATTGGAGAAAGCAAGCAAAATTCGCCTCATTCCCATTTTTTGACCGACCAAAGCACTAGAAAACAAGTCAAAGCGGATAATGCGATCGCCCACAGTCCGCATCCAGCAGCCACCCCCAAAGCACCCGATACCCAAATAGCCGCCGCAGAAGTAAGACCGCCGATCTTAATCGTGTCTGCTTGCTAACGAGATTTCCCAAAGATTTCTCCGGCTCCCAAAAACCCAATGCCTTGAATGACACCTTGAACGATTCGACTTAGGACATCAGCGCTTGCTTGAGTAGCACCTGTTTTAATTCCTACTAAAACAAAAGATGAGAATATGGCTCTTTTGATTTTTAGATAAATTTATTGTCAGCTAACGCGGCGATCGCACTTATACTTATACTTCAACTCGTTAACTATCCTCATCGCGAGCGCCAATTGAAAAACGGCACTATTTGCCAACTATTACAACTCGATAAATATGCTTTTCATCTCTGCGTTGCTCTTTTCCAAACTAGCACTAGGGTTTTGGTATTAGTATATATTGCGATCGCCAATTGGCAAGCGAATCTCGAAGCAAGTATGACCGGGTTGAGAAAAGACGCGGATGTTACCCTGGTGACGCTCGACAACAATTCGATAGACGATTTGCAAGCCTACTCCCGTTCCCCGACCGACTCCTTTGGTGGTAAAAAATGGCTCGAAGATATGAGGTTGTACTACTGGTGGAATACCGCAACCATTATCTTCAATTTCTATTAATATGAGATCGGCTTCGCGGCGAGTGCGAATCCAAATTGTTGGACTATCTTGTGTTTGTGCCAGCGCTATCCTAGCTGGTTCTTGCCATGCACTAGGAATTGCCATAGGAACGCCATGCAAAATAACTTCTTTGGTTGGTTCGCTCGCTTCGTCGTTAAAACGGGATAACACGGCATCAATAGCATTGTCTATTAGATTTGTCCAAATTTGTTTTAACTCGCTGCCATAAGCTTGTAACGGTAACAGATCGCGATCGTAGTCTTTAACAACTGCTACTCCCCGCTTGAGCTTGTGTCCGAGAATGGTCAGGGCATTTTCTATCCCTTCGTGTAAATCGACTGCTTCTGGAGCCTTCTGATTCGCTTCGGCGGGATTTTCTACCGCCGATACCAACGTAGCAATGCGTTCGGTACTTTGCTCTAAGGTTTGTAAAAGCCCTGCTACCGTTAACGTGGCTTCTAGCCAAGTTAAGACCTCATCGAGACATTCTTCAGCAATCTGAGTGGCAATTTTATCGAGACAGTCGCTTTCTAATCCGGCTGCAACTAAGGTGGGGGCTAGTTTCCAGCCATTGGGAATCCCGCGATCGCCCAACCAGTCAATTATCGCATCTTCGCGATCGCTCTGGGTTAGCGGGTCGAGTAGGGATGCTTTATTCGCATATTCGATTAACTGGCGCTGTAAATTCACGAGAAACTGTCGTTTTTCGGTACTCAGACATTTTTGAGCCAGTTGGCGAGTCAAATGTTGCAAATTCCAGAAAGCCTCTCGCAGTTGTCTGGCGGCGCGACTGGCAGCAGCAGAGGGATTATTCAATTCGTGTGCCAATCCCGCCGCTAAATTGCCTAGCGAAATCATTCGTTCGCGATGCTGGGCTAATGCTTGCGCTTCATACAAGCGAGTCGTCATCATTTGCAGAATCGCAGTCGTTAGGGTAGGACACAGACTGAGTAATTTCCAAAATACTTCTTTTTCAAGCTCCAAAATATGACACTCGGAAATTGCCTTTCCACTTGCCCAGAAGTTAGGAACGTCCATCAGAATCGGTACTTCGCCAAATATAGTCGGCGTGTCGTGTCGTTTGAGCAGAATTTCTTGATTGCCGACTTGTTGGGTGATGGCATAGGAACCTTCTAAGAGGACAAAAACCCTGTCAGCCGGTTCGCCTTCTGTGACTAAAATTTCTCCAGGTTGCAGAAATATTTCGCGACCGCGATCGATCGACCATTGTAGTGTTGTATCGGGAAGCTGAGCAAAAAGCGAAACTTGTCGAAGCGCGTTGACATTCAACATAGAAGCTTATTAAAGTTCTTCAGTAATTGTACTGAAATTTTTAATAACTTTCCCAATTTTTTTCAACAGAAATACTGATGCAATACTCGCTGAAATACTCTTAAATTGTTAATAATTCCGCAAGAATATTCGTAAAAACAGAGAAGAATAAGATTTTATTAACGGATCTAAAATCCTTTGTTGATGCGCTCAATTCAATGAATTGCAGTATATTTACAACTTAATTAAGGATAACTCAAGATGGTGACTTTTACTGGCGGAACCGCGTTTGGTATTACTTCTGATTTTAGCGGTTTTGATTTTGTCAATACTCAGCTTCCTACTAATCTTGCTCCGTCAGGATTTTCTTTTGTTGGATTGCTCTCTGGGCCTAGCGTTCCATCAACTCTTGTTCGAGTCACTGTTGATGGCAAAAATCTCGCTTACGGTAACATCAATGGTATCCCTGCTCCAGTAAGCGGACTCGTCGAACAGGTTACGGTTGTCGCAGCTAATACTAATAAAGTTATAGGTAAAATTCAGTTTCCCGGCACGGGTGTTAATGTCTTACAAGCGTCCAGAATATTTCCATTGTCTCCCACAATTTTTGCTCAAAACGATAGCATTATTGGGACTAGTTTCAACGATCGCCTTCTCGGTTATAACGGTCAAGATACTCTTATCGGCGGTGCAGGTAACGATACTCTTATCGGCGGTGCGGGTAACGATACTCTCATCGGCGGGGTTGGCAACGATTTTTACTATGTAGATAGCAGTGCCGATGTCATTAACGAAGCTTCTAGTCTCCCCGGTGAAATCGACCTCGTTGTCTCTAGTGCTACTAGCTTTACCCTGGGAGCAAATGTCGAACGATTGGTACTACAAACTGGCGCGATCGCGGGGACGGGAAACAATCTCAACAACTCGATTTCTGGTAATGCTGCTAACAATCAACTCATCGGCGGTGCAGGTAACGATACTCTCAATGGCGGCGTAGGTAATGACGTTTTAGTAGGCGGTGCGGGTAACGATATTCTTATTGGTGAAACTGGCATAGATCGCTTTACCTTTAATGCTCCAAATGAAGGGATCGATACGCTCCTTAACTTTAGTGTTGCTGATGATACGATCGCGGTTTCTGCTGCTGGTTTTGGCGGCGGACTGAGTGTAGGGGTACTTGCTTCCGCTCAATTTATCGTCGGAGCATCAGCAATAAACAGCGAGCAACGATTTATTTATAATCAAATTAGCGGCGCACTCTTCTTTGACCGAGATGGTCTTGGCGGAACCGAGCAAATTCAAATTGCTCGAATCGGTGCGGGACTTGTTATGACTAGTGGAGATTTTTCTGTCATCGCATAGTTTTTGCAACAGACTATTTATTGAGAAAAACAATTATAACGATCTCTGTAAACTTTACACTGGTAGGATTCATCGTTTCTCAAATAATTCTGAATTAGAAAATTAAGTTGAGAAACGTTAAATCTGAAAAATCCCTTGTTTACATCGATCGTTATATTTATTATGATGCCGTGACTAATTTAGCTTCGTTGTATCTATCGAATAGAAAAAATAATAAATTTAAAGAAGCTCGGAATTAAAATTAGTATTAGATATCGATCTATTGATAACGTTTTTGTCTCTTACGCTGCTTGTGCTTAGCAAGTTCTTTGCGCTTGCGTTTCTCAATTGGTGTTTCAAAGTGGCGATGCTTCTTCATGTCTGGAAAAATTCCGGCTTTTGTCACTTGCCTTTTAAACCGACGTAGCGCTGATTCAATTCCTTCTGTCTCGCCAAGAATCACTTGGGTCATTCTATCTCCTTTTTACTAAATTGTCCTGGGTTATCGCGCGATCGCCCAAAGGGCAGCGCAATCGCTACGAAAACTTATTGAAAGAGCAAACCAGAGCTTGCCCGGTCGGGCATAATTGCTTCATGCAGATTAGCATGGCTCAGATTGGCATTACTTAGATCTACTTCGCTTAGATTTGCCTTAGCCAAGTTAACATCTGTTAAATTTGCCCCTCGTAAGCTTGCATTCGCGAGATTTGTGTTACTTAAATTGGTATTCGTCAGGTTAGCACCTCTAAGATCTGAACCGCTAAAATCCGAACCACTGAGATTCATATTTCTCAGATTTGCCGCAATCAAGTTTAGATTTCTAAAATCTCTTTGTCCTGCTGCATATCGGCTTAAGAGTTCTTTAATATTCATCCTGTCTCCTGGCTAAAAATTGGCTTAATTCGATCTGAATGGGGAAACGATATTCAACAGCCATTAACTATTGAAATGCAGATTTCTTTATACGGCTTCAAAATTTCGCCGGACAATTGTTAAGATTAAATATTATTTAGTACTGTCGAGGGGAGTTTCTTTTTTCTTGAGGTCTAGCTTTGCTGACTTTCATGTTGCGACCCATCCATTGTGCCCCATCCAGGGCTTCGATCGCAGCCGCTTCTTCTGCTTCTGTTCCCATCTCTACAAAGGCAAATCCTCGTACTCGACCTGTTTCCCTATCTGTAGGCATTTGAACGCGATTAACCTTGCCATACTCAGCAAAGACTTGCGTGAGTTCATCTGATGTAACCTCATAAGATAGGTTGCCGACATAGATAGACATTGAACATCTCCAGACTGAATGGGTGTAGAGAGTTAGCTTCGGAGAGAATATCTGTCAATTGAGATCGACAAACTACATAGCCGAAAATAATCCTTGTTAAATCTTAGCATCATTTTGAGATGCCAAACAAAGTGTATCCACGATTGCAAGTTCAATGCGATCGCGATCGCATCCTGATGAAAACAAAAGAGTAAAAATGTAAAAAGAGTAACGTCTAACGTTTACTCCTCAATATTAAGTGCGTTTCAAGATTATCAACTTGGAAACGCCTTTTTTTTAGGAGGCGATTCTTTATTATAAGGAACGAAGGCAAGGTTTATACTTAATAGAACGAGGAAAACCTGCCTATATTAAAAATTTTCAATAAAAATAATAAGCGATCGCGATTTGTTAAAATCGTCTCACAATACTAAGATCGAATGCTGCTAACAATCAATCGAGAAATTTCTATCTAGTAAAAGAATGGCAAGCGAAACAGTTACTCTGCTATCAAAAAGAGAAATCGAAAAAATGCGTCGGGCGGGACGTTTAGCCGCTCAACTATTAGATTATCTAGCTCCGATGGTTCAACCTGGAATTAGTACCCAAGAACTCAACGACAAAGCAGAACGCTGGACGCAGGAACATGGTGCTAAAAGCGCACCTCTAGGCTATCGTGGCGTTAAATTTGATTTTCCTAAGTCGATTTGCACTAGCGTTAATGAAGTGATTTGTCATGGCATCCCTAGCCCCAAACAGATTTTGAAAGAGGGCGATATTATCAACATCGACGTGACCCCGATTTTAGATGGATATCACGGCGACACTTCTAGAACTTTTTTTGTGGGAACGCCTTCTCCAGTTGCTAAGAAACTCGTTGAAGTGACTGAAGAATGTCTCAGGCGGGGGATTGCTGCCGTCAATCCCGATGCTAAAATTGGTGATATAGGTGCTGCTATTCAGGAATATGCTGAAGATCAGGGGTTTTCAGTAGTACGAGATTTTGTTGGACACGGGGTTAGCACTGTCTTCCATACTGCACCACAAATTCCCCATTACGGAACGCGAGGAAAAGGAAAACGCTTGCGTCCTGGGATGGTATTTACGATTGAGCCGATGATTAATGAGGGAACTTGGGAAGCTATCCTTTTAGAAGATGGTTGGACTGCTGTAACTAAAGATGGTAGGCTTTCGGCACAGTTCGAGCATACTATTGCAGTTACTAAGGATGGTGTAGAGATTTTGACGCTTCGGGATTAAGAGACTGTTAATCAGAAGAAAATTAAAGGAAGATTGCTGAATAAGCTATAAGTTAAATTTTTATTGAGGGGTAAGATTCAACTCTCGGCGACCCTTTACACTCTCTAAAAGTAGCTAGCAATTATAGAAAACAAATTTTATGGCATACTATTGGTTCAAAGCTTTTCACCTGATTGGCGTTGTCGTTTGGTTTGCAGGTTTATTCTATTTGGTGCGGTTGTTTGTTTATCATGCAGAAGCTTCCGAACAACCCGAACCTGCTCGTACTATCCTCAAAAATCAATATCAAATTATGGAAAAACGCCTCTATAATATCATTACCACACCGGGGATGTTGGTAACGGTAGCTATGGCGATCGCGCTGATTTCAACCGAACCGGATGTTTTAAAGTCGGGTTGGTTGCATATTAAGCTGGCTTTTGTCGTGCTTCTCATTGGCTATCATCATTACTGCAAGCGAATTATGAAGCAGCTAGAAAAAGATGAGTGTAAGTGGACGGGACAGCAATTTCGCGCCCTCAATGAAGCCCCAACGATCTTATTAGTCGTCATTGTTTTGTTGGCAGTATTTAAGAATAATTTACCTTTAGATATGACTACCTGGTTAATTGTTGCGTTGGCGATCGCCATGGCAGCATCCATTCAACTTTATGCTAAAAAACGCCGACTTGATAAAGAAAGATTGATGCAAGTTACTCAAGAGTAAAGAAAACATAAAACAAGATCGAGCGAAGTTTTTAATTTTGAAAAAAACTTCGCTTTTCTTATTTAAATCTCTCGATTGAGAAAACCTATTATGGAATTACAAAAAAAATCTGTTGTAGCAACAGGTATTCGACTTTCAGTTAACAAAAATGATGTTGAAATTGCGCGAGCTTATCTTTATATTATGCACAATGATTTGCACGATTGCCCTTTTGGTTTACTCGAAGATGTATTTGTGGAAGACAATTATCGAGGTCAAGGCATCGGTTCGGAATTATTAAAGGAAGTTCTTGAAGTTGCCAGAAAACAAAATTGTTACAAATTGATTGCAACGAGTAGAACTTCCAGGCAAAAAGTTCACGAACTTTATAAGCGATTGGGTTTTAAAGAATATGGTATTGAGTTTCGTATCGATTTCTAAAAAGACTCTTTTTTGCTGCAATCGCAAATTTTTTTACTGATTTTACTCTAAATTGTTTAAAGTAAAGAAAATAGAAGAAACTATTGCACTATAGATAAAAAAACTATGACCGTGCAAAGATGGACAGACGAAATGCTAGATGAACTAGCAGGAACCGTTGAGGGGTTAAGTGCAACCGTTGAGGGGTTAAGCGTAACCGTTGGGGGGTTAGGCGAAAGAGTTGAAGGATTAACTGAAGCCGTCGAACAGACTAACAACAACGTCGATATACTGGTAGGGGCTGTCAATGCTTTTCTTGAGAGGGATAGAGAACGCAGTGAAGAGATAAGAGGATGGCAATCAGAACTTCACAATTTGCGAATCGATTACGAACAATATAAACGAGAGAACGATAGTCGTTTTAATACGCTAATAGAAGAAGTGCGCTTTTTGATTCGTCAGCTTGGAGAGAACCGATAAATCAACCTAATTGTTAGGATGATAAGAAGTTCTGTTATCAAGCGAAATTATGATACGACCATCAGAACAATCTAAAGATCTTCGTCTAAAAGTTACCTCAAAAATCTGGGCATTTGCTACTGGAATGCTAGCAATTTGTATTCCACTTTCAGCAGCTACGAAAAGTGGGGCGATTATTCCCATAGCGGTTATTGCTGGGGCTGCTATTGGAACCACTTCAGTTTGGAGAGGCGATCGCAAATCTAGCAATCGTATAGAAGATTCTTACAAAATTGAGAAGTTAGAAGGGCGAATTGCCGATCTAGAAGCAATTCTTACCACACAAGATATAGATTTTCAGCGACGAATTGAATCAACTGCTAAGAGCAATTCTTCGATTTTACCAAAATCTTTTTAATATCTATGATCTTTAGACCCCAACGAATCGAACCTCAGCCCGGTCAAGAATCAGTCTGGGACTATCCTCGTCCACCACGCCTAGAACCTTCTCCCAAAAGCATTGAAGTCATTTTTAACGGGATTGCGATCGCAAATAGCCAACGCACGTATCGCGTCCTTGAAACCAGTCATCCTCCCGTTTACTATATTCCGCCAGAAGATATCAAAATGGAATATTTGACGACAGCAGTAGGACAATCTTTTTGCGAGTGGAAAGGAATAGCCTTTTACTATACCCTAACTGTAGGCGAGAAACAAGCAAGAAATGCAGCTTGGTATTATCCCGACCCTACACCTGATTTTGCAGCGATTAAAAATTATGTTGCTTTTTATCCGAGTCGCATGGATGCTTGTTATGTCGATGAAGAAAAAGTAACGCCACAAAAGAGCGATTTTTATGGCGGTTGGATTACTAGCGAAATTGTAGGACCTTTCAAAGGTAGCGGAGGAATTGGAGGTTGAGATGTGGTTTGAGGTCTATGAAATTAGTCCTAATAATCGCTTGGTGTGAATGACAGCAGCGATAGTAACGACTTCTTCTTGAACTCGGTAGATAATGCGATAGGTATAAGCGCATTTTTCGCGAATTGTCGGGTCGCTAAATTCTGGAACAATCGACCCAGCCGTAGGACATTCTACAAAGTAGCGGGTGGTATCAATAATTTTTTGTACCACCGCTGCTGCATAAGAAGGCGAGTCACGAGCTATGTAGGTAGCAATTGCATCTACATCTTCAACTGCTTTTGAAGACCAAACTATTCGATAAGCCATTTACTGAGAATCCCTTCAGCCTCCCCCTGTTTGAGCCTGCTTTCTGTATCTGCTATGTTGATTCCTTGACGGACTTTCTCCACGACATATAGATGATACTGAATATCTTCAATTGAACAATTATCTGGTAACTGATTCAAGATGGATTTAATGGTGTCTTTGATAGTGTTCATATGGATATTACTATGATTAGTTATTTCAGGAAATTATTAAAGTTAAGTTAAAATTAGACTTGCTTTCATTGTAGCTAGCGATCGCGGTCGCGATGGGACGTTTTAAGCCAGCTATCTTAGTGGAAATGATAACATCTTTGCTCAAGATGGTGAAAATAGCAGGTAAAGAGAAATTATGAATTATAAATTATGAACCTACCCGTATGTAGCAAAGAGGACGGATGAATTATAAATTTGTTCCTCAACATTTCTCTACTCAAAAGTCGAAAGTCAATATTTCTCCTGGTCCCTCTTGCTTCCTTTGTCTTCCTTAATGGGGTTTGAGAGTTGACGTATCGCTAAACCAACCTCGCCGCCAGAAAAAGAAACTTAAACTAAATGCGATCGCGATCGTAACCGCCCAAAAAGTGGATACCCCCAATACCAGTTTAACTCTGGCATATTAAACGGAGAAACATCGGGATTAAAATTCATCCCATAAATTCCCGCTACAAAAGTTAACGGAATAAATATAGTTGAAATAACAGTTAGCAGTTTCATCACTTCGTTCATTTTGTTCCCAACCGCCGATAGATAAACATCCATCAACCCCGAAGCAAGTTCTCGATAGGTTTCTATGACATCGATAATTTGAACGGCGTGGTCGTAACAATCTCTTAGATAAATGCGCACGTCTTTGCTAACTAGCGAACATTCATCGCGGATAATCGTATTAATCGCATCTCGTTGCGGCCAAATAGCACGCCGCAAAGCCAGCAATTCTCGACGAATTTGATAGATTTTAGTTAACGTTTGTTTGGTCGGACGAATAGCCACTTCATTTTCTAGTGCTTCTAAACGTTCTCCATAAGCTTCAAGGGCAAGGAAATAGCCATCGATAATAGTATCCCAGAGTGCATAAGCTAAGTAATCTACTCCCCGCTGACGAATTGTACCCCGATTGTTGCGAATGCGATCGCGCACTGGCTCAAATGTATCGCGAGTAGGTTCTTCTTGTACCGTCAGCAGATAATGTTGCCCTAATACTAAACTAACTTGTTCTAGCCAAAATCCTTCTCCCTCCTCTTTGAGAACGACCATTTGTGTAATAATTAGCAATCGGTCTTCATAATCTTCTACCTTTGGTCGCTGAGGAACGTTGATAATATCTTCAAGAACGAGGGGATGTAATTGAAAAATTTTTCTTAATTGTTGCAAAACTTCTTGACTGCCCAAACCCGATACATCAACCCAGGACACCGATTCTGTATCTAAGTAAGCAGCACAATCTTCTAGTGTTAGATGCGTCAAACGAACAGCTTGGTTAGCATTATAATCAATCAAAGCAATTTCAGATTGTGCGGCATCTGGTTTAACTCTTATCGTTCCTGGAATCGTACCCGGTTGACTAAAATGATAAGAAAAAAGATCGTCTTCTGGCTTTTGCATCTGAGAATTGCTTGGCTGTCTCATATATTTTTGTGATTCCTACAATACTTCCTCAGTTTAATATTAAATTAAGTACACTCTTTCAGCGAGCTAAAGCAATTTTCTCAACAAAATTTTGAGAAGATTAAGAGGCACTAATATTAAATAAAAGAATGTTTATAACAGATATCTGATAGGGGTGGATAGCAAGTAAGCTCCTACCATTAATAGAATGTATTTCCTTGTTTTTTTTAATTGGTATAATAAAAATTTAATTTCATTTTATTTTTTACAGATAAAAGGGCGAACAATGCTCGCCCCACGATGAGATTCACTTGATTTTTAGACAACTTCCACGCTTATACTATTCGTTGGAAAATAAATGTTAGGAAGACCCTAAAGCAAATGAAAAACTATCATATATAAAGCCGATGCTAGTAATTGCATCCCCATGAGAGGTAATCCGTATTGTAGGAAAGTTTTAAACGAAATAACTTTTCCGTGCTGTTCGGAAATTCCAGCAGCGACAATATTAGAAGAAGCCCCTACTAAAGTACCGTTTCCGCCTAAAGTTGCTCCAAACATCATTGCATAAAATAAAGGTAAAACTTCAGGGGGAAACTGTCCGCTAAAACTATTACTCAATACCTCCTGTCCGACATATCCGACATTGACGAGATATTCTTTTAGCAAAGGAACCATTGCTACAACTAAAGGAATATTAGGAACGACACTCGATAAGATCCCAACCACAAAAATTAAAAGAATTGCACCCAAAGCAATATTTTTTCCTAAAATAAAAGCTAATATCTGCGACAAGCTACTAACAACGCCTGTTTTCTCTAACCCCCCAATCAAGACAAAAATAGACATAAAAAAGAGTAAAGTACTCCAATCAACATCGCGCAAAATATTGTGAACGGTATCGATTTTAGTTTGATGGGCGAGTAATAATGCTAAAGTTGCTCCTAATAATGCTACAGCAGCCGGAGGAATGGGAATGGGAAAAACTTCTTCTCCAATGACAAAAAAGACAAGCACGAATAAAACAATGATTCCGCCAACTGCTAACACTCTGGGATGATTAATTTGTGGGTGCGGAAGTTGGTCTAAATTTTCAAATTTTGTTTGCCAAATTTTTGAGAATAAAAAAGGCAACATTGCTACAACAGTGATAATGGCGATCGCGCCTCCCAGACTCAAACGCTGTAAGTATTCTGTAAAAGTAATATTGATAGAATCGCCAACAATAAACGTTGCAGGATCTCCGACAAGCGTTAATAAACCAGCACTATTAGCGACAAAAACCATCAAAATTAATAAAGGAACAAAATCTACGCCAATTTCTTGAGCGATTGGGGGAATTAAAGGTGCTAAAAGCATGACTGTAGTCGCATTGGGTAAAACTGCACAAATCGGCGTAGTAATAGCTACTATTCCTAATAGCAATAATTTTCCACTACCTTTAGCAATTAAGACCATTTGTGTTGCTAAATATTCAAAAATTTTAGTCGGTTCAAAGGCTCGAACTAATACCATAACCCCAAAGAATAAGGCTAATGTCGCATAACTGCGACTGATATAACCAATCGCTTCTCCTAGAGTCATGATATGAGCAAATACTAAAATTAATGCGCCTAATAATGCAGCTACGGTTAAATGCAACCATTCAAACATGATGATGGCAATTACACCAATAAATACTGAAGCTGCAACGATCGCTTGTACTTCCATTGCTCCCTCAAACTTTGAGATAATAAACAACAATTTTTGGAATGACTCACTCAAAAATAGTTGGCATTCCACAGATGGCAAATATCCACTCTCACACTGATGAGATATTAACGAAACTTGACGAAATAGAGAGTCAAGCTATGAAGAAATGGTTAAAGCTACGAATAGCTAAAACGATAGATAATTTAGATTTGAGTATTTTATAAATCGAATAAGCGCTTCTCAATGAAGAGACTATGCGTCGATATACGCTTCGATTTGCACTCGGCTTTGCTGCTGCGCAGAACTCATGTATTAATAAATTCATAGGAGTTTCCCTCACTTGTTGAATGTAGGTACACAAAAACAGAGCAGTACCAATCAGAAACACTGATGAGGGCAAATATTGAAAAACTGCCTCTTCAGTCTTCTCTCGATGCCGACGAGGTTAGCTGACGGGCTAGGGCTGAGAGATGTCCCCCTTTTTCAGTTATCAGTTATCAGGAGTAAATTTACTTCTGACTTCCGTACAGACGCGAAATTTCACGTCTCTACATCGACTTCCGACTTTTAAAAGGTGCGCCCCATAATTGGTTCCCCCGTTCCTGCTTCCTGATGAAGCAAGGGATTAGGCCGACTTACTCTGATGACGTTAACGCAATTTTAACTTTTGGCGATCGCCAAAAAGCGCTAACTCCATAATAAAATAACACATTCTTAAGGTCTGTATCGTTATTGAGGTGACATTCACTTGGATAAGTTTTACAATAACGCTCGCTCCTTACTCAACTTTTTTGAGAGATTTTTCTAGGTCATCGTCCTTGAATTGAGCTTTTGTATCTTTCTGCTGAGTTTCGCTCATTAATTAGCATCTTTTCTCGGTGACGAAGCGTATTTAAAGCAACTTCCCACGGGAATCTAAACGATTGTAACGACTCAAACGAGATTCGATCTTTATCAAAATCTGATACCACTTTGCCAAAAACGGTAAAAAGTTGGCGACGAATTAAGGCTAATTGTTCTAAATCATCACTGGTTTCAATTTGTTCGATTAACTGAACGATCTCAAGACTATAAAAATCGCACCGATTTTTTTCCTTGTTTTTCAGCGACGTTCGCAATTGCCAAATTCCAGACGCTAGAAATACGCCGATTGAAAATAGTAGACCGATAATATCAGTATATTCCACCAAAAAATTAGGTCTATCGCGATCGTAATAAGATTTGGCTCCACGATGAAATGACCATCCGATTTTCATAGAGGGATCGGGCTGGCGAATCATTGCTGCTTGAGTATTATACTCAACTAATTCATTACGAGCCTCATATAAAGTTTTAGTAATTTTATAAATAAGTTTTTCATCTACGCTTTTGCTAGTTGCTAACACCGATCTAACTGCAACAACAGGCAGATCTTCTGGAGGAATTGGAATTGCACCATTGTAAGTTCCTTTGGGAATTTGGCTTTCCTCAAGTACGGGTAAAGATAATTGTAAAGCTGCTGCTTGATCGATGGGAATGAGTTTAGTTGAATTGTTCTGTAGAAGTTGACTGACTCCAGAGGTTCCCACGGCAATTACGCGAAACAAAGCATCTACTTTTCCTTCGCTAAGCGCTTTGTAAGCTTGTTCGGGAGGTAAAGAAATAGCCTCAAAATCTGAATCTTTTAAACCATAATGTTCGCTCAACCTCCAAAAAAGCCTGTAAGAACCGCTTCCTTTTGGCATTAAAGCAATTCGCTTCCCTTTGAGATCGCTAACATTTTTAATCTCCGATTTTTCAGTGACAATGAGATGAAACATCTCTGGAAATAAAAAGCCGACTACTTCTATCGAAGGAGAAATCGGCGTATCGCTTTGCAATAGTGCTAGTTGTACTTTTTTTTCTGTGAGTAATTTCTCGTTTTGCTGGGAACCTTCGGTTTCGAGAACTTGGATTTGAATATGAGGTTGATGCCTAGAAACTACTTTCGCTAAAGCTTGGGCAAAGGCATAATATTGTCCTCCTTTTGCTCCTGTAGCAATGGTTAGGTAATGGGTGCGGTTTTGAGAGGAATACCACTGCACTCCAAAAATCCCAGCCATAACGATACTGAGGACGACAATGGGAAAAGCCAATCGATTCTGCATTTGACTTTAGTAAGTATTTAATTTTACATATTACTGCTGCTTGTTCTTCTCTGAAATAATTATTTTGAATTTTTTTGTAGAGTGTGTCAAAAGCGATTCCCTTTTTTATTATTGCAGATATCGATTTCAACATGGAATTTAAATCAAGTTCCATGTTGAGGAGGATTTGGCTGAAACTTTAGTTTCCAGCAATATTCTAAAAACTGGATATCTTGAAAATATTGATTGAATTTTCGTAGATCGAAAATTAGGTCGCGATCGGGTTCTGAAAGAGGTTGATTGAAATATTCCCAAAGTAAACTCAAAAAACTTATAAGATTTAACTTATTTTTGTATTTTTTTAAATACTTAGGCATAATGTATCTCTCCTAAATCAATTGGAGGAGTACTATTTTAACGTGAATAAAAAAAATTTCCCTGACTCCTCCATTAATTATCTAACTTTGAGTAGAAGGCACTTCCGTTTCTGTGCGACCGAGCATAGACGCTTGTAGATATTCTTCTTCTTAACGTTGCTCGGTCATCAGTTTTCTGGCTTCTTTTTCTATTCCAGAGATGTTAGCAGTTTCGATTTAGAAATTGTTAACCAGCTACAGACAATTACGCAGAAAATAAAGTTAATTTGTCTTGTCTTACTTCTTGCTTTTGGGCTTTAGGCATAGTCAGCGTTAAAATTCCATCGACTAATTCAGCTTCAATACGTTCGTTTTGAATTGATACGGGTAGATGAACCAAGCATTCCAATCGTCCGTAATGAGATTGTGAGGAAAACAATTCTTTTTCGTTAGAAAAATGTTGTTCGCGGCGTTTTCCTATAATTGAGATCGTATTTTTAGTCGTGCGAACATCTAAGTCGCGAATTTTTACTCCTGGAATTTCTGCTCTCAAAATCAAAGCTGTATCTGTTTCTACTAGATCGACAAGCGGACACCAGATTTTATCATCATCAAATGTCATAAAAATTTCCTCCGATTGTATCAAAAAGTCGTTTTATCTCGAAAATTTTGTTTCTTGACTGTTTGGGGATCGCCGATATCGAGTTTCAACTCTACTCTTATAAATTAAAAAAACAACTTGAGGAAATTGTGAGGATTGAAAATCAATAATCTATAATTAAATGACTTTACGTATAGATAAATTAAGCAGTCCAACCGAGAATTTCTGAGATTTGATTGGCTAATTCTAAAGGATTAAATGGTTTGGGGATTGCAGTAGTTATTTTTCCGTTACAATCGGCTTTCCCGTTCACTAGAGGGCAATCGCTAGAAGTAGAGATTCTTGCCGTTAGGAAAATAACCGGAATCTCGCAAGTAAGCGGATTTTCTTGTAACTTCTCAAATGTCATCAATCCATCCATTTCTGGCATAATAAGATCGAGTAAAATTGCGTCTGGCTGTTCGCCTTCAGCTTTCTTTATCCCTTCAATGCCTGAACTTGCCGTTATTACCTGCCATCCGGCGACAGTTTCTAAGCAAATTTGGGTGACTTCCTGAATGTACTGTTCGTTATCAATCACTAAAACTCGTTTAGTTTTCATAGTTATTTGTTAAACAAGATAGATTAAAATGCGATCGGATTTGCCGGAAGCTTATCGCTTTTTTTACAACTAGGTAAGTAAATTTGATTAAATAATACTAATCATATTGGCTAAGCAGAAGTTGAAAAAATTAAAAATTATAAAGATAATTTTTTATTGATATTCGTAACAATCTAAAAAAACTGCTTGCGATCGCTAAAAAAACAGATAGTTATAAAAGATATAAATTTCTTAATTCAGTTATGTTAACGAATTCTTAAAGTGACTTAAAAAAATTTCTTTTTGTGACCGAATCAATAAGCTTTGTTGTCAATTCATGAATAAAATATCATAGGAGAAAATAAAAATTTTTATTAACCATTTGTAAAAAAAATAAGGTTTTTCTTTTAGAAAAGTTTGTATTGTTTACGATCGCAAGACTTAGGCAGAGCTTCTTTCGACTGACTAAACTATTATTAAATAATCAAAATCGTTTTTATGCAGAAGGCGAACCAACTATTTAATATGAAGATAGTTGCGGCACGTATGCCTATCGCGAAATCACTATTTTAGAAAAGATGGAAAGCTCTTGCCGAATCATAACATCAAAAATAGCGATCGCTTCTAATATTTCATTACTAAAGCGATCGCTCTTCCCACACCAGGTAAAAAGATGAGCAAACAGAAATTTTACATTTTACCTTTTTGCATGACCTCTTGAAGATGCTGACGAATTTCCTGTGCTTGTTTCATATCTTCTTGTTGCAATTTCTCCAAAAGTTCTACACAAGGTTGCGAACCTGCTTGCTGAGCATCTTGGATGTAATCGCTGTAAACTTGGATAGCTTCAGCTTTGTTTTTTAAAACTGCTAGCAAATCGTACTCAAGATCGCTGATAACCTTGTTTCCATTAGTAGCCATAATTTTAGCCTCTATATTCGCTTCACGAAAATTCTGGCTTACTCGATCCTCAAGACTCATCTACCCAAAAGCGTAAAAATTTCTTAGACTTCCTAAGCGATTAGCGAACAGAAATACAATTGGCGTAATTAACTTTACAATAAATAATATTAGTTTCAAGAGCTAGGTTGCTAGTTTTCCAAATTTTTATCGGTATTTCATCAAAATGTTTCGTAAATTTTCTTTAGCATCGTTATTATTAACTCTGGGCGGAATTTTGACTTCTGTTGGATTCATTGCTTATGTCACTGGAAAAGCCGCTTTGAATATCGGCGGTTGGTTTTATGGAGTTCCTCTAATTCTTGGCGGTTTAGCACTCAAATCCTCCGAACTCAAACCAGTTCCTTATAGTCAACCTACCTCTGAAACAGTGATTGCTTTACGAGACAAACAGGAAACGCCAACCCAAAAGCAACTCCGCGAAGATGTAACTCGCTATCGCTTCGGTCAAGAGGCTCACTTAGATGAATCTTTAAAACGCTTGGGATTAAGTCCTACAGACCCAGAAAGACCTGTTTTGTCTGGATTGCGAGAAACGTCAACCGATGATGCTTATACGTTAATTTTAGAATTTGAATCGCCATTTATTACTTTAGAAAAATGGCAAGAAAAACAAGAAAAGATAGAAAAATTTTTTGGGCCGGAAATTCGAGCGCAAATAACGCAACCACAAGAAGATTGCATCGAACTTGCTTTAATTTCTACTTCTGAAGCTAAAGTAGGTTAGCCGATTCGTATAGTCGTCTCAACATCGCCATAATTTTATCTCCATAGGTTAAATCTGCCGACCATCTTCCTGACAGTTGAAAGACTTTCGGCGCAACGCCTCGTCTGACGAAATCAAATCGCGGATCGATTATTTCTTGAACTAAAGGCTCTAAACTAGCATAGGCTTTTAGATGTTGAATGTGCGATCGCACTCCCAGACGAGGTTCGCTAAAGGTTGCTAATTTTTCGCCGCTAGAAAGTCCTAAATTGGCAAAGTTATTGGCAGAATAATTGCCATCAAAACGCAAAAAATGGGTTTCCAGACACATTTGACAGAAAGCAATGTCATAGTTAATCCCCTCAATTTTTCCTTCTTCTCGATACAGTTTGGGTAAGTGGGGAAATTCTTTCAAAGCATCTTCATTATTAGTTTTGAGAAACATAATCATTTGGACTTCTGAGGTATTTCCTATCCCCATAATGCGATCGATTTGTTCGCGATTAATCGATAGTAGCGATCGCAAAATAACTGTTTGACTTAAATTTTCCCAACTCACCGAGAAATTGCGATCGCGCAATTCAATGGCTTTGATATAAACAATCCCTTGATGTTCAACTAAACTCACGTCGCGAGATACAGTAAAATCAATCCCTAAGCGATCGCATAAATCAATCGGAATATAAGCATTTCCATTGATTAAAATTCCTGGTTCTGGATAGATTTTACGGTTGAGTTCGATCGCAATACTCGAATAATCTTCAGAAGATTCCCTAGAAGAAACTTCGCGACTCCAAGCCATTAATCCATTCACTAACCCGCTAGCTATTAGGGGAGAGATATCATTATTAGAATGACTCAAACAACCTAGTTTGATTACAAGAGAAGGAATATTAGTCTGACGACAAAAAGCTAAACTTCCCAACTCCGTAACGGTATCGGGTTTACTTCCCTGACTATGAATTTCAGGAAAACTGCGGACTAATAATAATAACAAAAGATCGGCGTGTCTTTTGCGTTCGAGATTGTTAGGAAGATAAAAAACACTCGTTTCTTGGGATTTGCTATTGTTATCAATCGCTAAAGCAATATCTCCAGGAAAAGAGCGATCGTTAACCCATTGAATAGAATTAGATAAACTTAAATCGTCGGGTACGAGCAAAACTTCCCATTGGCGCGATTGCAACTCAGCAATTACGCGATCGCGCAACAAGACTAATTGTCGCTGAATTTTTGAAACTTTTTCAACATGACCCGTCCCAAGAAAAATTCTGCCCATCATGCAGGATAATAATGCGTCCTTGACATTTCATGTCTGAGTTGATTTCTTTAAAGTTCCCAAAACCTTATAAAAATCTAGATTGCATTCATAATCTCAGTAGTTTTACGGAAGATTGAATGATTGAGTTGCCTGAAACTTCAGTAAATTTACGGAAGCATTTCGTCAATATTTTAGGCAAAATCATCGTGCAAGCGATCGACAGACAAGTGAAATAATGAAGAAAGTTGCTTTTAGCGTATTAGTAGCTACATTTCTAATAGAAGCAAGTAGCGCTCAAGCTGGTACTCTAACATTTATAGATTCTATCCCCATGCAGGATATCGAATGGGGTGATGAAGAACCTCTAACCCTTGAAGTTCCTAAGTACAATCGTCGAGAAACGTTATTATCAATTTTTGTTGAGGTAAGTAGCGATGTGATGGGGACTTACACCCTGACATCAAATAGAAGGAGTGGTAACATTCGATACGGTAACAGGAACGATGCAGTCGGTGCGTTAGTTGAAGTTTCTGGGGCATCTAATTCTATCTTTTTCGACCCCACACCCATCCAAAACATCGGCGCTGGTACTCTTCGTCCCAGACAATCTATCACCCTAGCAATTGCAGGCAGCGATACTAAAAATGCTTTGGTTGATAATAGCTCGTTCAATTTCTTTACTGGCAGAGGAAAAGTTCTATTTAACGCCTCTGCTTTGAACAATGTTGATGTTAGTATATTAGGAGCCGGATTCTCGCAATCTTTTGACCTCCAAGCTGATGCTCGCCTTCAAGTTATCTATACCTATCAAGATGCTCCACCGCGTTCAATTCCCGAACCCGGAACTTTTGTCGGCTTACTGGCGTTTGCTGGTTTAGGGTTAGCAGCCAATCGCCGTCGAGCTAGTTAGTCATCGATAGATTCTCAAAATGTTTATCGTTTGCTAATTCAAAAAAAATTAAACTATCAGTTTTTTATCGAGCCATAATTTGCAATTATATTTGTCAATATTGATTTTGAGGCGATCGCATTTGCGATCGCTTTTTGTTGTTGGGGATGAATAGAGCCGAAAAAAATCACACCCTAGAAACGCGATCGCTATCGCACAATAGATATAGACTGTTGAGCCTACGCTATCAAAAAAGCGATCGCCTAGAAGCACTGTGCAAGGTCACAATCGCACTTCACTACCCAAAAAACAATGCCTGTTATTGATGTCGAACATCTCAGCAAAATCTATCCAGTTGCCATCAAACAACCTGGAATCAAAGGAACCTTAACCCATTTTTTTCGCCGTAACTACCGACAAATCAAAGCTGTACAAGATATCTCGTTCCAAATAGAAGCTGGCGAGATCGTGGGTTTTTTGGGTCCTAACGGTGCTGGAAAAACTACAACCTTAAAAATGCTAACTGGACTCATTCATCCCTCTAGCGGACGTGTAGACGTATCTGGTTACTATCCCTTTCGCCGACAGTCCCCATTTTTAGAAAAGATTAGCTTAGTCATGGGGCAAAAACAGCAGCTACTTTGGGATTTACCTGCCCTCGATTCGCTGAGAATCAATGCAGCCGTCTATAAAATTCCTGAAAAAATTTTTGAGAGACGATTGCAAGAACTTAGCGAAATGCTCTCTCTGCAAGAAAAACTGACTCAACCCGTACGCAAGTTGTCTCTTGGCGAACGAATGAAAGCAGAATTGTTAGCGGCCCTTCTTCATCATCCTCAAGTCTTATTTCTAGACGAACCAACGTTAGGATTAGATGTAAATGCGCAAGCGGCTGTCCGCGAATTTTTAAAAGAATATAACCAACGCTATCAAGCAACAATTCTGTTAACTAGTCATTACATGGCAGATATTACTGCTTTGTGTAAGAGAGTGATTCTCATTCATCAGGGACAGTTAATGTATGACGGGAGTTTAGAAGAACTTTTAGAACGTTTTGCACCCTGTCGAGAAGTGAGAGTTGAATTAGCGAATGCACTACCAGCAGAAAAATTAGCTCATTACGGCGAAATTCAAGCCATAGAAGGACAAGAAGTTCGTTTTTTTGTATCACGAGAAAAGTTAACGACAACAATTGCTCAAATTCTTGCTCAATTAGATGTATTGGATTTAAGTGTCACTGAGCCTCCTATTGAAGATGTGATTGGTCGTCTTTTTCAAGCGGGGTCGGTTTAGTTGATAGAATTATTCGTCAGTCATACTTCTCCTCATATTTTTATAGTTAACTTTATTGCGATCGCGTACTTACTCAAATCGCACTTTTCTCAATTCTGGCGCTCTATCATAGTAATAAGAAGCCCAGCTACACTGAAACTGTGACTACTTCGACTGACCTACTGACTTTAGTTAAGGACAAAGAACGCCTAGAAAACCGCCTCAAAGAAATCCCCGCCGAACCTGGGGTTTATTTGATGCGCGATCGCAATGGCGATATTCTCTATATTGGCAAATCCAAAAAACTGCGATCGCGCGTTCGTTCCTATTTCCGCGACTCGCAGTTGCTAAGTCCTCGCATCGCTACGATGGTTCAGCAGGTGGCTGATATCGAATTCATCGTCACCGATACCGAAGCAGAATCCCTAGCATTAGAAGCAAATCTTGTCAAGCAACATCAACCTTATTTTAATGTGTTGCTCAAAGATGACAAGCGATATCCCTACGTCTGTATTACTTGGTCGGAAAATTACCCGCGCATCTTTATTACGCGCAAGCGACGCATCGACAACGAGAAAGATAAATTCTACGGCCCTTATGTGGACACGCATTTATTGCGCTACACCTTACACATCATTAAACGCACCTTTCCCTTGCGCCAGCGTCCGCGACCGTTATTTAAAGATCGTCCTTGCTTAAACTACGATATCGGTCGCTGTCCTGGGGTGTGTCAGCAGTTGATTTCTCCCGAAGAGTATCGCCAAACCGTCCAAAAAGTCGCCACGATTTTTCAGGGACGGATAGGAGAGTTAATTGAGACGCTAATCTCTCAAATGGAGAAAGCAGCAGAAGACTTAAATTTTGAAGAAGCAGCAACAATTCGCGATCGCATTAAAGCATTAAGCGCACTCAATGCCGATCAAAAAGTCTCTCTTCCTGACGATACCATTTCCAGAGACGCGATCGCGTTAGCTAGCGACGAACAACACTGCTGCATTCAACTATTTCAGATTCGTGCGGGTCGTTTAGTCGGTCGTTTGGGATTTTTTGCCGATGCGCGATCGGGAGCTTCTGGTGCTATCTTACAACGGGTACTCGAAGAACATTATCGCATGGCAGAATCGGTCGAAATTCCCAGCGAAATTATAGTTCAACACGAATTACCCGATGTAGAAATCTTAACTGAATGGTTAAGCGATAGAAAAGGTCGTAAAGTAAGTATTATCGTTCCTCAAAGACAAACCAAAGCAGAATTAATTGAGATGGTGGAACGCAATGCTAAATACGAACTAGAACGCACTCAACGCTTAGCAGATCGCAACCTTCAATCTCTACAAGATTTAACAGAAATTCTCGATTTACCCGACATTCCCAAACGAATAGAAGGGTACGATATTTCTCACATTCAAGGGTCTAATGCAGTTGCCTCACAAGTCGTTTTTATTGATGGGATTCCTGCTAAACAACACTACCGCCATTACAATATCAAAAATCCCGATGTTAGAATCGGTCACTCCGATGATTTTGCCTCCTTAGCAGAAGTAATTCGTCGTCGTTTTCGCAAATACGATCGAGGAGAAATATCAAAAGAAAATGCAGAAGATTTTCCCGATTTAGTCATGATAGATGGCGGGAAAGGACAACTTTCTTCAGTTGTTACCGTATTGCAAGAAATGGACTTATTACAAGAGGTAAAAGTTATTAGTTTAGCTAAGCAAAGAGAAGAAATCTTTCTTCCTGGAGAGTCTTTACCTTTACCAACTGATTCCGAACAACCCGGCGTACAATTGCTTAGAAGATTGAGAGATGAAGCGCACCGATTTGCCATTAGTTTTCATCGCCAAAAACGATTAACAAAAAGCAGGCGATCGCGTTTAGACGAGATTCCAGGATTGGGGTTTCATCGTCAAAAACTTCTTTTGGCACATTTCCATTCTGTCGATTACATTCGCGAAGCTTCTCTCGAACAATTAATGGAAGTTTCAGGAATTGGTCGTCAGTTAGCGCAGGAGATTTATGATTATTTTCATCCGACGCAATCAATCAACAACTTCAATTAAAAAAGTTTATTAGAACTTGAAGCTGTTAATTGATGTTAAAATCTTTGAACAATCGAAATGACTTAGTAATGGACAGTGCGCACAAGTATCCTTAAAAAAAATGGGATTTAGGAGGATCGCAAAAGCTAAAACCGAACTCTAAAAAATTTAGACTCGCTATATCTCGTTTATGACACTTGAAGAATTACAAACCAAGCTGAAAGATATCAATAACTTAGTTGTTACATTTCAAACCTCAGTAGCTTTGGAAAAGTATTATTCTGAAGATATTGTGATGATTGAAGGTGATGGAACTATTACAACAGGGAAAGAAGAATGTCGCCAGGGAAGAGAATTTTTTTTCAAAGAAATGTTAGTTGAATTCAGAGAATCAAAATTAATTAGTCAAGATATTGCTGTTTCAGCAGACAAGAATTATGACTTTATAGTAATTTCTAATTGGTACAACGATTACACAGTCAAAATTGAAGACCAAATAATTGATGTAAAAAGCAATCAAATCTCAATTGGCTATTGGAAAGATGGTTTAGTTGTGAAAGAAAGTTATAACTATCCAGTTATTTCGATAGTATAGCAAGGTAGTTTTATCGGTTGCGTCTTAACCTGCTGGGAAATTGATTTTCCAGCTAACACAATCAAATTGATTTAAACCATTTTTTATGAGCTTCCCAATACTGTAAAATCGGATTTCTTAGCGATCGCCAATGAAGGCAACAGCCTCGCTTATACCGTTCAGTAGTTTAGTTCTATTTTAAGTAGAAAGAGCGGGTAACGCGATTCGAACGCGCGACGTTCACCTTGGCAAGGTGACACTCTACCGCTGAGTTATACCCGCATATTTATTACAACTTTTCTAGTATGACAAAATCGTTTTAATTTGTCAACTTCCTTTGGGAAAGGAAACAGGCAACAGTTTTTGAAGTCGGGAGTCGAAAGTATCTATTCTCCCTTGTCCCCCTTGTCCCCCTTGTCCCCCTTGTCTCCCTTGTCTCCCTTGTCTCCCTTGTCCCTCTTGTCTCCCTTATCTCTTCATATTCTTGTTGCCTTGAATAATTTAAGAAGTTTGCGATCGCACGTCGCTAGTTGAAGCGGGCAATTGTTCTCCTGACGAAACGGGTAAAGCAGGTTGAACGCTATGAGAATCTTCATAGCTATTATTCACCTTGCGATTGACTTGTCGCATCAAATTTGCCATTTCTAGAGCATCTTGGGCATAATTCCAGCCGTGATTGCTTTTAATACCCGCTCTTTCTAGCGCTTGCTGCATGGTATCTGTTGTCAAGACCCCAAAAATTACCGGAACGCCTGTTTGAAAGCTAGCCGCTGCAACTCCTTTAGCCGCTTCAGCAGAAACGTAATCAAAATGAGGCGTTTGTCCTTTTATGACTGCTCCCAGACAAATTACCGCGTCGTAAACATAAGAAGCTGCCAGTTTTCTAGCCAGCATCGGAATTTCAAAACTTCCGGGAACCCAATAATAATCTACTTGCGTTCCGTTAGGATCGATATTGACTCCATGACGCTTGAGACAATCTTGGCATCCCGATAAAAGTTTGCCCGTTACTAAGTCATTGAATCGACCGATGATAATCGCAAAACGCAATAAAGATGGGTCGTCGGCAAAAGTGCCCTCGAAAACTGTCATAGGGATTAGTGATTGGGGATTGGTGAAAAGGTGATTGGGATTTAATAAGGACTTACGCGCTTATAAACTTTTTTAGACTACGTAGATAGTAGAGTGGGCATTGCCCACCCTACTATTAGAGTTTTGGCTTTAGTCCTATTAATGTTGGCGTAATGGGAATTAGTGATAGGGGATTAGCGATTGAGGATTGGTTAATTTCCCGATAACTCGATTTCCTAATGTCCCAGTCACCGATATCCCGGTGTCCCAATCGCCAATCGCTTAGCTTAAACAACTAAGAAATTTAAAACAGCGACTAAAACAACTAGAATCACCCAAATTCCAGAGCCAACATAGAGTAGAGGTTTGGATTGATCCCAATTTTGGGGAGAAGCATAAGCTACCGGAACCCCAATTACCATAACAAAAGAAAATGCAACTAAAGCTAGAAGTGCCATTTGAAAGATGAAAGTCATTTTATAGATCTCCTAAAGTTCTCCTAAACACAACAAGTGAGTTTTTTATAATTCTCACCTTTAATTGGTCGATATTAAAATTCTTCCTGAATAGTACGCTACCAAAAATTTGACCCATCTGTCTCATAAGATTTCTTGAATGAGTTAAATTAGCGATCGGGACGTATGGTATGTGCCTCTACAAAGACCAATGGATTTAATTTTGTGCCATCAGACGGCTGATTTTGACGCGCTAGGGGCAGCAGTGGGGCTATCGCGGCTCAAAATTGGTAGTAGGATAGTTTTGACGGGGGGAGCGCATCCAGCCGTGCGAGACTTCCTAGCCTTGCATCGAGATGAGTTAGCGCCGATTGAAATGCGTAGCGTCAATCCGAAAAAGATTCGCTCTCTGATCGTAGTCGATAATCAACAGCGCGATCGCCTGGGAAAAGCTGGCGAATGGTTCGATTTGCCCCAAGTAAGCGCGATCGCACTCTACGACCACCATCTCGATAACATTTCAGATATTCCCGCCACCTACAAACAAATCGAAGCGGTAGGCGCAACCACGACGCTAATTGTCGAGCAATTGCAGCAGTCAAACGTACAATTAACACCTGTAGAAGCGACTGTTATGGCGTTAGGAATTCATGTAGATACGGGTTCTCTTACCTTTGACCAAAGTACATCTCGCGATGCGCGTGCGTTGGCGTGGTTGATGGAGGTGGGAGCGAATGTAAAAACGATCGCGGAATATGCCGATCCTGGTTTTCCGCCACATTTACAGCAATTGCTTACCGAAGCGATCGAAAGGCTACAAACTTCTGTCATTCTGGGTTATACCGTTGCCACAGTTCTTTTGATAACTGAAACATTTGTGCCGGGATTGTCTAATCTAACGGAGCGATTAATCGAACTAACTGAAAGCGATGCGCTGTTGTTTGCCCATCAATATAGCAAAGGTCGCGGCGAGAATAATTACCAAGAAACTAGATTAACAATTATCGGGCGATCGCGTATCGAAAAAACTAACCTCCATAAACTATTTGAACGGTTAGGTGGTGGCGGACACGCGCAAGCTGCTTCTGCCATCGTGCGAGGAGTCGATCCAGAAGCGACTATCAAACAGCTTGTTGAGGAACTAGGACAACAAATTCCTCACCCGCCAACAGCACGAGATTTGATGTCTTCTCCGGTGCGGACAATTCGACCCGATACGACTATCGAACAGGCACAGCGAATATTATTTCGATACGGTCATTCTGGTTTATCGATCGTCGATGAATGCGATCGCTTGGTGGGAGTAATTTCTCGACGGGATATCGATTTAGCTTTGCATCACGGGTTTAGTCACGCACCCGTCAAAGGTTACATGACTCGGAATGTAAAGACGATTTCCCCAGATACGTCGCTACCAGAGATCGAATCGATCGTGGTGACTTATGATGTCGGACGCTTACCAGTTGTAGAGTCCGGTCAATTAATCGGGATTGTCACGCGCACGGATGTTTTGCGACAAATTTATCAAGATAGAAACGCTCGACGAGACGAACAAGGAAAAAAAAGCCCTTTAGTTTCTTGCTTGTTACCGTCAATTCGCGATCCGCGTAGTGCTCCCGCAGGGAATCGCCTTCACCCTTCATTATGGGAATTTCTCAAACAAGCTGCACGAGAAGCGCAACAGCGAGGTTGGCATCTCTATCTCGTCGGGGGAGCAGTTCGAGATTTACTTTTGGTAGGCGAGGACGAGTCTCGTTTGTTGCAAGATATCGATCTGGTCGTAGATGGATTTCACAATGCTGCCGACGTGGGAGCGGGTGTAGAATTAGCTTCTAAGCTTCGAGAAATCTATTCAGGGGCGCGTTTATCGGTTCATGGCGAGTTTCAAACGGCTGCCTTATTGTGGCACAAAGACCCAGAATTCGGCTCGCTGTGGGTCGATATTGCCACCGCTAGGACAGAATTTTATCCCTATCCCGCCGCCAATCCAGAAGTCGAAGCGAGTTCGATTCGTCAGGATTTATATCGACGAGATTTTACAATTAATGCGCTGGCGGTGCGGTTGACTTCTCCCAAAGAAGGAGAATTATTAGATTTTTTTGGTGGAGTTCTCGACTTGCGATCGCGTCAAATTAGAGTCCTTCATGCTAATAGTTTTATCGAAGATCCAACGCGAATTTATCGAGCGGTTCGTTTTGCCGTTCGATTGGGATTTGAAATAGAACCTCAAACAGAAGAATATATTCGTTATGCGATCGAAAGCGGCGTTTACGAACGTTTGAGACTAGAAAATCATCCCGCTCCCGCACTGACAACGCGACTCAAAGCCGAACTAAATTACATTCTTGAAGCTAATTATTGGCAACCTGCTTTACAGTTACTTGCCGATTTGGGAGCGTTAAGATGTTTGCATCCCGCTTTAGTTTTAGATAAAAAGTTATGGTGGCAAATTCGTTATATTTCTCGCTGCTTAAAGCTTCTCGATCCAGAAAATCATTTCAATCATTGGCTCATTAGATTAGAAGTTTTAATGACTGCTTTAGATACTTCGGAAGCAATTAAAATTACTAGCAATCTTCATTTACCAAAAGAAAGTTTACAACGAATCGAACGACTTACAACTATTCATAAAGATATCGATCGATCTTTGCAAACCTATAAACTTCCTAGTGAGATCGTTCGATATCTAAATCGATATCAATTGCCCATCTTACTTTTAGTAGCAGCGAACAGTCCTAAGAATATCCGTCGTATAATTTGGCAGTATCTAACTCACTGGTCAAAAATTCAGGCTCCTTTAAATGGTAACGATTTAAAAGCAATGGGATATAAACCAAGTCCTCAATACAAACAAATTTTAGAGCAATTATTAGCCGCGACTCTCGATGGTAAAATTTGCGATCGCGCTGAAGCAGAACGGTTTGTGAGAGATTTAGCTATCCTATAGAAGAGACTCTTTACTCCAGTTGCAGAATCAAAAAAGACACTCGAATGAACGTAGTAGACTATCTTCGTATCAGCTTGCTCGACCGTTGTAACTTTCGGTGTCAGTATTGTATGCCTGAAGGCGCAGAACTCGATTATATTCTGCGACAAGAATTGTTAACAAATAAAGAACTCGTCGCTTTACTTCAAGAAGTTTTTATTCCAGTTGGATTTAAAAAATTTCGCTTGACGGGAGGCGAACCGCTTTTGCGTCCTGGGGTAGTAAATTTAGTTAGAGATATTGCCTCTCTCAACGAAACCGAAGACCTCGCCATAACCACCAATGGTTTTTTACTCGCAGATATGGCGCAAGCTCTTTACGATGCAGGGTTGCGTAGAATTAATATTAGCCTCGATTCGCTCGACCCTCAAACATTTGATAAGATTATTGGCAATCGCGGTCGCAGTCGTTGGGAACAAACTTGGAAGGGAATTTTAGCCGCGCATCGAGTTGGTTTCGATCCCCTAAAATTAAATGTTGTTATTATTCCAGGGGTTAATGACGCAGAAGTCGAAGATTTAGCCGCTTTGAGTATCGATCGCAATTGGCACGTTCGCTTTATTGAATTTATGCCAATTGGCAATGGGGAACTATTTCAAGATCGCACTTGGATTCCCTCTGAAGAGTTGCGAGGACGAATTAGAAGTAAATGGGGATTAATGGAATCTAACGTGCGAGGAAACGGTCCTGCTGACGTATTTCAAATCCCTGACGCAAAAGGAACGCTAGGATTTATCAGTCAGATGTCAGAATGTTTTTGCGATCGCTGTAACCGAATGCGTTTATCGGCGGATGGTTGGTTGCGTCCCTGTTTGTTGAACGAAACGGGTCAACTCGACCTCAAAACGGCACTTCGCAACGGTGTTGATTTTGCTATATTACGCGATCGCGTTCGCCAACTATTACAGCTTAAACCAGAAATCAACTTCAAACAACGAGATAATGGCAGTAAAACGGGGATTTATACCCGTACCATGTCTCAAATTGGCGGTTAATTTTAATAAGGATTCTCAAAGAAAACTTTGGCTTTTATTTGGGGAATGGGAAAAAATTTTTATATCCGGTTAAACAACCCTACATATTATTGCTATACAAATAGCTTATTAAATAATAAAGAGACGCGGTATTAATGCGTCTCTTTAAACTTATGGGTAGAGGGAGACTCGAACTCCCACGAGGGGCTGCCTCGCCGCATTTTGAGTGCGGTGCGTCTACCAATTCCGCCATCCACCCTTAAAATCAGCTTTTTGATTATAACCTATTTTACGATTTTCTAACAAGCGTTGATAATTTTGAGAACTCGCCCAGCGATCGATTTCTCTAGCTCGCAAAACGGGGACGGGATGGGTTAATTGAGCCGTTTGAGCGGCTTTTAGGAGTTGTCCTAGCTCGGTTTCGCTGGCAATATCGTAAGCTCTCGCTTGTTCGATAAAGGCCTCTAAATTCAACTGAGGAGCAAGGGTTACAGAACCGCCAGTCAATTTCATCAAAACGGACATGACGACTTTCGGGTCTTGAATGGCTAGTAATGCAGCGCGATCGCAACTAAATTCAGCGCATCTGACCCATTCTAGCATTCGATCTCTCAACGACTGAGCGATAACCGTTCCCCAGCTTGGCAGCAATCCTGCGGCTAGTACCATGATATTAGCGAGGGTTAAATAAACGCCGTGTTCGCATTTTAAATGACCTAATTCGTGCGCCATTACTGCCTGAATTTCTTCAGGAGTCAGCATCTCAATCAATGAGGTATGCAAAACCATAAATGGCTGTTTCCCTCGCATGGCAAAGGTGTAAGCATTAGGAATCGGATTTTGTTGAACGTAGAGTTGAGGCGGTTCTAGGTCTAAAATCTGACACGCTTCAAGCAATAGCTTGTGCAGATGGGGCAATTGCTTCTCGCTGACTAGAATGCTAGAAGCAATATTGTTGAGGTAAAAAAATTGCTCCGCTACCGAACCGAGTAAACTGCGAACGACTACATCTAATCCTGGTAATTGTTTGAGGGCGGTTGTCGCTTCTAAATCTAGGGGATGGCGAAAGTCATCCGCCCTTAAACCGATAAGTTGCGTTTTAGAAAATCCCATATCTGCAAGCCAAATTGTGTCGATTAGGAGAACAACCAGTTTTTGACTTTTTCTAAGCTTTTCCAGTCGGGTTTTCTGGTTAACCCATCTTGAATATTTTCTTCTACATCTTGACGGATTTGCGCGTCTAATGATACTACTTGCGCAGCCACTTCGATATGTTGGCGAATGCCACTTTCGCCCGCATCTAACATCGCTACCGCTAGATTAATACGAGCTTGGGGCGATCGCGAATCGAGTTTAACGCTTTTCTGGGCAGCTTTTAAGGCTAACTTGGGTTTGTCGGTTAGGAGATATAGCCAGGCTAAACTCGCCCAAGCGGGGGCATTTTTGGGGGCGCGATCGCAAATATCTTTAAAATACGGAATTAAATCTTCTGCTTTTTCGCCAGCGTTATAGCGTTCTAACCCTTTCTCAAAAAGAGTAGCAACTGATTCACTCATTCTTTTGCCAACTTTTTCGATTGTATTCAGTAACCGAGACAGATAAATTGTCCCGATTACCTAGAATACGCGATCGCGGCGACAAAAACGAATTTTAGTCTATACTCCAAAGGATTTCCCGCAGCCACAAGTTTGTGAGGCGTTGGGGTTAGTAAATTGGAAACCGCCGCCAATCATAGCATCGCTGTAATCAAGCATTAAACCATAAAGATAAAGCAAACTCTTGCGATCGCAAACGAGCTTAAAGCCATTATAATCAAATACTTCATCGCGATCGGTAATCTTACTAGCATCTTCAAAATCCATCATGTAAGACATTCCCGAACATCCTCCTTGACGAACGCCAACCCGCAGACACAGGTCTTTGCCTTGTTGCTCCCGCAGTTTCATTACATGAGTAAGTGCTGCTTGAGAGAGTTGGATTCCTTTTGATTGGGTTTGAGTAGCTTGTGTCATTTGTGTTGGTGACTCCTAAACGCGATCGGTTATGAGAGCTTTTATTTTCTATCATAACGAGTTTGGATAACTCTTAAGCATCTTGGGTCTTGAATATCTTCTTGCTCGCGTCTGAGGCGAGGAAGGAGCCGCCATATATAATATCTTCTCTAGCAACCAAGGAGCAAAACGCTGACACCATACAGCTAGATAACTTTGCCATCCTACTAAAATTTCCGACTTACCTTTTGCAGTCCTCTAACAAATGCTTGGGCGACTTCTTGGGGAGTCATCGGTACAATCCAGCGAAATAACTGTAATCTACGTACCATATCGGTATCGGTTAGAGAAGGCACTAAAGCAACGACGCGAACGTTATAAGGCGCTAATTCGCCTCGTAAAGCTTGAGTAAATCCCAAAAGAGCAAATTTAGTAGCTGAATAAGTAGACATCGTTGGCGCTCCCACTTTCCCCATCAAACTAGACACATTGACGATAGTGCCTTCTCGTTGCGATGTCATTCGTCGAGCTATTAAGCGAGTAATCGTAAAGGTTCCCATGAGATTGAGAGAAAATTCTTCATAAACTTGTGGCAATTTGGAGTCCAAAAAAGACGATTGATATGCAACTCCCGCACAGTTAACCAGTAGGTGAATGGGGCCGTATTCTCGCCAAGCTTTAGTTAAGGTGACATTAACGGCGACAGCTTGTGTGAGGTCTAGGGGAAGTGTAATAACTTTAACTTGGGATTGTAACTTTTCAATTTCAGTCGCTAATTCTGCCAAAGCAGAGGCGTTGCGAGCGACGAGTAAAAGGCGATTAATACCACATTGAGCTAATTCTAAGGCGATCGCTCGTCCAATTCCGCGAGAAGCACCTGTAATTAAAGCAGTTTTTCTTTGAAACATAAAAACAACCTCCTTTTGTTTGGTGATTACTTGACAAAAACAAGCAAGCTGCATCCACTCACACCAAAGCTGGATAGCTTTGATGTAGTTAAGTTGTCATTGAGTTGCTAAATTGGTGACAGAATGCTGAAGCTCAATCAGACAATGAAGAGATGCGAAACCATGTAACGAATGTAGATGCAGAGCATGGATAGTAATCCTCCTTCACGCGAGATCGATTAAGCAGTCCCTGTTTACAAAGCTTAACAATTGAATTGGGGATCGACAAGAGTTTTCACTACTTGTCATTAAATTGACAAGGTTTTGACATAAAGATGACACATCGGTAAAGCAAGCGATTTCGCGTTTGTTGCAACCATCATTCATACTAGTAAATAGGAGAGAGTAGGCGAGGTGGTTGCGGATTGATAAATTTTATTAGTCTGAGGAAAGTCCGGACTCCCGAAAGACCAAACTTGCTGGATAACGCCCAGTGTACGCGAGTATGAGGAGAGTGCCACAGAAAAATACCGCCAATTGGTCATTGGTCATTAGTAAATAAGGACGAGTGACAAATGACAAAATTGGTAAGGGTGCAAAGGTGCGGTAAGAGCGCACCAGCAGCATCGAGAGGTGCTGGCTCGGTAAACCCCGGTTGGGAGCAAGGTCGGAGGGAACTATGGTTGGTCTTTTTCCAGTCCCGTTTTAGAGAACCGCTTGAGGTGTCTGGTAACAGACATCCTAGATAGATAACCGCCTGTATGAGAGTTAGCTAAGCTAATTGTTATACAAACAGAATCCGGCTTATGTCCGACTCTCTCCTTTTATTTGTTTCGTGCTTATGAACGTTAAATTCTTACTCGCGATCGCATCGATTGCCACAATCAATTTAACAAATTTCCCCGTTTGGGCTATCGATCCTGAAAAAACGCTCGATTCATCGTTAAGACTTGAAAATGTCATTGCACATTACGATATAGACGAACTCGAAGGGGTAGAAAAAAGAATTCGCGCTAATCCTAACGATGCGGAAGCTTATCTTCATCGTGCTATGATTCGTTCGCATTCGCAAGAAGACTTTGCAGGCGCAATAGAAGATTTTAATAAAGTTATTCAACTCGATCCCAATCGCGCCGAAGCTTATAATTATCGAGGGACATCTTATTTTTGGCTTAAAGACTATCAAAAAGCGATGGCAGATTACGATCGAGCCATCCGCCTCGCCCCTAATTTAGCCATTGCCTATTATAATCGCGCTTACGTTCGTTTGGAGATGGGAGATAAACAAGGCGCGATCGCAGATTTTCGACAGGGTGCTACCTTGTCTCAAAAAGAAGGCGATATGATGTCTTACGATCAAGCACAACAAATGATCCAGGACTTGCAATAAATAAAATGTTTAACTTGGATACATCGAACCTACTTGTGAGTACCGCCAACATTTTAGTGCCGGGTAGTTTGCGCAATAATGAAAAAAATGCCTCAATCTTATATCTTTGTAAATAACAGTCAAAGCCTAACTTCTATTGCCCTTACTCAAGCGACACATGAATAGTGCCTTCCTCAATCGCCTTCACAGTCCAGAACGTCCCGTCCTCGTTTTCGATGGTGCGATGGGAACTAATCTACAGGTACAAAATTTGACCGCAGAAGACTTTGGCGGGGCACAATATGAAGGATGCAACGAATATCTAGTACACACCAAACCAGAAGCTGTAGAGAAGGTTCATAGAGGCTTTTTAGAAGCGGGTGCAGATGTAATTGAAACCGATACTTTCGGGGGAACTAGTATTACGCTAGGAGAATTTGACCTAGCAGATAAGGCTTATTATCTCAACAAAACTGCCGCCGAGTTAGCCAAGCGAGTCGCAACCGAATATTCTACCCCCGAAAAACCTCGCTTTGTAGCGGGTTCGATGGGGCCTGGAACTAAATTGCCAACCTTGGGACATATTGATTTCGATACGCTTAAAAATGCTTTTGTCGAACAAGCAGAAGGATTATATGATGGCGGTACAGATTTATTTATTGTAGAAACTTGTCAGGATGTTCTACAAATTAAAGCAGCTTTAAATGCGATCGAAGAGGTTTTAGAGAAAAAAAGAAATCGCATTCCCATCATGGTTTCTATCACGATGGAAGACTTCGGGACTATGTTGGTTGGTTCGGAAATTGATGCCGCATTAACAATTCTTGAGCCTTATCCAATCGATATATTGGGTCTTAATTGTGCTACGGGGCCCGATTTAATGAAACCTCATATTAAATATTTATCGGAAAATTCTCCTTTTGTTGTTTCTTGTATTCCAAATGCAGGATTGCCAGAAAATATTGGCGGTCAAGCCCACTATAAATTAACGCCGTTAGAATTAAAAATGGCATTAATGCACTTCGTCGAAGATTTGGGAGTACAAATTCTTGGCGGTTGTTGTGGAACTCGACCCGCACATATTCAAGCATTAGCTGAAATTGCCAAAACTTTAAGACCAAAAGAACGCCATTACCACTACGAACCATCAGCAGCTTCTATTTATAATACTCAACCATACATTCAAGACAATTCTTTCTTAATTGTGGGAGAAAGATTGAATGCTAGTGGTTCTAAAAAATGCCGCGAATTGTTGGATGCAGAAGATTGGGACGGTTTAATTTCTTTAGCAAAATCTCAGGTAAAAGAAGGCGCACACGTCCTCGATGTTAACGTCGATTATGTAGGAAGAGATGGCGTGCGCGATATGCGCGAATTAGCTTCCCGCTTAGTTAAAAATGTTAAGTTGCCTCTGATGCTGGACTCGACAGAATGGCAAAAAATGGAGGCAGGATTAAAAGTTGCTGGCGGAAAATGTATTCTCAATTCTACTAACTATGAAGACGGCGAAGAAAGATTTCTCAAGGTATTAGAATTAGCGAAAAAGTATGGTACTGGCGTTGTCATTGGGACTATCGATGAAGAGGGAATGGGAAGAACGGCTGATAAGAAGTTTGAAATAGCAAAACGGGCTTATAATGCTGCTGTTGAATATGGAATTGCCCCTCACGAACTCTTTTTTGATACTTTAGTGTTACCTGTTTCTACGGGAATCGAAGAAGATCGAGAAAATGGGAAAGCAACCATTGAAGCCGTTCGTCGCATTCGTCAAGAACTTCCCGAATGTCATATCGTTTTAGGCGTTTCTAATGTTTCTTTCGGTTTAAATCCTGCTGCGCGTCAGGTACTTAATTCAGTCTTTTTACACGAAGCTATGCAAGTGGGATTAGATGGGGCAATTGTTAGTGCCAGTAAGATTTTACCCCTTACAAAAATTGAACCAGAACATCAAGAAGTTTGTCGCGATCTGATTTACGATCGCCGGAAATTTGAAGGCGATATATGCGTCTACGACCCTCTTACTAAACTAACAGAATTATTCGCCGGAAAAACAACTAAACGCGATAAATCTGCCGATGCAAATTTACCAGTAGAAGAACGATTAACCCGTCACATTATCGATGGTGAAAGAATTGGTTTGGAAGAAGCACTTGCAGAAGCGCTAAAAAAACATCCTCCTCTGGATATTATCAATATTTTCTTGTTAGATGGCATGAAAGTTGTCGGGGAATTATTCGGTTCGGGACAAATGCAACTTCCGTTTGTCTTGCAATCCGCACAAACGATGAAAGCGGCGGTTGCTTATTTAGAACCTTTTATGGAAAAGCAAGATAGCGATGGAAGTGGCAAAGGAACCTTTGTCATTGCAACAGTTAAAGGTGACGTTCACGATATTGGTAAAAATCTCGTGGATATTATCCTTTCCAATAATGGTTACAAAGTCGTTAATTTAGGCATCAAACAACCCGTCGAAAACATCATCCAAGCTTACGAAGAACACAACGCCGATTGCATTGCGATGAGTGGATTATTAGTAAAATCGACAGCGTTTATGAAAGAGAATTTGGAAGTATTCAATGAGAAAGGAATTACCGTTCCCGTGATTTTAGGCGGTGCGGCATTAACGCCAAAATTTGTTCATGAAGACTGCCAAAAAAACTATAAAGGTCGGGTTGTTTATGGAAAAGATGCTTTTGCAGATCTCCATTTCATGGATAAATTAATGCCTGCCAAAGCAGCCAATAAATGGGACGATCTTCAAGGTTTTTTAGGTGAATATGCCACAGAAAATGGTAATAGAAAATCTCAGGAAACCGATTCAGAAACTCAAGTCAACCCCGATACCTTAATTATCGATAAAGCAGACAGACAAGAAACTGAATCGAAAGAAATCGATACGCAACGTTCCGAAGCAGTTGATGTCGATATCGAACGTCCCGTCCCTCCATTCTGGGGAACAAAAATTATTCAACCCACAGAAATTTCTCTCGATGAAATATTTTGGTATTTAGATTTACAAGCATTGTTCGTCGGACAGTGGCAATTCCGCAAACCTAAAGAACAATCGCGAGAGGAATACGACCAATTTTTAGCCGAAAAAGTTCATCCCATTTTAGAAGAATGGAAGCAACGAGTTATTGAAGAAAACCTGTTGCATCCCACCGTCATTTATGGTTATTTTCCTTGCCAATCCGAGGGAAATACATTGTATGTATACGACCCAGAAATTATCAAAACAGAAGGAAAGATCCCAGACAATTTAGAACCGATTGCTAGCTTTGAATTCCCACGTCAAAGGTCGGGTCGTCGCCTCTGTATTGCCGATTTCTTTGCGCCAAAAGGGTCGGGAATTGTGGATGTCTTCCCCATGCAAGCAGTAACCGTTGGAGAAATTGCCACGCAATTCGCCAAACAGTTATTTGATGGCAATCAATATACCGATTATTTGTATTATCATGGCATCGCAGTCCAAACCGCAGAAGCCTTAGCCGAATGGACTCATGCAAGGATACGTCGAGAATTGGGATTTGGGGATAAAGAACCAAATAATATTCGAGATATGCTGCAACAGAGATATCAGGGATCTCGTTATAGCTTTGGTTATCCCGCTTGTCCAAATATTGCAGATCAATATAAGCAATTGGATTTATTGAAATGCGATCGCATTAATTTATATATGGACGAAAGCGAACAAGTCTATCCCGAACAATCTACAACAGCGATTATTACTTATCATCCCGTCGCCAAATATTTTAGTACGTAAATTAACCATACGGTTTTTAGTAAGGTAAGCGATCGCGATATGATTTTCAATGAGGTTGCCTGAGACGATTGAACAATGAATCTAACATCGCTTGATTTTTCTACTTACGCTCAATGGTCGGGAATCTTGACCATTGTTTGCTTTTTGCTAGCAATTTTGGCATTTATCCTCCAATGGGGAATTCGCTTTCGTTTAGTTGGCGTAACGGGTTTTATGGGGGTTCTCACAGCAGGATTATTTGCTTTGGGACTGGGATTGTTTACTCATACGGTTATCCCTGGAGCCGTTCGCTTTGCACTGGTGTATGATAATGGCGCAACGCAAGCTGTCATAACCGTACCGAAATCAATTACCGAAACGGAACTAGATGCAACACTGCGTCAAGCGGCTAGCGATTTGTATTCTTACGGTAGAAACAGTATTGGCGGCGACAATAACCTAACGATTCGGGCGCGCGTTTTACTGCATCCAGAATCAGGCGTTTCTCTACCAGTTTATCTAGGTCAAGTCAAGCGATCGCTCTCCAATCGAGATAGCGAGCAGATGCAAATCGAACTTTTTCCCGAAAGTTTCGCCAAATTAGAAAATTACGCCAAAGGATGAAAAAATTCCCAAAAATTCCCAATTGGAGATTTTCACAGGATAGAATAAATAAAATGCCCTAATTGTGAGATACGACGTATTCAATTGTCTAATCGCGCTACAACTACTCAATTAATTCCCCTATTAGTCGCCCCCTCTCAAGTATTGCGGGGCGAAAATGCTCTTAGCGATGCAGCAGATGCGATCGCGCGTTTGGGTAAACGTCCTTTGATAGTCGGTGGAGATCGCACCCTAGCCGCTACGCAATTCCACCTACAGCCAATTTTTAAGCAACAAAAATTAAGTGCAGCCCAGGCAAATTATAGCCCAGACTGTTCGGAAACCTCCCTCGCTTCCCTCAGAGAAGCCGTCAAAAACCATCAAGCCGATTTAATTATTGGGGTCGGTGGCGGAAAAGCTTTAGATACCGCTAAATTGCTAGCACACCAATGCCAGTTACCCATCGTAACTATTCCGACCTCTGGGGCAACTTGTGCTGCTTGGACTGCTCTATCTAATATTTATTCTAATGAAGGTGCTTTTCAGTACGATGTCGGATTAAATCGCTGTCCAGACTTACTCATTCTCGACTACGAATTGATAAAAACTGCCTCGCCACGAACGCTAGTTGCCGGAATTGGAGATGCGATCGCAAAATGGTATGAAGCCTCCGTTAGTAGCGGCGCTTCAACGGCTACCCTCACTATTGCTGCGGTACAACAAGCCAGAGTTCTACGCGATATTCTCTTCCAAAAATCAGCCGCTGCCCTACAAACGCCAGGCAGCGAAGCATGGCGAGACGTTGTAGACGCGACCGTCCTACTAGCTGGAGTCATCGGCGGACTGGGCGGCGCAAATTGCCGTACCGTTGCTGCCCATGCCGTTCACAATGGCTTGACTCATATCCTAGCTGCCCACGATGCCCTACACGGAGAAAAAGTGGGCTATGGAATTTTAGTACAACTACGATTAGAAGAGATGGTTCAGGGCAATCAACTCGCCGTCTCCACGCGACAGCAACTACTAAAATTTTATGACGAAATCGGTTTGCCCAAAACGTTAGAAGATTTGGGACTAAAAAATGTTACTTTAGCTGAGTTGCGTCACGCCGCAGAAGTGTCTTGTCGTCCTAATTCTGACATTCATCGCTTACCTTTTCCCGTTTTACCAGAACAGTTGATGGCAGCAATGGTATCAACAGCTTATGAATGTAGCGAAGTCGCTGGCGTGCGAGTGTAAAAGATAAGTTAAAAAGGCGATTTTATGATGCGATCGCCTTTTATTATATTTTTGATAGTTTAATTAGTCGGTCAATGGTTTGTAAGTACGCTCTCATAAGTAATTAACTCGTTGTTTTTCTTAAAATCTAACTTTGTATCAAATTATACTTTTTGAGTTTATAAGGTTTTTAAAGGCTTGTTATCCGATAAGAGAAGCAAGTAAATAATTAATTGTTTATTGAATCCAAATATCCAATAAAACTAGTTTATATAAAACAATTGTATAAACTCTAAATCTTATCTAGGTTTTTCGATTGATTAATTGAGGCGTTAAATAATCAGATTTTGCAAAACTAATGATAGTATTTAACTTTTAAAACCTTATCAATCCTGGTTTTTAAAGTTATTCAAAACTTTTAAAAAATGGTTTGCCAAATAAGTGAAATGATTAATTTTTCATCACTTGTTATTTTTTGTGTTAAAAAAGAATTACACCCTTGTAACAGTCAAAATCTAGGCGCTAAAGAAAAAAATGACGCTAGTTAACAAGATGTTTTAAAGCATCGCCTAATAAATTGCTAGAGCAATTGTTCCTTAGAGTTTGCTAGTTAACCAAAGCAAGTAACTTTACCTTTTGAGCCAAAACTTAAATTAAATATTGTTGGGAGATAAAGATCCAATGGGAATGAGCGGCTCTTTAGAGACTGTCTCTCTACCGGAGTTGTTTCGACTGATTGACTTAAGTACCAAAACGGGAAGGCTCACAGTACAACCCTTAGTAGATGAGAATACCCCTTGCGCGATCCGCGTTGGCAAAGCCCGTCCAAGGGACGTAGCGCTTCCGAAGGAAATCGGCTCTGCTGCTGCCCAGAAGACAATCGCGCTTTGCTACATTTGGTTTGAGAAGGGTCGGCTAGTGGCCATTACCGATGACGCGAACAGGCAAAGATTAATCGATTTGATTGAAAATCGCGGTTGGCTGGGTCGGCGCGTCATTGAAAAATTGGCAGATCTCTGTCCGGCAGAATATCCCTTTGGTTTATATTTGAAAACCATGGGAGTCTTGAAGGCAGAGCAATTGCAATTACTCTTCCAGATGAATCTACATCAAGTTTATAAATTGTTTGAAGTCACCTCTGGCTGGTTTATGTTTGAAGTCTTGTCGTCTGACAAAACCACCAACAATCTTGCAACACCATGGCTTGAGATGACAGGCAACAGCATGAGAGCTACAGAAGTCACGCTGTTTGCTTTGCGCCTCGTGAAAAACTGGACTGGTTTTTTCGATAAACTTCCCGACCTCAATTCGGCTTTACGTCCCTTAGTTCGTCAAGTTCCATTTAGACTCGATACTCAAGAATTAGAGCTTTGGCAGCTAGCTGATGAGATAACCTCTTTAGATGAAATGGCTTTTAAACTCAAGCGAGCGTCGGATAGCATACAAAAAACAGCATTTCGCTTGATTATTACCGGATTAGTAGAAGAAGTCTTTCAAGACCTCCCCACTAACGGGATGCCCGCACAATTTTTACAACCAAAACCCTTAAGTCCTGCTGTGATTGCCCAAGAAGCAGCGTCAAAGACTATTGGACAAAGCCCACGCTACGCGAACGCCAATCGAGAAAAACCAGTTACAATAAGCGCTAACCCCGATTCAAATTTCGGCAAATCGCCAGACACAAGTGGCTCCATCATCAAAAATTTGATAAGCTTTCTACGGAACAAATGGTAATTCAAGTAGGATCGAAATTATTAACTCATTCCCGCTTTAAAAAACCGGGATTTCGTTTCATTAGCCATTGGTCATGAGTATATTGGACAAAGAACCAACGACACAGATAAAAGAGTCAGAGTAAATAGTCAATCGCCGTTTCTAGAAGAAAAAAACGAATTCTTTGAATTTCTTGAAATTACTAGTTTATTTAGTCATAATCGGGGAAACTAGTAAAGGATTCCTTTCTCGATTGAGAAAGGTTCGAGCAAAATGGAAGAGTGTCAAGAAGATTGCAAGTCATTAATTGAACATGAGTCGTGTAATTATTGTTGTTAATTGCGGGATTAATACATCGGGAAAGCGTAACTCAGCTTCTTCTGTCATCAACAAAATGGTTACTGCGATCGAGCAATCGATACCTACTCATTCGCCTAATACAATAGTCGAAGTCGTCGCAGCGTCAGCTTTAGGATCGGAGAACAAACCAGGTCAATCTCAACATGGCAACTTAATCTATTGTCCTTTAACGATTCAATTACCAGATTGGTTTAAATTTCCTGCCCATGACATTTTCAAAGCCTGTCGGGATATAGAGGGCAGGCGACAATGGGTAGAACGCAAGTTAGGCTATAAAACTAGCATTAAAGACTCTTGTCTGGGGGATCTTTGGTTGCCTGTGGTGTTAACAAAAAAAAGTTCTTTTTACGGAGAAGTTATTGGGGAAGGGGCTATTCCCAATTCCTACGAACAATCTATCGATACTTTAGCGTCTGTTAAAGAGGCTTTACGACAGTCACTTAAAAAAATCTGATAGGACTAATTAGTCAAGACAGCTTTATGAGATACCAATTAATGTTATTTTTAACTTACAATAAGAAATTTAAGTTTAGTAAGTACAAATAACTATTCAACGATAAATGACCTCTCAATTAGTCTACGACCGACCTAGCACTAAAGAATCAGACGATTCAGTATTGAGTCAGAAAAATTCTGCTGCTGACAATAATGATGCGACTCTGATGAAATTGATGAAAGCCTACCAAGCAGAAGCGCAAGTTAAGTATCTTCATCTACAAGCCGAAATTGAAGTCCTCTTACAACAGTTACAAACTCTCAAACAACAGAAATAGACAATAGAAAATTGTGACTAGAGGCGCGATCGCGCGTCTCTGGCATAACCTTGAGCCAAAAATTGTTATAGACTATATTCGTTCTACGATTAGGTTAAACCGATTGCCTGCTTAAACTAACGCGATCGCTATTACTCCAGAAAATGTAAAAATATCCTAATCGGGATTAATATAGAAAAATTATGACTCTACATTCTCAATTACAGAAAGCATTCGCCCAAAAAAAAGCCCTCAAAGTCATTAGCGGCTTAAATAATTTCGATCGCGAACGAGTAACCGCCGTTGTCAAAGCAGCCGAAGCAGGCGGCGCTACTTTTGTCGATATTGCGGCTGATGTCGATTTAATTCGCTATGTCCGCCAAACAATCGATTTACCGATATGCGTTTCCGCAGTAGAACCAGAATTATTGGTTAGTGCCATTGAAGCAGGCGCAGATCTCGTCGAAATCGGTAATTTTGACAGCTTTTATGCCCAAGGGCGACGTTTTGAAGCGCCAGAAGTGCTGGCACTTACCCAAAAGACGCGATCGCTCTTGACAAATGCAACTCTTTCTGTCACTGTTCCCCATATTCTTCCCTTGGACGAACAAGTACAACTAGCTCAGGCACTAGTTGAAGCGGGAGCAGATATCATTCAAACCGAAGGCGGTACGAGTAGCAATCCAACCCACCCAGGAGTCTTGGGAGCGATCGAAAAAGCTGCTCCTACTTTAGCTGCGGCTCACAGTATCTGTCGTGCCGTATCCGTCCCCGTCCTCTGTGCATCGGGTTTATCTAGCGTAACTGCTCCTATGGCGATCGCGTCTGGTGCTTCTGGAATCGGTGTTGGTTCTGCCATTAACAAACTTAATGATGAAGTCGCGATGGTTGCTACCGTGAGAAGCTTAGTAGAAGCCTTAGCAACCTTCAGCGTCGCAAGCGTTCGCGTTTAAATGGGGATTGGAGATTGGTGATTGGTGATTGGGGAACAGGAAAACAAGATTTATGTATAACTTCTCTCTTGTCTACCTTGTCCCCCTTGTCCCCCTTGTCTCTCTTGTCCCCCTTGTCTCTCTTACCTCAGCGGCCACCAAGAGACTTTTTCTCTAGTGGCGCTGTAAACTTCTTTTAAGCCTTCGGGCGAGATAACTTTAATAAGATCGCCCGATGCCTCCTCTCCTTTTGTAGTTCCGAGTAAGCCGACTTGCTGCATTCCTTTGAGAACCTGTTCGACAGTGCGTTGGTTGAGTTGACAGGCACGCGCAATGACATCTACGGGAAGATCGAATGTATAGATACCATTGGTATCGGGTTGATTGCCTAATTCGCGTTCTTGATAAATTAAGGCTCGCAACAACGACGCAACAGCTTGTGGCGGATAAGTACCACAATTGAGTAAATGATATTGAAATTTTTCCCCTAATTCAAATAACATTTTGTAGCGATCGCGAAAGGTTTCGCTATCTTCATAGATTTTCTGCACCGTTTCTAGCGGAATTTCGAGCGCGTGAGTGGTTTTATACGCCTCTACCAAACAAGGAAACGCTGTCGTTGCCAATCCGTAGCTAAATGGTAGACTTCTCATCCCAAAACAACTGCCTGGATAGTTAATGGCAATGATGCGATCGAGGGGAGTGCTGCGGGTTATGACCAAACCCTCATCCAGAATAACGTATAGTACGTCCAGCGAGCGATCGGGTAGAAAGGCTGTATAGACGGGACGATTGGAAAATAGCTTTTCTACTTTAACGCGAGCGCTTGGCAGGTATTCAGCTAACCAAGTTTCATCTAGTCCTTTAAATAGATAAGTATCTCGAACTAGTTGTTTGAGTAAATTATCTTTTTGTTGCTTGGCGGTCTTTGCCATATTTCAGATTTAGACGTTAGCTCTATTCCAAGCATGACACAGAACTGGATTGTCTAGATTTCGACTTGGATTTAAATCTAAATGTATTGAAAAACATGATTAAATCATATATAGTTAAATCTTGAAATAAAAATAATTTTTTTAGAGGTGTAACGAATGTTACGGCGATCGCTGCGTTTTTTGGGTTTGATGTTGGTGGGAAGCTTACTGAGTTGGGCGATCGCGTCTTGTTCTGGCGGCAACCCAGATGCCAACACCAATCAAACTGCCACTGCTAGCGGGTCAGCTAAGCTAACGTTGGTTTCCTACGCCGTAACTCAGAGTGCCTACGAAAAAATAATTCCCTTATTTACTAAGCAATGGCAGAACAAAACGGGACAAACTGTTACCTTCGACCAAAGCTATGGGGGATCGGGTTCGCAAACTCGTGCCGTTATTGATGGGTTAGAAGCCGATATAGTTGCGCTTGCGTTAGCTCTCGATACCAAAAAGATAGAAACAGCAGGACTGATTAAAGCGGGTTGGGAACAAGAATTACCCAATGAATCTATATTGCATAAATCGGTTGCTGCGCTCGTCACTCGCGATGACAATATAAAAATCAATCAATGGTCAGATCTTGCCAATGATAGCGTTCAAGTCATCACTGCCAACCCCAAAACATCTGGCGGTGCGAGATGGAACTTTCTAGCGCTTTGGGGTGCAATAACGCAAGCAGGGGGAACCCCACAAGAAGCCGAACAATTTGTTGAAAAAGTATTAAAAAATGCACCCGTTTTGCCAAAAGATGCCCGCGAATCTAGCGATGTTTTTTACAAACAAGGTCAAGGCAACGTCTTAATTAACTATGAAAACGAAGTAATTTTAGCCAAACAAAAAGGAGAAGGAACGCCTTATTTTGTTCCTACAGATTACAACATTTCAATTGATAATCCCGTTGCCGTTGTCGATGCTAATGTAGACAAACATGGCACTCGCGAAGTAGCAGAAGCATTCGCTCAGTTTCTCTTTACCCCCGAAGCACAACGCGAATTTGCTCAAGTTGGTTTTCGTCCCGTTGATGAAACCGTTGCTAAAGAATTCTCGGCTCAATATCCGACGGTTAAAAATCTTTTTACTGTTAAAGATTTAGGAGGATGGGACAAAATTCAACAACAATTTTTTGATGATGGTGCGGGATTTGACAAAATCATGAACAAAATTGGCAAGTAATCCTAGTTCGGAGAGTGTAATGAGTAACCCAAACATTTTAAATCTCGATGAAACAGAAAGAAATCGACCAACTCAAGCACGTATTAAAATTAAAATCCCCAAGAAATATCATCACGAACCAATTGTTTCTAATCTAGCTTCTCGTCATGATTTAAACGTTAATATTTTAGCTGCTATGTTAGGAGCAAATGCGCGCGGCGATGGTTGGTTCGATCTTCAATTATCGGGTTCATCTCAAGCAATTGATAGTGCTTTAATCTATCTTTGCGAGCTAGATATTGAGATTTGGAAAGAATCCGATCTAGAACGAGATGGCTGGTAGCAAAATTTGAAAGGATTATCTGATGACTGAATCGATTTCTTATTCGCATCCGTTAAAACAAAAAAAGACAAGAAACTGGTTAGCTTCTATTTCTCTCCCTTGGCTAGTAACAGTTGTTTATTTAGTATTGATTTTATTGTTACCAGTTAGCGCTTTAATATCAAAATCGCTAACGTTAGGGGCTGCTGAATTTTGGCGAATTGCGACTAGTCCAATTGCGCTATCTGCTTACAACGTTACTTTTGTTACTTCTTTAGCAGCAGGTTTAATTAACGGATTGATGGGAACGTTAGTGGCATGGGTATTAGTTCGCTATCAGTTTCCTGGTCGGAAATTTATCGATGCAGCCGTCGATTTACCTTTTGCTTTGCCGACATCGGTAGCAGGTTTAGTATTAGCAACAGTTTATAGCGAAAAAGGTTGGCTCGGTCAATTGTTTGCACCGTTTAGCATCAAAATTGCCTTTACTCGCGTGGGCGTATTTGTGGCAATGCTGTTTATTTCTTTGCCTTTTGTCGTGAGAACTTTACAACCCGTTCTCCAAGAAATGGAGAAAGAAATAGAAGAGGCAGCATGGTCGTTAGGCGCATCGCGATCGCAAACATTTTTCGAGTCATTTTACCGCCTTTAATCCCGACAATTTTAACAGGAATCGCTCTAGGATTTTCGAGAGCAGTAGGAGAATATGGCTCGGTTGTTATTGTTGCTTCTAACATCCCTTTTAAAGATTTAATTGCGCCCGTTCTCGTCTTCCAAAGATTAGAACAATACGATTATGCAGGTGCAACAGTTATTGGGACGGTACTACTTTTAGTCTCGTTATTAGCCTTGCTAATTATCAATCTCTTGCAACAGTGGGGTCGTCGTTATGCAGTTCGTTAAATCTCCCAGAGTTATTTTTATTAGCGTAGCGATCGCCTATCTATTTTTAGTTTTATTAATACCTGCTGCGGCAGTATTTTATGAAGCTTTTCATAAAGGAATTCAACCATTTATAAATGCACTCAGTGCTAGAGAGTTTATCCATGCGGTTCAATTAAGTTTAATAATTACTGTAATCTCACTTGTTTTAAACACAATTTTTGGACTCTGTGCCGCCTGGGTCATCGCACGCAATCAATTTCGAGGTCGTGCGTTATTAATGAGTATTATCGACCTTCCTTTCTCGGTTTCTCCCGTTGTTGCTGGTTTAATGATAGTTCTTCTTTACGGAAGGCTGGGATGGTTCGGCAGTTGGCTAGAAACGATGGGAATTAAAGTCATTTTTGCTTTACCTGGAATGGTAATGGCAACAATTTTTGTCACTTTCCCCTTCGTGGCGCGAGAAGTTATCCCAGTATTAGAAGAAATGGGTTCCGACCAAGAAGAAGCTGCAAGAACGCTAGGCGCAAGCGACTTGCAGATTTTTTGGCGAGTGACACTTCCTAATATTCGTTGGGGTTTACTATACGGAGTTCTGTTAACCAATGCAAGAGCAATGGGAGAATTTGGCGCTGTTTCTGTCGTGTCTGGAAGCATCCTCGGACGAACGGCAACTTTACCAATTTTGGTCGAACAAGCTTATAAAAATTATCAAACCGAAGCTGCTTTTAGTGCTGCTGCACTTTTAGCCTTACTTGCTGCTGTCACCTTAGTTCTCAAAGAAATTTTAGAACGTAGAACGGCTAAAGTTCAGTAATCATGAATTAAGTAGAGACGCGATATATCGCGTCTTTACAGGAGTTTCAGTAGTACATCCGTCAATATTCTCCCTTGTCTTCCTTGTCCTCCAAAGAACGTTCCCCAATCGCCATTTACTATTCACCAAATTATGAGCATTATCATCAACAAAGTTTCCAAAAAATTCGGTAACTTTCAAGCCTTAGAAAACGTCAGTTTAGAAGTCAAAGACCATAAATTAGTAGCCTTATTAGGGCCTTCCGGATCGGGAAAATCTACCTTATTAAGAGCGATCGCGGGTTTAGAAAGTCTAGATTCGGGTTCAATTGTTATCAACGGTAGAGATACTACCCATGTAGACGTTAGAAAGCGCAATATTGGCTTTGTTTTTCAGCATTACGCGCTTTTTAAACACCTAACGGTTCGCCAAAATATAGCCTTTGGCTTAGAAATTCGTAAATACACTCGTCAATACGCTAAGCAAAAAGTTGAAGAATTATTAGAATTAATTCAATTGCAAGGATTGGGCGATCGCTATCCCTCACAACTTTCTGGAGGGCAGCGACAAAGAGTTGCCCTTGCCCGTGCCTTAGCCGTACAACCGCAAGTTCTCCTGTTAGACGAACCGTTTGGCGCTTTGGATGCTAAAGTCCGCAAAGAACTACGCGCTTGGTTGCGACGGTTGCACGACGAAGTTGGCATGACCAGTATTTTTGTCACTCACGACCAAGAAGAAGCAATGGAAGTAGCAGACGAAATCGTGGTGATGAACAACGGACGCATCGAACAGGTTGGATCGCCTGCTGAAATTTACGACCATCCCGCAACACCATTTGTCATGAGTTTTGTGGGAGAAGTTAACGTTCTGCCAACTTCGGCGCGTTTGTTCCGCGATCGCCTGTCTAGTAATGGAAATGGCAATTTCAACCCTTTAAATTCTCAAATCTTTGTCCGTCCCCACGATTTTAAGATTCAACTGCACGCCGATGGATCGAATACTGGTGCTACAGTTCAACGGATCTTACGTTTGGGTAGGGATATTCAAGTAGAATTAGCGTTACCAGACGATCTAACGATTACGGCTCATATCACTCAAGAACAGTTTGCACGACTAAATTTGCAACTCGGTCAGCAAGTCTTTGTTAAAACCCGCAATGCTAAACTCTTTTCTGAATCTTCTATCGGACAATCTTGGACAAAGATAGGCGATCGCCTAGCTGTTTAATTTTATGATGCTGTTGTAATTAGAACTTACACTAAAGCTTTTAATCTAGAAGGGTGGGCAGAGTTGCCCGCCCTTTGCCATATATAGTATTTAAATTTCTAAAACGAATAAGTATTAACAAAAAAAGTATTATACGTGTTTTGTTTGCGCCAACAATCTAATTATAATTTAATTTAAATTATAATTAGATTGTAATACAATTAAAATTTGGTGCAATTAAAAATTTTTCTCAAAACGATCGCATATCTATGGCTATTCAAATTTCTGTTGTAGTTTGTACATTTAATCGTGCTAATTATCTGCGCAAAGCCATTCAAAGCCTTATCAAACAAAGTTTAGAGACTAATTCTTATGAAATTTTAGTAGTCGATAATCGTTCGACAGACGAAACTAAACAAGTTATCACGCAAGAGTTTTCCCACATTCCCAATTTACGCTATCTCTACGAACCCATTCAAGGACTGTCCCAAGCCCGCAATACAGGTTGGCAAAATGCTTTAGGAAATTATGTTGCTTACTTAGATGATGACGCGATCGCGTCATTTAGGTGGCTAGAAAATATCATTAAAGTTTTTGAAACTGTGACCCCAAAACCAGGTGCAGTAGGCGGCAAAGTAGAACCGATTTGGGAATTTTCAAAACCAAGTTGGCTAAATGACCGCTTTTTACCTTATTTAACCATCATTGATTGGTCGGCAGTTCCCACCCGATTAGACGATACCAACTATTACATTGCTGGCGCGAATATGGCTTTTCCTAAATCGGTGTTAGAACTGGTACAAGGGTTTCCCGTCAAATTAGGCAGACAAGGAAAAAAATTGCTATCTAATGAAGAGCTTTTTTTAGCTAAGAAAATTAAACAAAGCGATTATAGCATTTATTACGTTCCCGAACTATTAGTTAAACATCATATTGTCAAATCTCGCTTAAATAAACAATGGTTTTTTCAAAGAATTTATTGGCAAGGAGTATCCGATGCTTTTTTCTTAAGTCATGAAACATCGCATTCTTATGTGGAAAGATGTCAATTGGCGATCGCAGAATTAAAACAATTACTTAAAAGACTGAAAAACATAAACGAGCAAAAAGATTTAAATCATGAAGAGTTTTCTTTTATCAACCAATGTTTTTTTCTTGAGAAGATAGGTTATATTTGGGGGCTGTTAAAAGTTTTTTAATCTCTTGCCATACTCATTTGACTTTGAAAAGTTCGGATAATGAGGGTATAATTACCAAAAATTAGTCAAATTTAGAATTCCAGTTCTTGAATTCTAATGTTTTGGTATGATGGCAAATTAAATCAGGACGATACGTTACCGATTAGTATCGACGATTCCGGTCTGCTTTACGGAGCGACGGTTTTTACGACGTTGCGCGTCTACGAACGATCGCTAGATCGCCCGTTGACCCATTGGACTCTGCATTGCGCTCGCTTGCACCACAGCATACAGGCGTTCGATTGGCAACTCCCCAACTGGAAACGGTTGCGAAAAGGAGCAGAAAGTTTGCTATCCTATCATCCCATCCTGAGAATGGCGATTTTTGCCGATGGTAGAGAGTGGATAATTGGACGCTCCCTACCCCAAAATTTACAAGAACGCCAACGACAAGGCATTATTGGTTGGATAGCTGACGATCCCTTATTTAGACGTTCCCTTGCTATTTATAAAACCGGAAATTATTTGAGTGCGTGGCTATCTCGACAAAAAGCTGAAAAATTTGGCGCACAAGAAGCTATTTTGCTTGACGAACGAGGTAATTGGCTAGAAACCAGTACCGGAAATCTTTGGGGATGGAAAGAAGGCGTGTGGTGGACTCCTGCCATAGAAGGAGGAATCTTGCCAGGGATTGTGCGATCGCAATTACTCAAATGGTTGCAAACCCAAAATATCCCCGTCGTGCAAAATCAATGGACTCCAGATTTCGTGCAAGGGTTAGAAACGATCGCCTATAGCAATAGCGCGATCGAAATCGTTCCTTTTTCAAATATCTTGAGTTCCCAGGGAAGACTATTTCTCAATCCCGCTCATCCTGCCCTCAAACAGTTGCGCAGTTATTTTATGACTCAAGATCGAATATAATCCCAAAGCAGTTGAAAATCGATCGCTCTCCATGCTCCTCGACTTTCGCAATACTAATACCCTTTGGGCTCTGTGGCAGTGGAAACCCTTTCTCGTTTAGGATTAACCACTGCCATCCTCTGTCCCGGTTCTCGTTCGACACCGCTAACGGTTGCCTTTGCTCGGCATTGTAATATAAAAGCTATTCCCATTTTAGACGAGCGATCGGCTGCTTTTTTCGCCCTGGGAATCGCCAAAAGAACGGGATTGCCCGTAGCCTTGGTTTGTACTTCTGGAACCGCAGGCGCTAATTTTTATCCCGCCGTCATCGAAGCGAAAGAAAGTCGCGTCCCTCTTCTGGTCATCACCGCAGATCGACCGCTAGAATTACGTCATTGTCGCGCCGGACAAACCATCGATCAGGTTAAGTTATTTGGAAATTATCCCAACTGGCAAACTGAATTAGCCGTTCCCGATCCCGATTTGGGAATGCTGCGTTACTTGCGACAAACGACAATTTATGCTTGGGAGCGATCGCGTTTCCAACCCCAGGTGTCGTCCATCTCAATTTTCCTTTTCGAGACCCGCTTGCGCCTACGCCACAAGCGAATACAGAAACACTTCAAGCATTTGATTGGCAAGACTTTTTTGCGTTTATTTCCCCTTCATCCATTCCCCTCGCTTCATTACCCATCCCTCAAGCATGGCAATCTTGCCAGCGCGGAATTATCGTTGCTGGCATCGCTCATTCTTATGCACCTAAAGCGTATTGTCAGGCGATCGCAACGCTTTCTCAATCGCTTCAGTATCCAGTCCTCGCCGAAGCTTTATCTCCCCTAAGAAATTATGCCGATCTAAATCCCTATCTCATCAGCACCTACGACCTAATTTTACGCAATGAAAAATTAGCCCAACAATTAGCGCCAGAAATTGTCATTCAACTCGGCGAACTTCCTACTAGTAAAGAACTTCGCACCTGGTTAGAAACGATACAACCCCACCGCTGGATCGTCGATTCTAGCGCGGAAAATTTCGATTCTTTACATGGAAAAAGCATTCATCTGCGCATTAGTGTAGAACAGTTAGAATCTAGTTTCAATTGTCCTTTAAATCCCAAAGATAACAGTTATCTACAACAATGGTGCGATGAGGATTTGCGAGTCAGACAAAACATCAACCGAACGATGCAGTCAATCGATGGACTGTTAGAAAGTAAAGTGGCATGGTTGCTGTCTCAAATGCTACCGCCACATACATCGATTTTTATTGCCAATAGTATGTCGGTGCGCAATCTGGAATTCTTTTGGCTGCCGGGAAATAGCGGCATAACCCCCTATTTTAATCGTGGGGCCAATGGAATTGATGGGACATTATCGACAGCATTAGGAATTGCTTATCGCCATCGCAGTAGTATCTTATTAACGGGAGATCTAGCCCTTTTACACGATACTAATGGATTTTTAATTCAACAAAATTTTAGCGGTCATCTGACCATTATTTTAATTAATAATAACGGTGGTGGTATTTTTGAAATGCTACCAATTGCTCAATTTGAACCGCCATTTGAAGAGTTTTTTGCCACTCCTCAAAATCTAGATTTTGTCAAATTATGTCAAACTTATAACGTCGAACACAAGCTTATTTCTTCTTGGGAGCAACTCAAACAATTATTAAATCCCCTGCCAGAAACAGGAATTCGAGTCTTGGAAATTAAGTGCGATCGCAAAGCTGATTCGCGTTGGCTACAAGAGAATTTAAAACAATTTTCAATGTTTTTAGGTAAAAACGATTTTGGGAATGATTAACCAATTTGTCTCAGAATGCACTAGCTCGCCAATTCCCAGAAAATTTCCGTTTTCATCATTTAATCGAGTAAAACCCAATGTAGGCGTTTCTAGCTGGCTTCTAGCGAGCTTTTGTCCTTGCATCCAGCGCTTAACTTCCTCTACTGACAAGATAAGTGCTGGAAGATGTTGAAGCGCGATCGCCGGGGAAATTAACGAAAAACATCCCGATTTTACTTGAGTTTCTATTTCTTCTAGGGTAATACTTTGCGATAATTTCATACCGCAACTTTCAGTACGAATTAAAGCGGCTAAAGTTCCACCAACGTTGAGTAAAGAGCCTAAATCCCGCGCGATCGCCCTGATATAAGTCCCCGCACCGCAAGCAATTTCAACTTCTAATTCGGGATATTCTCCCATATCCCATCCTAAAACCTTAATTCCATATACCTCAACCGTTCGCACGGGAACATCTACTTGCTCTCCCTTTCTAGCTAATTCATACAAGCGTTTGCCATCGCGTCGAATCGCACTAAAGGCAGGAGGAATTTGCTCGATTTTGCCAATAAATTGGGGTAATAGCGATTGTGCTTGTTCTAATGTAATATGCGATGCGGATTTAGTCTCAATAACGTCTCCTTCGAGATCGTCTGTATTCGTTCGCATTCCCAGACGAATTTTAGCTTGATAAGCTTTATTTTCTGGAAATAATGGTAACAATCGCGTTGCTTTTCCCACAGCAATAGGTAAGACTCCAGTAGCAGCAGGATCTAACGTGCCTCCATGTCCGACTTTGGAAGTCTTTAAGAGTCGCCGTATTTTAGCGACACAATCGTGTGAAGTGAACCCAGCAGGCTTATTTAAATTGATGAAACCTAACACAATAGTATAAAAATTTGATTTAACTCGAACCTCCCACGAATCGCTCCTTGTGTCGCTTTCTACGTGGAATTTCCCGTTTGCAGACCCGCGCCTTATATAAAATTAGTCGCAATTCCTCCACACGTTAACATAAATGTGTAGCGTCGGTCTTCTTGCTCCATTAAGATAAGAAAGCCCTAAACTCGATCTAGAGGGCTATTTTACAAATCGGATGACGCTGACACAGCTTTGGGGTTCTCTAATCATTTTTTTGCTATGTCCTTTGATAGGAGGACTTCCCCTCATTGACTGGATTACCTATATATTGACAAGGCGAAAACTGTCGAGATTGGGAACGGGAAATATCTCTGTCTCGGCGGCTTTTTATCACGGCGGGACTTTTGTTGGTATATTAGCCGTTATTTCAGAAGCCGCTAAAGGAATTGGGGCGGTTTTAATCGCCCGTTGGTTCTTCCCTAACGATCCAACTTGGGAGTTATTAGCTTTAATGGCCCTAGTCGTGGGACGTTATTGGATGGGGAAAGGGGCTGGCGTTACTAATGTATCTTGGGGAATTCTCGTTCATAATTGGCAAGCTGCCCTATTAACGGCTTTGATAAGCGGAATTAGTTTTACTATCTTTCGCGATCGCAAAACTGGGCGTTTGGTAGGATTATTTGTGCTAGCTTTAGTGTTAAGCCTGCTACGTCCCGATCGCGGCGAGTATATTGGGGCGGCGATCGTACTAGTTGGTTTGCTAGCTTGGATTTATCAAAAAATCCCCGACGATCTCGATCTTCCCGTACAATCGGTAAAAACAGGATCGCAAAAGATGTTTCGTTTCTTCCAAGGCGATAGAAACATTCTCTCCTTAGATCGACGGTTAGATCCAAAGAAAGTCGGTCAAAAAGCAGCTACCCTTTCGTACCTGAAACGGTTGGGTTATCCCGTTCCCGATGGTTGGATACTCCCTGCTGGCGACGACGCGCAACCCTTCATTGAATTTCTCGAACCCTATGACGAAAATCCCTTAGTCGTTCGTTCTTCAGCCATCGGAGAAGATTCAGAAACCGCCTCCGCAGCAGGACAATATTTGACGATTTTGAACGTTACCAGCCCACAAACCCTACAAAACGCGATTTTGGACTGTCAGGCAGCTTATAACAATCCTGCTGCGGTTCAGTATCGCCGAGATAGAAATCAAGTTGATGCACCGATGGCGGTACTGATCCAAAAACAAATTCGAGGCATTTTTTCAGGGGTGGCTTTTAGTCGAGATCCTGTCGATCCGAGGAATACGGCTGTCGTTATCGAAGCGTTAAGCGGAGATGCTGCACGAGTAGTATCGGGACAAGTTACGCCACAAAGATATTGTGTTGAAGTTAAAGGGGAATCATCATCCACCCATAATAGTAGGGATGAATGGTCATTCACCCCTACAGAATCAGTAGAAGAAATTCCCCAAAAAATCATCCAATCGGTCGCCACCTTAGCAAGAGAAATCGAAGATCTTTATCGCGGCATTCCTCAAGACATCGAATGGACGTATGACGGACAAAAGTTATGGCTTCTGCAAGCGCGATCGATTACTACTCTACAACCGATTTGGACGCGCAAAATCGCGGCTGAAGTGATTCCGGGGGTTATTCGACCGCTTACTTGGTCGATCAATCGTCCCCTCACTTGTGGCGTGTGGGGCGATATTTTTACAGTTGTTTTGGGAAAACGCGCACGAGGATTGGATTTTGAAGAAACAGCAACGCTACATTTCCAACACGCCTACTTTAACGCGACGCTGTTGGGTGAAATTTTTCTTCGCATGGGTCTTCCGCCAGAAAGTTTAGAATTTCTCACCAGAGGCGCAAAATTTAGCAAGCCTCCGCTAAAATCTACGCTGCGCAACTTGCCAGGATTGTTAAAATTATTGCAGCAAGAATGGAATTTAGATCGAGAGTTCGATCGCGATTTGCAAAAATACTTTACGCCAACGTTCAATTTAATCGAAGCGCTACCCCTATCAGAAGCGTCTCCTGGGGATTTGTTAGAAAGGGTAGATACCATCTTATCCGCACTCAAGAAGGCAACTTATTACAGTATTCTCGCCCCTCTCAGTCTGGCATTGCGACAAGCTATCTTGAAAGTAGAGCCGGAACAACTCGACAACAGTAAAACGCCAGAAGTTGCCTCAGCGCGATCCCTTGCCGATCTCGCAACCTACGCCCGAAAATTGCTCCCTATCGACCAATTAAGCGGCTATAGCTGCCCTTCTCTCTTCGCTCATCTGGCAGAAACCCCAGACGGTCAGGAGATTTTAGAGCATTTTGAGCAGTGGTTAGAGAGATACGGTTATTTGAGCGAAGCAGCAACGGATATTGCCGTTCCTCGCTGGAAGGAAGATCCGAGATCGATGAGAGCGTTATTTACTCGTTTTCTGTTTCATCCACCGCAACAAAAAGAAGATCGAGAACCAGCGACGAGTTTGAAAGTGCAAATCGTCCAAAAGCGTCTCAATCTTAAAGGTCAAGCGACGGAAGTCTATTCGCAATTACTCGCTCATTTACGCTGGACATTTGTAGAACTCGGAAATATTTGGCTCAAAGATGGTACGCTTTTAGCGAAAGGAGACATCTTTTTTCTTGAAATTGCTGAAATTCATCGTTTAGTCGAACATTCCGACCCTCAATTGCGATCGAGATTGCCCTATCTCATCGAACAACGACGAACTCAATACAAACAGAATCAGGAACTCGTTAGCGTTCCTTACGTCGTTTATGGGCATCCGAAGAGTTTACCCCTCATCTCTCCTTCGCCGCTACCTTCTACATCTCGATTGCAGGGAATTGCTGCGAGTTCGGGACAGGTGGAAGGACGAGTTAAGATTATTAGAGGACTGCAACAAATGGACGAAATCGATCCCCAAACCATTCTCGTCGTCCCTTATACGGATTCGGGTTGGACGGCAATTCTCGCTCGTGCTGGCGGGATTATTGCAGAGGTGGGAGGCGCTTTATCTCACGGCGCGATCGTTGCTCGCGAATATGGAATTCCAGCAGTGATGGACGTTCATAACGCAACGCAGCTATTAAAGGATGGTCAGCGAGTCCGTCTTGACGGTCAAATTGGAGTGGTGGAGATTTTAGATCGCTAGTTTCGTTAAGTTAAAAAATCGGGACGGGATCGCCCTGTTGACTCAAGAACGTTATTTAGTCGATCGCGATCTTCCTGCTGGATATATTGTATTAACCGATCCAAACGATCGCGATAGAGAGACAGCGATCGCAACAAGTTCTCTCGATTGTATTCTGCCATCATTACGCCTAATTCGGGATTTCCTCCGCCAACGCGACTCGTATCGCGAAACCCAGAACTCGCTAACTGTTTGGCTAATTCTATAACGCTTGCGTCGGTTTCGCTCGTACAAGCATCGATTAACGCTGCACTCACCATGACGGGTAAATGAGAAATCCAAGCGACGGCGCGATCGTGTTGTTCGGGAGAACAGGTATAAATTTTAGCTCCCAGCAATGTTGCGATTTCTTCAATTTTTTGCGTCGCGATCGCAGGAGTCGTTGTTGTCGGCGTTAAAACATAAGGAGCATTGACAAATAAATCTTTTTGTGCTGCTTCAACGCCTTGTTCTGCCGTTCCCGCCATCGGATGACTGCCGACAAAATAATCCCATAATTGAGAACATTCTTGCACGATAGGAGTTTTGACCGAACCGACATCGGTGACAATGGTGTTGAGGGAGAGATAGGGGATTAATTGTTTTAGAGTAGGCGCGATCGCGGCGATCGGAGTACAAATAAATATAATATCTGCCAGTGCTAGCAATTCTAAACTCAAACCCGCTTCATCGGCGATTCCGCGTTCTACCGCAATTTGACAGGTTCTTGCTTGACGGGAAACGCCATAGACTTGAAATCCGCGCGATCGTAAATCCAATCCTAAAGATCCACCAATCAACCCCAGTCCGACAATTCCTATTGTTTTACTCATAAACGGTTTCGTCTTCTTTTCTCCACGCCGGATCGACGATGCAGATAAATATTAGCGGTTCTTGTCCGCAATTGCGGACAAATTGCTTGGCGTTTGGCGGAATGTAAACGGCATCCCCTGGCTCAATAATTTGGGTTTCCTCGTCGATGTGCATCTCTCCTTGACCGCTGAGGATGTAATACACTTCTGAGGTTTTAAGAGAATGGGGTGTGGAAGTTTCTCCTACGGGAACGATCGCATGAGCTAAACTATAGCGCAACGCGATCGGTTGTTTGTCGGGATGTAATAATTCTCGCAGAAGCGTACTATCCCCTGCGAGAAATTCTTCACAGTTTTTCAGTTTTTGAACTAACATTCTTGGTTATTAAGTCATTTAGTTTACCGATAACTGAAAAAGCTGCTCGCTACAAATTTGAGCGGTAATCGGAACAATCGATCGCTTGTTCGGTGTTGGCAGTTATCGGGTTAACCGTACATTTAAGACGGTGGTCGTTCGTAAAAAACTGACAGTTTGGGCAAGGAATTTCGTGCATTTGCTTGGCTCTAGCGGTTGTGTCGCGGACGGTACTCCACAACGTCCAACCAAGTAAGATGGTAAAACTCCAAGCGATCGCAAAACAAATAGCAACTAGAAAGGGTTGTACGGCTTGAATTAAGCTACGAAGAATTGGAATCACGGCTCGTCAATTGTTTATCTCTCTACAGTAGAAATCTTAAACTTTTGCTTTCTACTAAATTTAATTCCTACTTAACCAATTAAAGCGCAGATTCTTATCTAAACTATTCTAGCTATCGATAGAAAATTTAACTCCTCGTACTTAACAATTGGACTAACTGAGATATCTGTTGTTTGTTGAACGCTTTGAGCAAAGTATTGGCTACTGCTTGGGGTTCTAAAACAATAGTAATTTGTTGTGGAGCCTGTGTTTGAGCTTGAGCGCTGATTAGTTGTTGCAGTTCGGGTGATATGCCAATTTGAGAACCTTTACCCATCTCGACGAGATCGCCGCCCTGCTTGACTTCCTTAATGATAACGGGAGCAAGAACGCGATAGGGATGTTTGGGATTAGCAAGCGCCGTTTGAGCAGCTTTTAGTAGCTTTTGCCAGCCTTGCTCTGCTGGAGAGAGTTGCGCTAGGCTGACGCAAGCTTTTTGAAGTTGCTGGCGAGTCACTGGATTATCTTGTTGCTTAAACAACTGTAACATCTGCATGAGAGCATTTTTGACCTGGGGTGCAAGCGATACTCTTGGGGCAGTGCGGATGACTGGCTCCTCTTCTCTATCGAGGGTAACGGCTCCACCGAGTAATTGTTTTAAATAATCTTGTAATTCAACAAATTTTGGCTCGGCCCGTAAAACGATCGCGTCGGCTTCTTCGGGTTGAAGTCCCATCGGACTTTGTAAGTGTTCGACTAAATCTTGAAGAACATCATATCCCGATAGGAACAAAGATTCTAGATTGCGATCGACTGCTATTGTTTGGTCTTTAAGAATTTTAAAAGCATCTTCTAAACGATGGGCGGTTTTCTGGATACTGCCATAACCTAGCATCGCGGCTCCACCTTTGATCGAATGGGCAGCCCGAAACATTTCATTCACTCGTTCGGAATCTTCCATTACTGAAGACAGTTCCAGTATACCCCGTTCGAGGGTTTCAAGGTGTTCTTTGGCTTCTTCGATAAAGTAGCCAAGAATTTTTTGCTGATTTGCGGCATCCAAGGCAATTTCTCCCAATGTGTACAAGGCAATATTTATTAGTAACTGTTCCTAGGTTGCTACCACCTTCTTGCGATCTTAAGCTAGGTTCTGATGGACGCATCACCCAATGAGCAATCTCTACGAAAGATTACTGTTATTATTGTTCCCCAAACTTTTTGAAAAAGTAACAGAGACGATCGATAAATAAATCTCATAATAATAGAAAAATCACTAAAGCGTTCGTTTAATCAGGAACGGTTTTAGTCCTGCTGCTTTAGCGCCTTGATAGTCTTCTCTTAGGCTATCGCCAATATGCCATGCTTCTTGGGCAAAACAGTTATGTTTTTTGAGTGCGGCGATGAATATTTGGCTTTGGGGTTTGGCTGAGCCTGCTTCGGAAGAGATTGTAACACTACTAAAAAAATCTGCCAGTTGCAAGCTTTCTAGAATTAAATAAATACGACTATCAAAATTAGAAATGATACCTAATGGAATGCCTTGTTGCCGCCAGCCTTGCAAAGCAAGAAGAACATCGGGATAGACGTACCACGGTTCGGATGTCGCAAAATAAGCGTAGAGTTGGCTAAAAAAAGCATTAAAGTCAGAAAAGCACTCTAGAACGCCTGCTTTAGCAAACGTTTCTTCTGCGATCGCCCGCCACCATTGATACTCTAGTTCGCTAAGTTTGGCAGCATCAACCTCCTCAAATGCGAGGGAAGAAGAAGCTTTGAAGCTTTGGATAAAGGCTTCGTCAAGCAGAGATGGCAATACCTCAACGCCTGCTTGACGCGCGATCGCGCCATAAATTTCGCCAACGCTTCCTTTCACCCCAAACAAGGTTCCGCCTGCATCTAAAAATATCACTTTAGGTTGGTTGGTCATAGCGTCCTACGTTCGACAAGGGAGACAAGGGAGACAAGGGAGACAAGGAGGACAAGGAGGACAAGGGAGACAAGGGAGACAAGGGAGACAAGGGAGAAAATCTATAAATTCTTTTTACTCCATTCCCTGTTGCCTGTTGCCTTTTATTCACTGATAACTAAATGTACAGACGCGATATATCGCGTCTCTACCAATTACTGATAACTGGTCACTGAATAAGCGGTTGAGTTATCCAATTCAATCCAACGGTGAGTTGGTGTTTTAGGGTTGGGAGACGATAGAGATAAAGCAAGCGACGGAGAAGATAAGCGGGCATTCCTTCTAATTTCACCCCCATACCGCTAATGGTGGCACTATCGATTCCTAAAGCCATCATTTCTCCGAAAGATTGATAGCGAAACGGCAAGAGTGGTTTTTGGTTAATTGAAGCCCAAAGATTCCAAGCACAGTAATCCGACTGTTGAAAGGCAGATTGAGCGGTGGCGGGGACTTTTTGTCCGGTCGCGTCTCGACAGTCAGCAACATCGCCAAGCGCATAAATTTCGGGATTGTCGCTTGCTTGTAACATAGCATTGGTCGTCAGCAACCCGCGCTTGTCACGATCGAGGGGAAGTTTTTGAATCCATTCGGAAACTTGAGTTCCTACCGTCCACAGCACTAAATCTACCGGAATGGGATCGACTTGTCCTTTGTAGAGTAGAGAGATAGTATCTGAAGTAATTGATTCGATTTCGGTTTCTAAATCCAGCCATACCAGTCGTTTTTCTAGGGCTTTTTTGGCTGTTTCTCGGTTAAATTCTGGAGAGGTGTTAAGAATTGATTCTGTCCGTTCGATCAGCCGCAGGCGACCCCTCGAACCCAAGCGATCTGCTAATTTACAGGCTAACTCAACGCCACTGTAACCGCCCCCCGCGATCGCGATGCGGATTTTCTCGGTCTTAGACTGTTCTAATATTCTAAGGCGTTCTGAGAGGCGATAGGCATCCTGGAGCGTCCGAAAAGGAATTGCATGGTCTTTTGCACCTGGAACGATATCTAGAGGCGTTTTGCCGCCGACTGCTACGACTAAATAATCGTAGTTGATGTTGGGAGCATTATCGAGTTGTACTTCTTTCGCTTCGATATCGATCCCATTGACGCACGCTTGCTTAAATAAAATTCCCGTATCTGCGAGTAATTCTTCAAAAGGTGGGGCAATCTCCCAAGTTTGCAGTTCTCCCGTGAGTAATTCGTAGAGTAAGGGAGAAAAGAGAAAGCGATCGCTTTTATCGATGAGAATAATTTCGGGTTGATGGGAATTTTCCCACGGTAACTGGCTGAGGCGCAAGGCAGTATAAAGACCTCCGAACCCGCCACCAAGAATGCAAATACGTACTGGAGTTTTGTTCATAAGAGGAGGAACAGATATCATAGCAGGGCGACTGTCTTCAGGATAGCAATGGAATTGTCAACTTTCATTGTTACAATCCGCAACCGATTAATCGCATCAAAAAACAATGTGCCATCTTGGGTCTATAGGGAGAATACCAGCAATAACCGGGAAGACTGCCAGTTTCTAGGGAAGAATAATCAAATTCATTGGCGTTTAACCATCTTTTCTCGCGATACCAACCTATTTGCTCGCCCAAGCGAGTTAAAATCTCGTTATTGTATGCCCTGAGAGTATCTATATTTCCTCCCATGCCATGATAGAGATGTAGCTGAATGCTAAAGCCAAAACGCTCTTGGCTGTATTGTCTCCAAAGGCGATCGATTATGCGGGCGCTATTGCAGCAATAACTGTTCATGTCTTCTGGACTGCAATGGGTTTCTGGTTCGCCTCCTGCTACTTCTTCCATTACTCTAGTGGTTTCTGCATCGGCTTCTTGCCACCGACCTGCTGCTAACAAGGCTTGTAGTTTACCATATCGATATAAATCGGGCAGTAATAATCGTATTTCTTTGTATTCCTCTTCCAGACGCGATAATCTTTCTGAAAATGTCGTTTCTAGTTGAGTTAGTCGCGAGAGAATTTCCGATTCGAGTTCTGGTGACATAAGGCACAGTTAGATTGGCTTTTCACTACTCTAACAATTGAAAGGAATCAAAGAAGTTAATAGCTTCGGACGATACTTCCTCAACACTTTTTTGTCCGACGGCGAGGAGGTAAACTCTCTGTCCGATTAAGTACATTCTGTAGATAATCGTTTCATCTTCTCCTTGGAGATTTAATTGTTTGCCTGTATATTGCTGCCAAGCGATCGCGCGATCGCTTTTTAATTTAAAATTCATTTTAGCGATAATACCATCGCCGATTGAATCTAGAAGGGTTTCTTGGTTTGGGACGCGATCGAGTAGCTTAGAATAAGCTGCTAGAAATCTATAGGGTTTTGGATGAGTGGCAAAGACTTTAAATTCTAATTCTCCTGCGCTTGTATTTAGCGTTACAGTTTCTTCGCTCTGCATTCCCTCTGGCATCCACAGAGAAAACCCTCCATCTCGAAAGATAAATTTTTGCCACCGTAATTGTCTGCTATCGATTGTAAGCGGTGAAGAGGGTCGATCGCCTGGTTCGGAAGAATTCTGTCGCTCCAGTCTTTGAATTTCTTGTTCGATCGTTTGTTGTCCGTCTCTAAAAAAAGAAGGACGCTCTAAATCTCGTTGGGCAAAAACAGGCGTTACTGCGATTGCCCTTGTCAACAAGAATATAATAGTAATATTGCTTAATTTACTCATTATTCTCTAGCTTTCAACTTCAAAAGTTTATTTTTTAAATTTTGTCATTCAACAAGTTTTCAGAAAAAACTCAGGTTGACTCGATATTAATTAAGGTTAAATAATTGATGACTATTAAATCTATCTAAGGTTATTTGGGAATAGTTTAGCTTTCACTTATACTTTCTCTTAATTCATTGTAATCAAAGTAAAAAGGAAACTCGTCTGTGACTGAAAACGCACGCTCTCAACAACAGACTTCTACCGCAGCAGCTTACGATATCGAAAAGGCAGTTTTAGAACGCTATCAAGCAGGGGCAAAACAGCAAGAACCTAGCTTATGCTGTCCGACCGAATATGAAGGAAATTATTTGGATCTTCTGCCCCAAGAAATTATTGATAAAGATTATGGCTGTGGCGATCCTACTCGCTATGTTTTAGAGGGCGAAACTATTTTAGATCTGGGTTCGGGTGCGGGGAAAAATTGTTATATTCTGTCCCAGAAAGTAGGAGTAACGGGAAACGTCCTTGGAGTTGATTTTAATGATGAAATGCTGGCACTGGCTAGAAAATATCAACAACAAATTGCCGATAAGGTCGGATATTGTAATACGAAATTTGTCAAAGGAAAAATTCAAGATCTTAAGTTAGATTTAGAAAAAGTAGAAGCTTGGTTGCAAGAGAATCCTATAAACGCGATCGCGCAATTAAATCAATTTGAAATAGAATGCGATCGCATCCGCAATGAATCTCCTTTAATTCCCGATAATAGTATCGATGTTGTCATTTCTAATTGCGTTCTTAATTTAGTTCGCCCTCAAGATAAAGAAAAGCTATTTAAAGAGATTTATCGCGTTCTCAAACGAGGGGGAAGAGCCGTTATTTCTGATATCGTCTGCGATGAAGATCCCACCCCAGAAATACTCAAAGATCCCGAACTTTGGAGCGGTTGTATCTCTGGAGCATTTCGAGAAGATCTGTTTCTCAAAATGTTTGAGGAAGCAGGATTTTATGGGATTGAAATCCTCAAACGTGAAGAAACTCCTTGGCAAACAATTGATGGAATTGAATTTCGCTCGGTTGTTGTTCGTGCATTTAAAGGAAAAGAAGGGCCTTGCTTGGAACGCAAACAATCAATTATCTACAAAGGGGCTTGGAAACAAGTGCAAGATGATGACGGACATATCTTTTGTCGAGGAGAAAGAATGGCAGTTTGTGACAAAACCTATAACATTTTAACTAATTCTAATAGCCCCTATGTTAAAGATATTATTCCCGTTCCTCCTTATCAAGATATTCCTCTAGAAGAAGCAGAACAATTTAGCTGTAAAAGTAAGGCTATTCGCCATCCAAAAGAAACTAAAGAATTCAATTATCATCTTACCGAAATTAACAATGATGCTGCTTGTTGTAGTCCAGGAGAATGTTGTTAATTTAGTTTCTTTGTTTTATCTCACACAGAAACGCACAGAGGATTTTATAATCAGTGTATTTTTTCTCTGTTGAGTTTATAGAATTTGGCATCTACTCAAACTAATCAATGACTCAATTATTACCTACTAATCAACTATCTTTATCAGAAATTACTCCATTTCATCAAAAACTCGATCGCTCTTTAACTAAGCACGAAATCACCATTTTACAAATTAACTTAGGAAAGCGATGTAATCTGGCTTGCAATCATTGTCATGTGGAAGCTAGTCCAAAACGCACAGAAGAATTATCTCAGGAAATCTGCCAGCAACTCATCGAACTAATTGAGCGATTTCCTCAAATAACAACAGTGGATTTAACTGGCGGCGCACCCGAAATGAATTATGGGTTTAAACCGCTAGTAGAAGCAGCAAAACAAGCAGGAAAAGAAGTTATTGTTAGGTCAAATTTAACAATTTTTTTTGAATTGGGTTATGAAGAATTGCCCGAATATTTTGCCAAGCAACAATTAAGAGTTATTGCCTCGCTTCCCTGTTATTTAGAAGATAATGTCAATAAACAAAGAGGTGTTGGAGTTTATCAAGCTTCTATTAAGGCGATCGCGAGATTAAACGAACTCGGTTATGGTCAAGATCCTAACCTTATTTTAGATTTGGTCTACAATCCTCAAGTACCAAGGAATAACAATTTTTCTCTAACTCCCAATCAAGTTAAGCTAGAACAAGATTATAAACAATACTTAGAAACAAATTTTGAAATTGTTTTCAATCATTTATTTACGATTACCAACTTACCAATTGGTCGAGTGAAAAATTATCTTAAAGACAAACATTTATATGTTCCCTATCTAAAATTTTTAGAGGATTACTACAACGCCAATACTGTTTCTTATTTAATGTGTCGCAATCAACTATCAATTGATTATTTAGGTAACGTTTACGATTGCGATTTTAATCAAATGGAAAATCTCCCTGCAAAATTGCCTAATGGAGAGACTTTAACGGTAGCAAAAATCCTAGAAAAAGGAACGCTCGATCTAATTCAAGAAATACAAACAGCAGCCTTTTGTTATGGGTGTACTGCTGGAAGCGGTTCGAGTTGTGGAGGAGCTTTAACCGCGACCAGTAATCAGTAATCAGTTATCAGTAATGGAAGTCAGAAGTAAATATTACTCCCTCTTTGAGAGTTTATTAACAGCCATCAGTTTCCTGAACTTCTGAATTACTAATAACTGTTAAACGGCATTTGCCCAATCGTTTGCCCAATTGAGGGTTTGACGAACCTGCATCGGGGTGGCTGCTTCGCAATAGAGACGCAAAACGGGTTCGGTTCCGCTAAAGCGAATCAACAACCAACTGTTATCGGCGAGACGATATTTATACCCATCTACTGCCAAACAATCGACAACCGACTGTCCTGCAATTTCTTTGAGCGGTTCGCTATCGAGGCGATGCACGAGTTTATTGCGTACCTCCATGCTAGCCAAAGGCAGGTCGATGCGATCGTAAGCTGAGTGAAATTCAGTTTTATCTTGTAGTTGAGCGTAAGCATCGCTCAAATCTTGTCCTGACTCAACGATCGCTTCGAGGACGTATAACGCTGATAATAAGGCATCGCGTTCGGGAATATGAGTTCCATAGCCAATTCCTCCCGACTCTTCTCCCCCGACGAGGACTGGAGTAGTTAACATGCGATCGGCGATATATTTGTAACCGATAGGCGTTTCAAAAACCGAGAGATTGTAGAGTTTAGCCAAACGAGGAATTAAATCGGAACCGCTAACCGTTTTAACAATTTCTCCCGTCATGCCTTTGCGAGTGGCTAAATGCTCGATTAAAACGGGAATGAGTACCTGAGAACTGAGAAAGTTTCCTTGTCCGTCTACAGCCGCGATGCGATCGCTATCTCCGTCAAAAACCAACCCGACTCTTAGATGAGTTCCTCCGCCTTTGGCATCGGTTTTAATTGCTTCAAATAACTTGGGTAGATAGCGGGGTAAAGGTTCTGGCGCTCCCCCTTCAAAAAGCGGATCGCGATCCCCATTGATTTCTTGAATCGGGCAATTTAACAATCGCTCCAATCCAGACGCTGCCGCACCGTGCATGACATCGGCAAATACCTTGAGTTTTCCAGATGCGATCGCCTCTTTAATCCTCTCAATGTTCACCTTAACCTGCAACCCCTCGCAATAACTCGCCCAGGGGTCGAAAGACGTTATCGTGCCATTTTGTGCGCCATGGCGCACATTTTTGGAGAGTAAATCTTCGATTTGTTGAGTCACTTCCGGCGATACCGAACCGCCAAAAGCGCCTTTTACCTTGAATCCTGAATATTTAGCGGGATTATGGCTGGCAGTAATCACGATCGCGCCCAGGGCATTTTGAGTTTTAGCCGCCCAACTAAAGGCGGGAGTCGGCGCGTAGGATTCGGAGAGTAAAACATCGAATCCTGCCTCGCAGATAGCTTCGGCTGCCACTTTAGCAAAATCCTCCGACATGAAGCGGCGATCGTAGCCTACAACAATGCAGCGCTCTCGTTCTGCCCCCCCATAATTATCGGCTAAAACATGAGCGGCTAGCGGGGCAAGCTTCGACACTCTCTCAAAGGTAAAATCGGCGGCAATGACACCTCGCCAGCCATCGGTACCAAATTTAATCGGATTAACGGTAAATGGCATGAAAAATTTCGATCGCAAACTCTTTTTCTTATCCCAGATTAGCGGTTCGAGTTCTTTTTGGAAACCGATCTCGCTAAAGATCTGAGAATTATTTTGTTTCGGAGATTTGAGCATTTTCCTCAGACTCCAAATTTTTGAGCAAAGCTTGTAATCTCATGCGTTCGATATACGGCCAACCTCCAGATTCCTCAATCTCTCTAAGCAAGCTAGAAAGAGCGTTACGGGTATTGGGCAGGGATGGCTCGAACAACCCTTCTCGAATCTCCCGATGCAGGCTTTCCATCGATCGCAGTAACATTAACAAGCAATGATGGTCGTCTTCACATCGTTTGGCGATCGCCCATATCGTTGTCGAAATCTCTTTTAGAGCTTTTTCTAGTTCGCTGCTGTTCCAATCTTGCTGAATATCCATCGATCCCAATTAATAACAATCGCTTCAATCGTAATCGATAAAGTTTAAAGAATCCCTTCAGCTTTCGCATTTAGGGTATCTAAAGTTTGGTACAGTAGATCCCGATGAGATAGCCTAACTTGTCCAACTTGCTATTAATTGCTTTTCTATTAATACTGCTTATGCGGACAAGCTTTAATGATTTTAGAGATTGACATAACGAGGTTGACAATGAAATATCGCGCATTAATCGTTGCCTTTTTGGCACTATGTTTGGGGGTTATTACCGCCTGTAGCGATGGCTCAGCAGTTGCTAGCGATCGCAAGCAACTCACTTATGACGAGATTTTGGGAACCGGAATTGCTAATACCTGTCCGCAAATTTCTGAATTTACTCGCGGGACGATTCCTATTGAAGCCAACAAATCTTACTCGGTTCTCGATATGTGCCTTGAACCCCAAGAATACTTTGTCAAGGAAGAACCCAAGAGCAAGCGCCAAGAAGCCGAATTTATTCCTAGCAAACTCTTGACGCGAGAAACCACCAGCCTAGAACAAATCAGCGGCACGATTTCCGTAGCTAACGATGGAACTTTAACTTTTAAAGAAGAAGAAGGAATTGATTTTCAACCTATCACCGTGCAAATGCCAGGGGGCGAGCAACATCCTTTCTTCTTTACTATCAAAAAGTTAGTCGGCTCAACCGAGCCTGGTTTTACTGCTATCAACAGTTCGGTAGACTTTGAAGGACAATTCAATGTTCCTTCTTACCGAGGTGCGGGATTCCTCGATCCTAAAGGTCGCGGGGTTTACACGGGCTATGATAATGCAGTTGCCCTTCCTGCCAATGCAGATAATGCTAAATTAGCTCGTGCTAACGTCAAACAAACCGAGTCTGGTACGGGAACAATTTCTCTCCAAGTCACCAAGGTTGATGGAGAAAGTGGCGAAATCGCTGGCGTTTTTGAAAGCATCCAGCCTTCCGATACCGATCTAGGAGCCAGAGATTCTGTAGATATCAAAATTCGTGGAACTTTCTACGCTCGCGTTGCACCAACCGCATAATCAAAAGAGCAAACCATAATTAAACACAACGGGGGAACTAATCCCCCGTTTTTTTCACGCTTGGATAATTATCGTCCTATAACTTGTAACATCTTCCGTACAGTGAATACGAAAATTTATAGACGTGTCGATTCTCGTGAAAATGCTGTTGTGGCTAACTAGCTGTAAGCAATAAGCTGTAGATCGTTAGAAGTTGTGCAGCAAAAGCCACCTAATCTCCAAAATTAACCTTTTGCAGCCGCTATCTTAAACTTTATTGAGTTGCGCTATGTACACCACGATTAAAGAATCCGTTAAAGATAATATCAAAGTCGAAACGCTAACTTTATTTCAAATTTATAAAAAAACTACTAAAACGGAACTACGCGATCGCATTCTCAATCTGAACTTTGGCTTGGTTAGAAAAGAAGCTTATCACTGGGTCAACCAATGTCAGGAAAGTTATGAAGATTTATTGCAAGTAGGCAGCATTGGCTTAATCAGAGCAATCGAAAGATTCGAGATAGAAAAAGGTTGTGCTTTTAGCTCCTTTGCCATTCCTTACATTCGAGGCGAAATTCAACACTATTTGCGCGATCGCGGTCACTGCGTGCGCATTCCCCGACGCTGGCAAGAACTCGGACAGCAAGCCACAGCAATTCGCAAAGACTATCAGACGCGCTTTAACCGCCAACCCAACGATGCAGAAATCGCTCAAATCTTGGAAATTCCGAGCAAAGAATGGCTAGAAGTTAAACTAGCGCTACAAAACAGAGAACCAATTAGCTTAGATGCTTCGGTTGGAAGCGATGAAGATGGCGAAACCAGCTTAGTTGATTTAGTGGCAGATCCCGATTATCGAAGCTTTCAACTCGCTCAAGAAGACCAATTTCGCCTGCATCATGCCCTAGAACAGCTAGAAGAAAAAACGCGCAACATTTTAGAATTCGTCTTCCTACACGACCTCACTCAAAAAGAAGCAGCCGAACAGCTAGGGATTAGCGTCGTTACCGTCTCTCGTCGCGTCAAGAAAGGCTTAGAAACTCTCAAACAAACGATGGGTAAAGAAGTCTTTTCTTAGAAAAGCTCAGTTTTATTTCAGTCATTTGTTTAAATTTTCACTAAAATGTCAATTGACGTTTGAAAATGGTGCTATAAAAGCACCGAACTGCCAAATATGAAAAAATCTCTGTCAGTGTTATCAATCGCGGCAATCGCGCTCTTTTTAGGAAGTTGCGGGTCGTCCGAACAAGCAGCCTCTCCCCCCTCGCAATCGCCGACAGCTACTCAACCCCCTCAACCAAAACCCTCCCCAACTCCAGCAGCTACTCCCAACGCTCAAACCCCTTCGCCAACTAAAGCCTCTCCCAGTACCACTGCGGTTACTGGTCTAATTCCCTCTACCAACGCCAACCAACGCAGACAAAAAATTGCTCAAGGTCGTAAAGATCCTTTTAGCTTTGTTCCCGTCCAGCCCCAACTAAAGACGCTACCCATGCCACCAGCATCGCCAGGAGCGATTCCTCAACCATCTCCACAAGGAACTGGTGCTAATCCACCAATCGGAAACTTACCCCAACAGCCAAAAACGACTACCCCTCCCTTGCCCCCCCAACCCGAACTCGCCCAAGGAGTTGCGATCGCCGGAATTATCGATGTCGGCGGAGCGCCTAAAATTATTGTTAAAGCACCCGGAGAACGAGTTAGCCGTTACGTACAAGTCGGAGATTACCTTTCTAACGGACAAGTTTTGGTGAAGCGCATCGAGAAATATCAAAGTCCCTCGCCAGTTGTCGTTTTAGAAGAGTTAGGGCAGGAAGTTTATAAGGAAGTAGGAGAAGGAATGGCTCAAGAACCTTCCAAGCTGACTCAACAACCTTCCCTGACTAACGGGGCAGGAGAGACAATGGCAATGATGCCTCAATTGTAATCGGGAGATGATTAATTCGTGCAACAAACAGATATTGGGGAGCGACAAGAGCGAATAGTTTATCCAAATTTGCCTCTCGCGATTTATCGGGAAATATCCGCTCACCTGCGACAAGTGACGGGAGTTCAAACCCTACAAATACCGCAGGATGACTCGCAGTTCGATTACGCGCGATCGCAAATCGGCGGATTATTGATCTCCTATCCTAGCGATCTCGGCGAAGGCGATCGCGCTTTAGTAGAAGCGATTTTAAAGCATTATGCCGACCGCTACGGCACTTACGAACGCCAGTCGATGGATTAGAAAAGTATAAAATCTTAAAAGTTTTATTCCTCACACTCCTCGTTACTTAATTGACGATATCCATCGGGATCGATGGTATTAGCATCGAGTAGAGCATTTTCCAATTCAGCATTTTGAGCGTTAAATAAGTTGGCTCCTCCGAGTTTCGCCCCTTTGAGATTGGCTCGATCTAGATTGACTCTACGCAAATCCGCTTGCTCTAAATTGGCATCGCGGAGATCGGCAAACGATAAATCTGCCCGTTGTAAATCTGCTCCGCTTAAGTTCGCTTCTCGTAAGTTTGCATAGCGAAGATTTGCTCTTGACAAATTGGCTTTTTGTAAATTAGCTTTTGTTAAATTAACTTGACTTAATCGAGCATCGCTCAATTGAGCCGCGCCCAGTTGAACTTCTTGTAAATTGGCATTAGAAAGATTGGCGTAAGGAAGATAAGCTTTTTGAAGGTTGCTACGAGCGAAATCGATATTGGGTAGATTCGCTTCAAATAAGTTGGCTTCTGCGATCTCTAAATCTGTAAAATTTCGTTGTCCTTCAGCGTATTGAGCCAATAAATCCTGTCCACTTAGCTTTCGCATACGAGTTTGATGCTTGCTTCTCCTAATCGAGCATGATTTTGCAGAGCCAGTATACGATGAGTATTTATGCTCAGCTTTCTTCTAAAATAAGAGACTGTAGCCTCAAACACATTTTCTTTATAATTTTTTTTTTAAGAATTGTTACGAGAAGGTTAACTGTTGTTTCGAGTGGGTCGATCCTTAAAAACGCAAACCTAAAGTGAAAATATCTGTGGAGTAGATATTCCTTATAAGAGTTTTAGTAATGCCTGCTATTTAACATTTAATTGCGCTTACCGACCTAGATCGATTTCCTAAATCGTTGCTACAAATCTCTCCCCATCTTCTAATCTGTAGCAAGCTTGAAGGGAAATGATACTAAGGGTTGATGGCGATCGCGCCCGCTGTTACGAGCGATTGGCGCAACACTGTATCATCCTCGATTAACGAATAGGATTGTGGACGGTTATCAACTTCGTCCCATCGGGAAAGGTTGCTTCTACTTGAACTTCGTGCAACATTTCGGCAATGCCTTCCATGACATCATTGCGCGTTAATAACGTCGTTCCATAATTCATCAATTCTGCTACCGTGCGTCCTTCCCTAGCACCTTCTAAGACTGCCGCAGAAATATAGGCGACGGATTCTGGGTAATTTAATTTTATTCCTTTTGCTTTGCGTCTTTCTGCTAAGAGTGCCGCCGTAAAAATCAATAATTTATCTTTTTCTTGGGGAGTCAGTTGCATTTTGTTCGTTATTGGGGGGGAATTTAGATCGATCGCATCCACACTCTAGGCTTAATAGTTCCTCGTTCTAGAAGCGATCGCCGCAATAATTGCCAAACTTCTATAAACCAGTTTTGCACTTCTTCGGTTGAGGAACCGCGATATCGACATAATAATCCTAGTGCCTGAGTAGTCGTTACCCCTGCTTCTCCTCGATCTTTTTTAATCTCCCACAGCGATCGCGCTTGTTCGATTATTTCTGGCGAGACGGGTTTTCCAATCCAGATGAGGCTAGCTACAATAGGATGCCCTGCTAAACCAACGGGACTATTTATAATCGTTTCTCCTGCACTTAACCACTGTCTGTCAATGAATAGCGGTTTTCCTTGCTGCCAGATTTCTGTATGAGATCGCCATTCTCCTGCGAGAAATTTTTCGCCTCTTGCACTGCGTCCGAAGCGAGTAATTTCCCATCCCAGAAAATTAGCGCCTGGTGCTAATTCGACTCGTAAATTTTGATGATACAGCGCCCCATTAAAAATAATTGTCTCCTGGGGCAACCATTCTAAACACGCTCCCGATTCGACATCGATATTAATCGTTTGTTTTGCTGTTTGTCCGTTGCTGCGATAAACTTTTCCGGCGGCGGCAGTTGTAATTAAAGCATTTGCTTGCGATTGTAGTTTGATAGTTTGAGAGAGGCGATCGCCGCCGACAATGCCTCCTGCGGTATGGAGAATAACGCTGTGACAGATAGCTTTACTTTCGGGATAAAAGGGACGCTGTACCTTAAGGGGAGCTTGGATTAAGGCATGAGCGATCTGAGTTTCTCCATCGCGATCGCTATAGACGAGATCGAGACTGCCATGCCAGCTAGAGATCGGTTGCGTTGTCATCAAGACTAAAAGCTTTATTGTTTCTCAGTTGCGACAGTGGTTTTTATCGGTTCGTTAAGCAAGGGCAAACGACCGTATTTTAGATAAAATCCTGCTATCATCAACAAAGCGATCGCAATGGTTCCGATTCCTATATAGTTGGGGGCCCAAAAAACAACAGCAATATTATTAATTTGCCCTGGTTGCAGATGCCAAATAAGTTGTTTTTTTGTTTCACCGATATCTGGAGACAAACTATCGCTATTAGCTGGAATACTTGCTCTCCAAGGAGTATTTAAAATAAATTCTAAATCGATCAAAGAGCCAGGACTAACAATAATATTACCCCGATTGGAGAGAACGCCTAGAGCGCGTAAATCGACATTTAAATTCATCGTGTTGCGCTCGACAATCAACCAATTATTTTGCTCGACGGACATTTGCGAGTTAAGTTGCACGAGATCGAGTCCTTCACCTGCGATCGCGTTTACAGCCGATTGTTCGTCGGCCTTAAAAAACTCGTTAAATTTTTTGGCGAGTTCGTCTCCATTTCCAAAAGGAATTGTCACAACAATTTCTTGTCCAGAAATACGTTTAGTTCTTCCTTGCAATTGAGCGGCTCTTTTTTCGAGGCTATTTAACCATTTAATTGCTTCCGAACCGCTTAAAGTCGTTAATTGCTGTTCTAATTTGATATGTTGAACAATTTCTCCTTGATGTTGATTGTCAAAGTTAATGCCAACTTCATAGCGGACACAACCCGTTAACAACGTCAACAAACAAAAGATCGAAGCTAATAGAAAGGATTTATTCATTGGTAACAGTTCAAAGTTCAAAGTACGTCCTTCATGACGGGCTACGCCAACAAAGTTCAAAAAAAATTCATAACTTCTGAGCTATTGCACTCAGCCGCGCTGAATTCAAGAACTTCTAATTTTCATAATTTATAATTCATCATTCATCATTCCTAATCTTCTTCTAAATCTTCGTTACTTGCGGCGCTACCGCCGCCAACGGTTACTAAGTCAATTTGTTGGCGATAGTAATCGACGCTCTTCACTTCTACTTCTACCTCATCTCCGAGACGATAGGCAATGCGATTTTTGCGTCCTACCAGACAGCTATGGCGAGAACGATATTCATACCAATCATCTTTGAGAGAACTGACGTGAACCAATCCTTCAACTAATAAGTCTTCAATTTCGACGAAGAAACCATAGGATTGCACTCCGGTAATTAAGCCTCGAAAAACTTGTCCCGTGCGTTCCTTCATTTTTTCGGCTTTCTTTAAGCCTTGTAGGTCTTTTTCTGCGTCTTCGGCAAGTTTTTCTCGGTCGTTGAGATGAGAGACGATCCCGTGAAATTCTTCTTCTATTTTCTCTTGGGTTTGTGGCGGCAGGACGTTCCAGTTAATCTTCCCGTGAGAGGTGCTGCTGCCGAGATTGACCCCTGTTTTCGCTTGTTTTTGACGGCGATCGCGTCCTTCTGCAAAGACCAGCTTCAAGACTCTTTGTACTAACAAATCGACATAACGCTGTCCTGGCGAAAGGCAATGGGTGTAGCGATCTTCATAAGCTAGACCAAAATGAGGGGCGGGATGGCTGCTGTATTTAGCTGACTTGAGGGTTGATAGTAGCAAGAAATTTAACACTCTTACTGGAGATACTCTTGAGAACGATTGCGTCAAATGTTGATAGTCGCGAGGGGTAATATCTTCCTCCGACTCTATTTCTCGTTCGATTCCTAAATTACTCGCTAATTTGAGGACATCTTCTAATTCGTCCCAATCGGGTTCTGGCTGAGTGCAATAGATGGCGGGTACGGCGAGGGCAAATAAATGATCGGCGACAAATTTTCCAGCCAATACCGCTAACTCAGTCAACAAGGAACGCACGGGTAAAATCGAGGAAACCAAAATTGCACCAATTTTTCCTTCATCTTTGTAGGGAACTTGAGTTTCCGAGAGAATTTCAAAGCTACCTCGCTCGATTCGCTGGGCTTTTACTAAAGGCGCGATTGTAAATAGGACTTGCTGGAGGCGTTCTACCACTTCTGTCATCTGTGGGGGGACGGTTTCTGGGTTGTTGAGTAGAGATTGTATTTGTTGGTAGCTTAGATGATGGTCTACGGCGATCGCAGAGGGTTTAATTTCATATTCGATCGCTTGACCCGCGTCGTCAAAAGTTATGAAGACCGAGATAGTCAGGCGATCTTTTCCTGGGGTGAGAGAACACAGATGCGTAATTTCTTCGGGGAATAGGGGTAGAACTCTATGTCCCAAATAAATTGCCGTTCCTCGTTTTTTCGCAGCTTTGTCTAAAGGCGAATCGGGTTCTACGTAGTGAGCGACATCGCTGATGTGGATGCCTAACTGCCACTTTTTCCCCCGCAGTTTTTCTAGGGTAAAAGCATTTTCTATAAACAGGGGATGGTCTCTTTCCACATCGTCTTCGATGGTGAAGGTGAGTAATTTTCTTAAATCGTGACGTTGTTTAATCTCGCTGGTTAGGGATTTTTCGGATATGGCTTTGGCAGCTTCGAGAACGGCTGGCATGAAAGCTTGAGGCAAGTCATGCTTGCAACAGACAATATCGGTATCTGCGGCGGCTTCTGCATCGCTTCCTAAAATTCGGGTGACTTGTCCGAGGGGTGGATATTGTCCTAGTGGATAGCGAAGAACCGAAACGTGAACGAGATGATCGATCGCTTGTTCTAAGTTGTTGCCATTTTGTTTGAGATCTAGCTCGAATAAGAGTCTGTCATCTAGGGGAACCGCGCTAAACGTTCCGTTATTATTCTTTACTTGTGCGAGTAAAGAAGGATTTGCCCGCTCTAAAATTAGCTTAACTTCTCCTTCTGGAGAACGACGACGACTAGCTTCTCTGATGATTTTAACGAGAACGCGATCGCCATTCCAAGCATTGCTCAGATGACTTTCTCGAACGTAGATATCATCGGCATCTTCATCGTCTTGAATGGCAAAACAAAAGCCTTTACTAGAGCAGCGCAATTTTGCTTCTACAACATTTTCTTCTAAAACTCGTCGATATTTACCTCGTTCTTTGACTAGCATGCCGATTTTTTCTAAGGCATCGAGAACAATTTGCAATTCCTCAATACTGGCTTCATCTTCACAACCGAGTTTTTTTTCTAGAACTTTTGCCGCGACTAATTTATCTTCACTAAAATGCGATAGTAATGTGGCGATTGTAAACTCCATTTATAATAATCCTTTGTTGTTTGAGTTTGATTTTTCTTGGCGCGATCGCCATTTGCCATGCGCCTTTGGGCAATTGCGCTTTTCAATCAGGTATCAATATGAGCTATTTCTGGCTCAAAACACAAAGCCAAGCGAAAATTTAACCAATAAGGATCAGTAGCTATCGTTTGTTGGCTAACTCCTCAAGCGCTAACTGAATACATGAGGGGTTAACTGTCGAATCGGCTAAATTTCCCGATCCTATCGTTGTTTAAGGCGAACATTTGCAAATCAAGAGGCGACATAGGTTAATTGGTTTTAATAACCGTTACTAATCGACGAAAATTTTTTCTAGCTTTTATCGAGCTAGGAAGGATTTAAGGTAAACTCTAGCTGGCGATGAAGTTGCAGCTAGGGAATGATTACTTTGTCTATAGGGAGTTGTAGCCTTAATATAGTTCACAGAGTAATTTCTTGATGAACTTCAATAATTTAGTTATTTAAAGGCAAATGCTTAGGTTTTATTATTGCAAAGCTGTAGATAACCCCTCAGCACTTTAATTAATTGCTCCAAAAGACATTTCATTTAGTCTCTAATTTTACCAATACAAGGTAACTTTTTGCTTCTCTTTTCATGAGCCGTAACGTTTAGTTAGTACTTGATTAGTACAATATTTGTAGCGATTGCCTAAAAGTATCGGTAAAGCCGATCGCGCGAGATAGTTTCTTAAATAACAAAAATCTGATTTATGTTGACTCAATTCCGAAAATATTATCCTCAAGGTAGTCTTATTAGCGAGCTAGTCGAAATAGACCATGGTAAGTATATCGTTAGGGCTTTAGTGCAAGTAGAAGGCGTTACAATAGCAACGGGATTAGCCTCTAGCGATACAGTCGAACAAGCAGAAGATCGAGCAAGAGATAGAGCTTTATCGCTGCTCAATCTCAACGAAGAAGTTGTTATTCATCAAGAATTAACAGCAACAAAAAGCCAAGTTAGTACAGATAGCGATCGCCTCACAAGCAAAGAACGCAAAAAATCAACGGCTTCAATTAGCGAAATTGTACCTTCTCAAGACCAAGTTGAAGCTCATGAATCTTTACCGTTGCGATCGAATGGTGCGACTTCCTCTAAATCAAAGACTGCTAAAATAACTAATTCTTTTACCTCAGAACCTCAGTTAGAGATTCAAACAGCAACGCCAGAAATAGCCGAACCCGAAGAAACAAACTCTTTTACTTCAGAAGCTCAATTAGAGATTCAAAAAGCAACACCAGAAATAGCCGAACCTGAAGAAACAAATTCCTTTACCTCGAAACCTCAATTAGATATTCAAACAGCAACGCCAGAAATAGTTGCACCTGAAGAGAAAGACGAGAGTAATGCAGTTGTCTCAAAAACTACTCAACCAGCCTTAAAAATTCCGTCGAATGAAGACACCGAACAATTAGATTCGATGGATATTATTACTCAAACTACTATTCATATGAAGCGTTTGGGTTGGACGAACGAGCAAGGACGCGATTACTTGTTGCAAACTTATGGAAAGCGATCGCGTCACTTACTCCTTGATGAAGAATTGCTAGAATTTCTCCAGTATTTGGAGAGTCAACCGACACCATAATCGAGCGATCGCTCCTCACTCTCAACCCGTTATAAAAACTTGCATCTCTAACGATCGATGACGCGAAATCCCCGTTTTTTTTGACGGGAAATGAGTTAACGTAATTCCTGCCACCCATTTTGTCTTGGGTAAGGTTGGTAAGGCCGAGAGAAAGGAGCCGATAAAGCAGGAAAGTCAATCGGATTGCCATTGCGTTGTAAGCGACGACGGAGAGTTTCTAATTGCGGTTCGCGATCGTAACCGTAATAAGGTTCGTACTGACGATAGAAAGACGGCATTTGCTGCGGTTGCGCCGTAGCAGTTTGCTCCATCGCCAAGGGATAAGTAAAGCCTTGGGTGCAATAAGCATCGCCACTTTCCGTTGGCGAAGAGAGATTGAGATGCGATCGCGCTTTCAATAATATTGTCGTCAATTTCTAGGTCTTTGATAACGGTAGAAGGAAACCATTTTAAAGTTCCATTACCGCTTCTAGCGGCTCTTTCTAGCTGCATAACCAGCAATTTATGCTAATTAATAGAAAACAATAAGAGTTTAAATAAATTAACTCGCTTCTAAAATATTCCATATTTTTCTCTCTTTAATCAACTTTTGTTGCTAAAAATCCCTAATTATGCAGGCTGGTTAGGGTCAGCTAAAATTTTTAGATTATCGAAAAAAATCCTTGATAATGGTAGGATGTCTACGGTATTGAGACAAACAAGGTTCCATCCCTTTGCGAGCGGAGTGCATGAAGTTTTTTTTCTTGGTTGCCTTTTTTCAAAAAGCAAAGCCTACCCTGGTGGGTAGTAATTCAGACAGCAAAACCTCGTTGCACCTATTACTTTGGCCCTTTTGAGAGTGCTGAGGAAGCTAAGCACAATCAGACTGGATATGTTGAGGATTTAGTAGAAGAAGGTGCCCAAGAAATATCCGTCGAGATTCAGCAGTGTCAGCCGCAAGTTTTGACAATAGAGGAAGACGAATAATAGGGATTGGTGAATAGGAACTGGGACACTCTCGTTATCGGTGACTGGGACACTCTCGTTATCGAGAAAACCTACCCCAATCACCAACCCCTAATCACCAATCACCATTAGATTGATAAAGAAATAGTAATTAATAGCAAATAACTAATAACTGGAAATGTTAGGATTGCCTCAGAAAGAGAAAAGTGAAAAAAAAGGAAAAAACGCTACATGCAGGAGTATGATAAGTCGATATCCTTCGATGGACGGGATATACGACTCAAGATAGGTTTATTAGCCCCACAAGCAGGTGGAGCCGTTCTAATTCAGTCAGGAGAAACAGCAGTTTTGGTGACGGCAACGAGAGCCGCAGGTAGAGAAGGAATCGATTTTCTACCCCTAACTGTAGATTATGAAGAAAGACTTTATGCCGCCGGACGCATTCCTGGCGGTTTTTTGCGTCGTGAAGGTCGTCCGCCAGAAAGAGCTATTTTAACAGGTCGTCTAATCGATCGCCCCATACGCCCCTTATTTCCCAGTTGGCTGCGCGACGATCTGCAAATTGTGGCAACAACCTTATCGATGGATGAAGAAGTGCCGCCAGATGTTTTGGCAGTTACTGGTGCTTCGGTTGCCACGATTTTAGCGAAAATTCCCTTTTACGGTCCGATGGCAGCCGTGCGCGTTGGCTTGATCGGCGATGATTTTATCATCAATCCTACCTATAAGGAGATTGATGCAGGCGATCTTGATTTGGTCGTAGCTGGGACTCCCGATGGCGTGGTGATGGTAGAAGCAGGAGCAAATCAATTGCCCGAACAGGACGTAATCGAAGCGATCGATTTCGGATACGAAGCCGTTCGAGATTTAATCAAAGCGCAACAGGAATTGATGCAAGAATTGGGGATTGAAATAGCTACGGCTGAACCCCCTGTCGTTAATGAAACGCTCAAAACCTTCATTAGCGATCGCGCTTCTGCTTCTATTAAAAAAATTCTCTCCCAATACGACCTAGATAAAAACGCTCGCGACGAAGCTTTGGACGAAATCAAAGAAACTGCAATTAATAGCGCGATCGCAGAACTTCCCGACGACGATCCCTTAAAGGTTGCTGCGTCTGAAACCCCCAAAATCGTTCCTAATCTATTCAAAGATTTAACCAAGAAATTAATGCGCGCCCAAATCCTTGATGAAGGGATGCGGGTTGATGGTCGCAAACTCGACGAAGTAAGACCGATTGCTTGCCGCGTCGGCGTTCTACCCAATCGAGTTCACGGCAGCGGTCTGTTTAGACGCGGACTGACACAGGTACTCTCGATCGCAACTTTGGGAACCCCAGGCGATGCCCAAGACCTCGGCGACGACTTGCACCCCGAAGATCTAAAACGCTATTTACATCACTACAATTTCCCGCCCTATTCTGTCGGAGAAACTCGTCCCATGCGATCGCCAGGACGACGGGAAATCGGTCACGGAGCCTTAGCAGAACGAGCGATCTTACCGATTCTACCAACTCAAGAAGAATTTCCTTACGTATTGCGAGTCGTTTCAGAAGTTCTCTCCTCGAATGGATCGACTTCGATGGGTTCGGTCTGCGGTTCTACCCTAGCTTTAATGGATGCGGGCGTTCCCCTGCAAAAGCCTGTTAGCGGCGCAGCAATGGGTTTGATCAAAGAAGGCGATGAGGTTCGCATTCTTACCGATATTCAAGGCATTGAAGACTTCCTCGGCGATATGGACTTCAAAGTCGCGGGGACGGATACGGGGATCACCGCCTTGCAAATGGATATGAAAATTACGGGGTTAAAGATGGAAACGATTGCGAAGGCGATCGAACAAGCTAGACCCGCACGCCTGCATATCCTCGAAAAAATGCTCTCAACTATCGATACGCCCCGCACCGAACTATCTCCTTACGCACCGCGCTTGCTAACCATTAAGATCGATCCCGATTTGATTGGATTGGTGATCGGGCCTGGCGGTAAAACCATTAAAGGCATTACCGAACAAACCGGAGCGAAAGTCGATATCGAAGATGATGGTACGGTAACGATTTCTGCGGTTGAAGGCGAAAAAGCCGAAAAAGCCAAAAAACTTATCTACAACATGACCCGCAAACTCAACGAAGGCGATGTTTATGTGGGTCGCGTCACGCGCATCATCCAAATTGGGGCTTTTGTGGAAGTCTTACCTGGTAAAGAAGGAATGATTCACATCTCTCAACTGGCTGAAGGTCGCGTTGGCAGAGTTGAAGATGAAGTAGCAGTTGGCGATGAAGTCGTCGTCAAAGTTCGGGAGATCGATAATAAAGGTCGCCTGAATTTGACGCGCTTGGGCATTCATCCCGATGAAGCAGCAGCAGCACGTAAAGCAGCCGCGATCGCATAAGCTCATAGACATAATCGAATAGATGACGTAGGTTGGGGAGTTAGGTAGAAAGTGCGATCGAGACCTTCGCTGGGGCTATGTCCGTGCGAGTCCGCCTCCGAGTCTTCGTCTTGGCGGTTTCCGCTGAGGCAACGTTGGCGCTAGCCTGTCGTCAGACATAACCCAACCTATCAATCATTATGTCTATTTATCTTGAAAATCAATATTCGTTTGTCTTGGTCAAAGAGCTAGCAAAACTGACTAAACGATCCAATTCTGTTAGTTTCTCGAAATCATTGTTGACTAGCTCAACATTAAAAAAAGAAGCAAAATATCATTGAAATGCTTCGTAAAATGAAAAATCTGGCGCTATGAGTATTTACTTCAATATTAATGTCTCTAATTAAGATTTAGCCTAGCAAGAAGCAAGCGCGATCGTCAATTGGTAATAAAATTTTTTAAAATAGTATAAGTAAATAAACAGAATTAAATACACGTAGAACATCTTGCTCGCGCGAGCGGGACTTTCGCACTGCAATGCTTTTGAAACTCATTTTATTGAAGTCCTTTTGAAAATATAGGTCGAAAAAAAATGAAAAGTTTTATATCAAAACTAACTATTTCACTTGCCAGTCTATTAATAATTTCCTTACCTTCAGCTAAAGCAGTTGAGTTAGAAGGTGGTAGAACTGCTTTTGAAAAATCTCCTCGCTTGCTTAATACGGTCACGACTTTAAATAGTATTAGATCTTGGGGAGCTAAATATTATTTCACTATTAATTTACCCGAAAATGCAGGCGAGGCGATCGCAAAAGTAACCATTCAACAACGCCGAGGTTCGGATGAGATCGATTTTTATGGAGATGAAACGTTTGCTTTTGAAGGCGAGCGTTCGGATAAAGGAGAAGAATTGTCTTTGGGTGCTGCAAATTGGGATGAAGAAAATAAAACTATTTCTCTTACATTCGACCCGCCTATCTCTCCTGGGACAACCTTTACAGTTGGTTTAAAACCCAAACGCAATCCCGATGTAGGTGGCATTTATTTGTTTGGCGTAACGGCTTTTCCGAGAGGAAAAAAACCCGAAGGATTGTATCTTGGCGTTGGACGATTAAGCTTTTTTGATGGCAATACTTTCAATCGTTTTTTTCCTTAAAATATGGACGCAATTCAAATTACTGGGATTCGCAGCTACGGATATACAGGATATTTAGCAGAAGAACAAGTTCTCGGACAATGGTTTGAGGTCGATCTGACGTTATGGGTCGATTTATCTAAAGCGGGAGGGAGCGATCTCATCGAAGATACTTGCGACTACCGAAGCGCGATCGCCATCGTTAAAGATCTCATCAAAACTCAAAAATTTGCCTTAGTTGAAAAATTAGCGGCTGCGATCGCCGATGAAATTTTAAAATTAGAAAAAATCGAGCGAGTTCGCGTCCAGCTATCTAAACCCGCCGCACCGATCCCCGATTTTGGGGGAAGAATTACCATCGACATTACCAGAAATCAGAAAAATTAAAATCTAACCAAGAGCGATCTTTATTTTGTTTTGAGACAAGTATTTATTTAACTTTGGATAGTTAAGTTAAACAATCGCTTAAAATTATTCTCATTATCAAGATTGCCAGGCTTCACCCATTTCTATTTCAGTGAAAAAAAACTCTCGAAATTCTTTTCCTACTCGTCGTTCGCTTCGCCAATTTATTTTAGGTCTAATCTTTCGTCATCCCGTCCCTGGTACGAGCATTATTCCCATTTTGCCAGATGGACGCATTGTTTTGATTCGGCGGCGCGATACGGGACAATGGGCATTGCCTGGAGGAATGGTTAACTGGCGAGAAGACATTCCTCGTACTATCCGAAGAGAATTAGCAGAAGAGACAGGATTACAATTGGTTAAAATTCGCAATTTAGTTGGCGTTTATTCGGCACCGGATCGCGATCCGAGATTGCACTCGATTTGTGTGGTCGTCGCTGCCGAAGTTCGAGGAGAAATTCGCGTTAGGGATAAGTTAGAAATTAGCGAAGCAAAAGCATTCAGGGCTGAAAATCTGCCGAGACTAGAAGAATTTTCCTATGACAATGGTCAGCAGTTAAAAAACTACCTAGATGGGGTAACTGTGTTGCGTTAATCCGACTCGAAATAGAGGTATTTTACTGGCGAAAGAATTTTTTTATTCAGGCTCTGGATGCCAATTTTTGCCAGATATCAAGATAAGCTTGGATCATTTTTTCTTGTGAAAAATTGCGAGCCTGTTGCTCGGCATTGCGAGCCATTTCTTGCATGGATTCGGGATTTCTGAGCGCCCATAGTAAGGATTCTTGCAAGCGATCGCGATTTCCTACCTCAAAAAGAAGACCGCTAACTTTATCTTCAATAATTTCTGGCAAACTACTAGCATTTGAAGTAACCATTGGCAGACTATGGGCGACGGCTTCAATCGGAGCAAAAGGCAGTCCTTCAAAATAAGTCGGAAAGACAAATAGATCGGCAGCTTTTAACAAGCGTGGAATGTCAGAACGATATCCAAGCAATAATACGCTATCTTCAACGCCATATTTTTTTATCTGTTTGACGAGAGAGTCTCTTTCCTCTCCTTCGCCAACCCAAACAAATTTTACTTGGGGAAACTCATTAACAATAGAAGCAATAATTGGCGGGAGATCGTGATAGCCTTTTTGGGCACTCAAGCGCCCTACTGTTAGCAAAAGCTTGCTATCTTCAGATAAGCCCAGTTCTTGACGAACTTGAGAGCGTATTTCGGCAATTTCTTGGGGCGTACAATTAATAAAATTGGATTCGATTTTTGTGCCGTTATAGATGAACCATAATTGGTCTTGAGAGAGTTTAAAATAATCGCACAACAACTGACGATTATTATTAGAAATTGCAATCCATTGTTGGTTTCTCGCTCTTGCCCAATCATAAACTTTTAGAATGGTTGGCGTTAAAGAAAACTGGGGTGGAACCAATTGAAATACTACTGCGGTCGGGATTTTTAAAAGTCCACAGGCAATGAGAGGGCCCAAACAGCGATCGGGATAGGAAAGATTGAGTTGTATAACATCCGCCTTGATTTTGAGGAGAAAAGCAATGGTTCGAGCCAATTGCGGCAAATAATCTCCTACTTTCTTTAATTCTCGGACGTTGGTGTCAGCAATATTGAGGGGATGGTAATTGATGCCTGCGGTTTGAAAATCCTCAATTAGAGACGCTGTTTCCTGGCATTGGGGGAAAGCGGCATGAACTTCCCAACCTTTTTTTGCTGCGGCCCAGGCAAGGGTTAAGGCGTGTTCTTCGGCACCACCTCGAATAGTCGAAGACAATAGAAACAGTAGTCTCATATTTTATCTTTTACGATCGCTTAATTTTTTTTAATAAAAATACAAAAATTTCGTCGGGATGACGAGAGAAATATTTTATTCTTGTTAAAAGGTTCCATTTCCAAAACATCAAAATTCGCTGGGGCAACGGTAAGTCTTTAATATAACTTCTGATCAGATTTTGATAGTTTTTTTTAAAGTTTCCATTAGCAGCACTATCAAAACTTTTTGTGCCGCTAACATAGCGAAAATTTCCCCAGGTTTCATCAAGATATTTGACGTTTGCAACTTGAACGGCTTTAAACAAAAAATCTAAATCCATTGAGTAATGATCTCGAACCTCATAGAGTCCTACTTTTTGATGTAATGATTTATGGTAAAAATAAGCAGAAGGATTAGGGGGTGGTGGGTTAATTTCAAATCCTTGGAGAAAATCATATAAACTCAGTTTTGCGGGTTTCTGTACGTTTAAGAGGCGATCGCCTTCTCCTAAAATATTACAGTTGCCAACTAACAAACTAGGTTCGGGAAGGGTTTTAAAAATTTCTACTATACGATTAAGTACGTTGGGTTCGTAAAAATCGTCAACATTTAGAATTGCTAAAATATCGCCTTTTGCCATAGAAATTCCTTTATTCATTGCATCCGATTGACCTTTATCTTTTTCAGAAATCCAACGAATATGGGGATAATTTCGAGCGTAGTTTTTAATAATTTCTACCGTGCGATCGCTCGATCCTCCATCAACAATAATATGTTCTATATCGGAGCAATTTTGGGCGATCGCAACTTTAATACACGACTCAATAAATGCTTCTCCATTATAAACAGGTGTTACGATGCTAATCATAATAGGTTTTTGTGATATCAATTGAAGATGGATAGCCAATCTACAAAATTTGATGATACAACTCAATGTAGCGCTTAGCTTGTTGTTCTAGAGAATATTCTTCTAGGGCGATCGCGCGACAATTACTACTCATAGACTGACGTAAATTTTCATCTTCTAGCAATTGAATTATGCCGCGAGTAAAATCTTTTGCATTGTCGGGTTGAGCTAAATAACCCGTTACGTCTGGACGGACTAAATCGGGAATGCCGCCCACTTTGAAAGATACCATCGGCGTACCGCACGCCATACTTTCTTGTAAAACCAGAGGAAGATTATCAGCACGAGAGGGAAAAATAAACAGATCGGCGACAGAAAAAGCCATTGATTTGAGGAGATCGTTGTCTAGATAGCCTAGATCCATAATTTCCATGCCAACCGATGTCGCTATCTCTTCCCCGCCATGACCGATAGTTAATAAAATCGTTTCTTTCTTTAAAGATTCTGGCAACTGCAAAAGTGCTTCTACTACTAGATCGGTCCCTTTGCGAGGATCTTTTAAGCTTGCAGCGCCGAACATTAGGATCTTTTTTCTTTAGGAATTCTCAGTATTGCTTTACACTGTTCGGGATCGAGTGGTTGATAGATCTCTGTGTCGATGCCATTAGGGATGTGATGAATCGAAAAGCGAGCGAGCATACTTTGCTTAACTTGTTCCGTCAGCCAATGACTGAGCGTAATAATGGTAAGATTGGCTCGACTGTACGCCCAGTTTTTTAGTTTCCATTCTAGACGAGTATTATCTCTTTGAATCTGTGGATAAGTATTAGGATAAGGACATTTTCCACAGCCTATTTTCCAGCGATCGCAGTCATAGCTATAAGAACAATGTCCGGTAAAACCCCACATATCGTGAAGGGTTAAAACAGCAGGCTTTTTTTCAGTTAATGAAGGAATTGCTAAATAGTTAAAGGTTCCGCTATGCAAGTTATGAAAATTGAGGATATCTGCATTTTTATAAAATTCATGTTTAGGAATTTCAAAAGTTCCAAGATACTGAAGATAATTAAGTCCGAGAGGTCGAGTTAAGTTAGCAATTTTACCTTCTACGCTTAATTTACGCGGAATCATGCCTACTTGAGGCTCTTTAGTTTTACGAATTCCCACTAATAAACGCGAGTCAATTCCTTGCGCTAGTAATCCTTGATGTAGCCGATAACCCGCGATCGCTGCCCCCCCACTCTTATCAGATTGATTAATATGCAGAATCTTCATTTACCTGCGAATACCCCAATATTTTTAAGATTATTAATAGTATGTAGGACGAGCAATATCAAAGCAGTTATTCACTTTATGCTTTATATTTCAGATTTTGTCGCTGACCTTTTAAGGTAAGAATATAAGGCTTTATTGTCTTTTTCAGCAAAGAATGCCACTGAATAGGCATCTTAAAATTTAAGCCAAAGCACCCACGCTAATTGAAGTCCTGCTAATGTTTGTCCCTGCTCTAGAAGGGCATAAACAAGATTGTATAATCGAGAACCCCAAGTAGGGATTCCTCCTGGATGATTAGCTAGGAATTCCCAAAAAGGCTCAAGAGATAAAACATCTTGCCATTGCAATTCGGCTTGCTTGCCATAACGAGATAACCACAACTGTTGATAAGATTTTTTATCCAATAATTGCAAATAATTCCACCAAAACTGCTGATAGGCTTTCTCAAAATGGCTTGATGAGTTACCGATACTTTCTTGTATCGCTTTGAAAGAAATTTTTAAAGCAGTTTTTAGTTGTTCTTCACGGTAGGTAGTAGTAATTCTAGGACGATTATCTTCGCGTCTAAGCAGAAGAATCTCTGGCAAGGTCGCTAAGCGGGAATGACAACTAAACCGCCACCAGAGATCGTAGTCTTGTGCATGGCGAATGGTTTCATTGTATCCCCCTAGTTCTTGCATCAGGCTTCGCCGTACCATCATAGTTGAATGGTGAAGATGGTTATGGATTAATAGATATGCCTGTAATTGTTCGTGTTCTCCTGGAAAGCGATCTTCTTTAATTGTTATTTTTTGCTCGTTAATAATTTGTACTGCCGTTCCTAATGCCCCGACTTTTGGATGAGTATCCATAAAAAGGGTTTGAAGTTCTAATCGATTAGACACAGAGATATCATCGGCATCTTGACGGGCAATGTATTCTCCTTGTGCTTGTCCTAGTCCTTTGTTAAGAGACTTGGTTAAGCCAATGTTTTTCTGATTTTGGATGAGTACGATTCGCCGATCGCATTTTGCGTATTCGCAGAGAATTTCCCAACTATTATCTGTAGAGCCATCATCAATAATAATCAACTCAAAATTCGTAAAAGTCTGATTGAGAATGCTTTCTACGGACTCCTGTAAATAACGAACTCCGTTATAAACAGACATGACAACGCTAACTTTAGGGGGTAAGCCACTCATATTTTTTGTATGCTGTAAATAAGCATTAACTTTTCGAGGTTACAAGACTATTGCTTGGTTGACTAGAGAGCGCCACTTCCCAATTGTGATATCCCAAGAAAGGCAAACGTCGAAACGTAAAACCGCGATCGCAGTTAGCATTCAGCCAATCTTGTTGTGTAGCTAGATGTAAGGCTAGAAGTCGAAACCAAGTAGAAAAAGCGTTGCTGTGAGAGGTTTCGCAAGAGAGCAAGCGCCAGCAGACGTGATAAGTTCCTTTAGATGGCATACGGGTTGGCGATGGCAAAAATTTTCCTAGTCCCAGTTTCTTCAGAAGCTTAGCTTTTCGTCCTTCTCTAGGAAAGTTTAAAAACTCCTTACAATTGGCAAAGCCTCCATCAGCAGGGTTATGTAGTTCTAGTAAGGCGCTGTAAGCTTTCACCATGGCTTTCTGTACGTCTTCGCTACGATAGTCGGTTACTAGAGACGCTTTTGCCAGGAGATCGATCCCATCATAATCGAGACAAGTTTGTCCGATCGCATTTCCCCCAAATAATCCATGTCTCTCTTGCAACGATAAACACGAATCTATAATCCGTTCTGTATATTGTATCGGTCTGTGACGATAGCCGTAATAAAAGGTGAAATGAAAGGTTGCAGCCATTGCATTGAGCGAGGAAACTGGATGGGAGCCTTTCCAAAGTCCTGTTTGTGAACTCTGATGTGCGTCTAGCCAATCGAGAGCAGTATCTACGAATGCTAAAAGTTCTGGCTTTTGGTGACGTTCCACATCATGACACAACTGGCTGAGGAGAAACATAACTGGATTAGAATCCATCCAAGGATTCTGCCAAGATAGAGATTCTAAATAAGAAACAACTCCATCAAGCGTGCGTTTATCGTGCGACCAATCGCGAGGCGGTGGCGGTAGTGCAGACAAAGCATCGAGCGCTTGCTGACAAATCGTAGTCGTCTCTTCTTGGAAATAGGCTAAGTTATGTTCTTTACTAATGATGTCTTCTGTGCGAAACAGTGGGTCGCAAAAAGAACCATCGGGTTGCACCCCAGCCATTAAAAACGAAATTATGTTGGTTTTCTGCTCGTCGCTTAGCCGATCTAATCCTTGAGTAAATTCTAATCCAAGAACGCAATAGGAAGTTGCCATTAAGGTAGCACTTTGATGGGGAGCGAAGCGAAATCCTCCGCTTTGTTTGTCCCATAGGCTCAGGAAATAGGAAACCGATTGGTCTTTGAGTTGTAAAAGCTTTTCTACTGAATTTAAAGGCACGATTAAAGCAGGGTTAGCCACTCGGTATTCTCCTATATTTTTCCGAAATTTAGTATTAATTAACCTAAAATTTTTAATGGGTTACTTACTTTTAATAACCTCCTCGTAATAATTTAAAAGATCTTGAACGGTACGTTCTGGAGAGAGTTCTTCAGTTTTTCGTAATGCTGCTTGTCCGATCGCTTCTAGGTCTGGATTCGTCCAAGCTTCGATAATTTTATCTGCTAGTGCATTGCTATCGCCAATAGGAACCAAAAAGCCGTTTTCGCCATCAACAAGCATCTCGTCAAAGCTAGCGCCTATAGTTCCAATAACGGGTTTTCCTAATGCCATCGATTCCATTAAAGTATTAGGCAAATTATCGACCAATGAGGGAAGAACCACAAGCCTAGCTCCTTTTATAACCGGATAAAGTTGGTTGTGGGGTAACTGACTTAAGAAAACTAATCGATCCCGATCCTCTGCTGCTAAAGATAAAGCATATTCTTTCATCGACGGTGCTAGTTTGCTGGGTAAATCTAGTCCTACGAATACTGCATATAGATCTGGATAAGTTTTTAAGACTTTGGGAAGTGCTTGCGCTAAGATATGAAATCCTTTATGGAGTTGGTAGCGACCGAAAAACATCAGATATTTTTTACCGCTCAAGCACTCATCATAGATAGAAGAATCCAAGTTGCTCGTTTCCAAATAAATGGGGGTTCTAATGACTCTAACGTTAGAAATTTTGGCTTCTTCTTCTAAGACTTTTTTGAGGACGTAACTCGGTCCGTAAACGTGGGGACTGATTCGATATTGTAGCCATTCAATCCATTCGATCGCTTTGATATCGCGATCGCGTTTGACTCCTGACGACTCGTTCCAAGACGGTCGATAGCAGGAGATCATCACGACATAAGGAAGGCGCATTAACAGACTTGAAAATAGACCGCAACCATAGGAATTAGGAAAATGCGCGATATCAAAAGCATGTTGCTTGTGGAGTTGTTTGAGTTTGCCATAGGCTTCCCAGCTAAAATCAAGTTTTTGCGCGGTGTTTTTGAGGCGATTTTTAGTGAGTCGATTTACTACTCTTTGAAAGCGACTACCACCATACTTGACTTGAATGCGGTGAATTTGAAGACCGTCATATTCAAAAGAGTCATTATTTTTATCGGAGAGAGTAATAATATGAACTTCATGACCCAGTGCCGCGATCGCTTTAAAAAGACGATACCAGTGATTCGCTATACCCCCGCTAAAGTATTTCTCGGTCACAAACTCCATTGTAATCACAGCTATTCGTAGTTTTTGCATAGAAGTAATTCCTAAAAGTCTTATAAAAATTGAGTCATAGAATTAAAGTTATTCACTTTCTCGAAGCAAGCACTTTTTCATAAACTTCTAAGGTTTGAATAGCAATTTTTTCCCAACTCAGATTTTGTTCGGCGAACGATCGCGCTTCTAGGCTTCTGCGCTCAATTTCTTGGGGATCGTCTGCTAGTTTCAGGATGGCATGAGTCATTCCGTCTACATCGCCCACTGGCAATAGATCGGCAAAGCTATCTCGCGTATAATCGGGTAAACCGCCAACATCATTGGAGATTACGGGTAAACCGCAGGCGATCGCTTCCACCAGAGCATTGTTGGCCGTACAATCTAGGAGGGGTAGCACTAGCATACTCGCTCTTTGATAGATTTTGAGGAGTTCATTATCGGAAACGCCTGCATACCAGCAAACTTGTTCGTGTCTGGCCATTCGTAAAAGCGAAGGGTCGCCATAAGTACGGCTGTTATGGGGCAGAATGATATCGAATTGAACTTTGGGATTTTTAGCAAGAACTTTATCGATAACGTAAGCCAATGTCTCTGTATCTCGCAACCATCTACCAGAAAAGATACAACGCGGTGCATTGCTATCGATAGTTTCTGCACTGGGTTTAAAAAAGGTAATATCTACGCCGTGGAGAATACAATAAACTTTTTCGGGCAAATACTGCTCGAAGTAAGACACTTCTCTGCTGCTGGGAACAATTAATCCATTTAAAGTAGAAATATGATTGGGATAACGATGCCATAAACGCCACCAACTTAGGGGTTGATGGGCCGTTCCAACGATTGTTAGGGCGAGGCGTTGACCCCAGCTTGGTAAAATTCCTAAGTTATTTTCAACGTAATTAATATGTACTAAGTCTGGTTTTGCAAAAGCTTTTACAAAAACTTCTACCTCTGCGGCTGCACTATAAATGTCATATTTTGGGCCGGTCTTGGTTTTAGCGGCTAGACGCGAAAGATAGCGACGGCTAATTTTTGGGAGAGATCTGCTCGATCTTCTGAAGACGCTACGATGATTTCCTGGCTGATGTTTGGCGATCGCTTCACAAACTTGATCGTAGCCACTGTGCTTGCCCATCCAGCCAAAACGTTCGCGCAGCCATAAAAGATCGAGATCCATAAAATTTATCTAGCTATTATATTGTTATAAATTGAGATAGCAATTGCTAGGATTTACCCAGAACTCGTTTCGATCGTCTAGAAAAGACGGCACTAGGCTCGATTTGCGCGATCGCTTTTTCTAGGGGCAGCGATCGCCGATTCCCTTTTTTGGCATTAACTTGGTAAACCTTGTTATTGGTGACATCTAATGCTGTCAACCAGCCGCTATTTTGATGGTATGCTCCCGTATCAATATCGAGCCAACCTTCTCCCGCTACCAGTTGTCCTGGTTGAACGCCAGGAAAGGTAAAGGTAATCGTATGACCTGTAATAATTAGCTTATCGGTAAAATAAGGTCGAACCATGCTGTGAAATTCATCTCGAATCCAACAAAATTGCTCTGAGGATTGTTCTTCTATCGTCATTTTGGGATGAACTCCCGCATGAACTAACCAAATGTCCCCCAAATCCAAATAAGTAGGCAGGGTTTTCATCCAGTCGATATGTTCTTGAGGAATATTGTTGTCATAGCTCATTAGCGTAGAATGACCGCCGCTGTAGAGCCAAGCTTGTAATAAGTTAGTAGAAATTTGACCGTTGCCGACCGCATCGAGCAACATTTGCTCGTGATTTCCTAGCAAGCATTTATAGTTATTCTTATAAACAAAGTCTACTACTTGGGCGCTATGAGGCCCTCTATCGATTAAATCGCCTAGAAAATAGAGGCGATCGTCGCTTCGTGGCGCGACCGACTCTAACAAGCTCATTAGAGTCTCGTAATGGCCGTGAACGTCACCAATAATGATTCGGCGTTGGGTCATTGCTTGCTATATAAAATCAGTTTTTTAATAAGGCTTCCCAATTTTGTTGGAAAGATCGATCTTTCGACGATTGAGATCTATTGTGACATACCGAAACTAGTTGCTAAACTCCCTAATATAGCCCTTAGTTTCTCGTAAACTGCGTGTCTTTGTCTATACCTACTAAAATTAATTTCCTCAAACAGCCGACGCTAGCTGCTTGGATCGAGATGGCGATCGCCAATTTGGATATTATCTTACTCGACCATTCTCACTGCGAGCGCAAAGCAGCAAGTGCAGCTATCAATTTAATGTTCCGCTATCCTTCTTACGCGCCTTTGGTTCGGAAATTAACCGCGATCGCGCAAGAGGAATTAGAACATTTCGAGCAAGTCAATCAATGGTTAGATCGAAAAGGAATTCCTTTAGCGCCCTTAAATGCGCCTCCCTATGGCGCTAAATTGAAAGCACAAATTCGCCGTCAAGAACCCGATAGATTGCTCGATTCACTTTTAATTTCAGCGCTCATTGAGGCACGCTCTCACGAACGTTTGGGATTGCTCGGCGAATACTGTCCAGAACCCGATCTGGCTAAATTCTATCGCAGTTTGATGGCATCTGAAGCACGTCACTACGGCATTTATTGGGTTTTGGCGGATACGTATTTCGAGCGAGAGGTAGTACAGCGGCGTTTGGATGAGTTAGCACAATTTGAGAGTGAAATTTTAGCGACGCTACATCCCGATCCGAGAATCCATAGTTAAAATTTAATAAGGATAACCGTGGTTAAAACTCCCAAGGTGGCTTGGTTATGTTAGTGTTGGGAGCGTCAAAACACCTTTTTTTGTAAAAGATTATTGAGAGCGGAGTTTACCATGTTTACAATCCTAAATTTAATATTGATGGCTCAATCAACTGTGCCTAAAACCGTTGATTGGAATTTATCAGTCGCAACAGTCATGATCGCCTGTAATTTGTTTGCGATTATTATCGGCTATTTTGCTATTCAAAAGACAGGAGCAGGGCCAGATTTACCCATTCCTCAACTTGCCTCTCGTAAAAGCTTCGGGGTTCCCGAACTTCTCGCTACTATGAGCTTGGGTCATATTTTGGGTGCGGGCATGATTTTAGGACTCTCTAATGCAGGCATTCTTTAATGAACTCGCTGGGTAAGTCACTCGCCCACGGCATAGCAACAGCTTACCGTGGGTTTTCTGTTTCTAGGGTAAGATAAACTGAGTTAGATTGCGATCGCGGATGTTCCCTATGTTTATTAGCCTCATTGCTGACTACGGCAGTAACGATCCAGCTTTTGTAGAAGTAAGCCAGCGCTTGCAATATCATTTTCCTAACGCTCAAATTCAATGCCTTTCCGTTCCCCCATTTAGTACCCTAGCGACGGGGTTTTGGATTGCTCAACTCGGACTCAATTTAGGAGCGAGCGATCGCTTAATTTATCATAACTGTGCCCCTCGTCAAGATAACCCCGAAGCTCGCATCGATAATGAAGGAGAAGGGTTAACTTATGCGTTGCTTCCCAATGGAACTAAAGCAATTGGGGTTTGGGCGGGTTATACGCTGTCTTTTATCAAAAATATTGCTTCTTCTATCCACACAGTACGAGTCTCGCGCGGGGGGTCTCAATTTCGTTCTCGCGATATTTTTCCAGATGCAGCAGCAGCGATCGTTAATGGCGATCGCACTTTGTTAGGAGAGCCTATTTTACCCGCACAAATTCCCGATTTTCCTTCCAACCGAGTCGCCTGGGTCGATGGTTATGGCAATCTCAAGACTACTATTTTAGCAGATGAGGTCGATTTTAAACCAGAAACTAAAGTTATCGTGCGCGTAGGCGAAATGGTTAGCGATGCGATCTATTCTGATGGCAGTTTTCGCGTCCCGGAAGGTTCTCTCGCCTTTGCGCCAGGAAGTTCTGGATGGCAATCGGAAGATAGCAAAACAGCAGTGCGCTGGATGGAGTTATTTTTGCGCGGCGGTAGCGCTTGGCGGCGTTTCGGCAAACCAAAAGTCAATCAGTTAATTACTTTTGAACCGATTTAGGGGCGATGCAATCTAGTTTTTAGCTTAACAGTTTCAACTGGTTGCAATGGTATTTTTTAAAGCGGCTTGTAAATCTTGCGTTAAACTAGCAACAGCTTGACGGCGATTGTGTTTGTAATCATCCCAGCGATCTGAGACTGATAGGGGTTCGCCAATGGTCATTTGGACTTGCTGTTTTCCCAGGCGAGGACGAAAGAAGGGATTTCCGCCTTTGATGCGGGTGACGCAATCCCACAACAGCAACGTTGTCTCTGCAAATCGTTCGGCGGTGGGTTTTCTTTACGTAGTAACCCGTGACGG
>JAAUUT010000012.1 GCA_012031035.1 Candidatus Altimarinota bacterium | reverse complement strand
CCCTTGTCCCCCTTTGTACCCCTTGTCCCCCTTGTCCTCCTTGTCCTCCTTTGTCCCCCTTGTCCCCCTTTGTCCCTAATTTTGAAGTGAAGGAAGCAATATTTTACAGATTGTCTTTTGACTAATGTGCGATCGTAGTTTACTGTTTTGCGATCGCATCTGTCTCTATAAATAATGAAAGAACTTAAAGAAAAAAGAAAACTATTCGCAGTTGGAATTGCACCTCACGATGCAGTCATTTGTTTGGGAGTTTCTCCTCATGGATTAATTTCTATTGGGGCAATTCCTCATGGATTAATCTCAATTGGATTAGTCCCGATGGGAATAATTTCGATCGGATTTGTCTCGATGGGATTGTTAAGTGCGGGGATTATGTCGATGGGATTGGTTAGCTTTGGAGAGCATAATATGACGATTTTACAGATGAAGATGGATGAAAGCTCCCAACCCAAGGAACCTGATGCAGAAGGGCATAGACACCATAATCATACGTCGCACTAATATTTCGATCTGGCGTACTTTTGTATTTTTTTAGGACTATAATTAAGTCTAAAATTCAAAATGCTGCGTCAATTTTTATCTCTGCCATTAATGCTATCTCTGATGTCGTTTCCAGAGATAGTAGTCGCTCAAAATGTTGACCAACTGATCGAAGAGGGGATTGCCGCAGGAGAATCGGAGAATTTCGATCGCGCAGAAAGTCTTTTTCGGCAAGCTATTCAAGTCGATCCTAATAACGCTACCGCTTACTATAACTTGGGGACAGCTTTATACGACCAGGGAAAAACCAAAGAAGCTATTGCGAATTTTCGACAAGCGAGCCAACTTAACCCGATTAATGTTGAATTTTATCTCAATTTGGGCACGGCTTTATCCGACGAAGGAAATTTAGAAGAAGCAAGTAAGTATTTTCGAGCAGTAATACAACTCGATCCTGAAAATGCTTTAGCTCATAATAACTTAGGGGCTGTTTTGCACAAACAAGAAAAATTAGACGAAGCGATCGCCGAATATCAAAATGCGATCGCGATCGATCCCAATTACGCGCTAGCTTACTACAATCTAGGCATGGCACACGAACAGCAGGGAAAAACAGAAGAAGCACAACTTAATTTTGAAAAAGCACGTCAACTCGATCCCGAACTTCCCGCTTCTGGGGAGTAGGGAAGACAAGGGAGACAAGGGAGACAAGGGAGAATGTATACATAAGTCTTTTTCCCCTATTGCCTGTTGCCTTTTACCTAATCACTGATTACTGATAACTGAATATTGCAACACTATTTAACATCTTTGGTATATGAAGTACCAATTCCTGATACATTGACGAAGTATGAGAAAGCTTCCGTTGTACTGTGGCGGAATATCTCTTAGCGAATAGATCGAAAAACAAATTTTTATTGATTTGGTATGAAAGTTCTGGTAATTGGTGGTGACGGTTATTGCGGTTGGGCAACTGCGCTACACCTATCTAACAGAGGTTATGAAGTAGGCATTCTCGATAGTTTGGTCAGGCGGCATTGGGACGCAAAATTAGGGGTAGATACGCTAACCCCGATTGCCTCAATTCACCATCGTATCCAGCGCTGGCAAGATCTTACAGGGAAATCGATCGACCTATTTGTAGGCGATATAACTGATTACGATTTCTTGGGTAAAACCATGCGCCAGTTTGAACCAGAGGCGGTCGTCCACTTTGGCGAACAGCGTTCTGCGCCGTATTCGATGATCGATCGCGAACACGCTGTCATGACGCAAGTTAATAATGTCGTCGGGACATTGAACCTTCTCTACTCAATGAAAGAAGATTTTCCCGATTGCCATTGGTGAAGCTGGGAACGATGGGAGAATATGGCACTCCCAATATCGATATCGAAGAAGGTTACATTACTATCGAACACAATGGACGTAAGGATACGCTACCTTACCCCAAACAGCCAGGAAGTTTCTATCACCTTAGCAAAGTCCACGATAGTCATAATATTCATTTTGCTTGTAAGATTTGGGGACTGAGAGCAACCGATCTCAACCAAGGTGTTGTTTATGGAGTCCTCACCGAAGAGACCGGAATGGATGAGATGTTTATCAACCGTCTCGATTATGATGGTGTGTTTGGAACGGCGTTGAATCGCTTTTGTATCCAAGCTGCGATCGGACATCCTTTGACAGTATACGGCAAAGGCGGACAGACGAGAGGATTTTTAGATATTCGGGATACGGTGCGTTGTGTTGAACTCGCGATCGCCAATCCTGCTGATGTCGGACAGTTCCGCGTCTTCAACCAATTCACCGAACTATTCAGCGTCGGCGATTTGGCAACAATGGTTCAAAAAGCGGGATCGTCAATGGGAATGAAGGTAGAAATCGACCATCTCAGCAACCCCAGGGTTGAGTTGGAAGAACACTACTTCAACGCCAAAAACACTAAATTACTCGATCTTGGTTTGCAACCTCATTATTTATCCGATTCTCTCCTTGATTCTCTACTAAACTTTGCGACTAAATACAAGTATCGCGTGGATGAGAAAAATATTCTACCGAAAGTTGCTTGGCGCAGAAGCTAGATGCGATAAGACGTGCAAATTTTCTGAATTTCTTTTGCTTATTCGCTCTTTTTTAGGGTTAAGACCGATTAAGGAAGGATTGTTAATCGAGAGTTTTCATTAATAACCTTTCATAAATTAAGGCTATTTCATTCGTTACGCGATCCGCTCTTGTAATTAATTTCCTGGCTCATATATAAAGTCCGTTTAAACGGACTAAGATAAAAAACTAAAAGTGATTCTCCCAGTCGGTTAAAACTCACATCTTGCAGCATTAGCAATAACCGCCGGGGAATGAATTCCCCGTCTTACATATAAAGTCCATTGAAATGGACTAAAATGCCTACCCAGTCGTCTTCAGACGACTTTATATGTGAGGCAGCGATTTAAATCGCTGACGGTTTGTTGAGAAAGGTGCAAGATCTCAGTTAAAACCGACTTCTTAATATTAGCCAGGGAATTAATTCCTTGGCGGGCTAAATGAGAAGGAAATAGCCTTGCTTTAAAAGAAAGTTTTTAAAAAGTCGCCTATGGGATAAATATTATTAACATGAGGCTGGTTTTAGAACCTTATGTCATTCAAAAAGACCGATTGCCTAAAAGCGGACGCTATATTATGGCACAATACGATGAGGAATCTGTTGTTGTCGATCGGGCATATCGTCCCGCGATCGGTCTTTTGCGGCAAAAGAGGGTTATTTTGGTGGGGAATTTAAACGCGATCGCATGAGTTGGATAAAACCTAACTTTTTGTGGATGATGTATCGTTCGGGATGGGGAACGAAAGAAGGACAAGAAGTGACACTCACTGTCAAAATCAAGCGTCATGCTTTCGATAAAATTTTGGCCCAAGCAGTTCCTTCTAAATTGGTTCCAGAATTGTATGAAACTGAGAAAGAATGGAAAAAGATGTTAACTGTTCTTCAGTTCGCTTGCAATGGGATCCCGACCATAATCCTAGCGGTGCAAAACTAGAACGACGCGCCATTCAGTTAGGGTTGCGCGGCGAGTTTTTAGAACGTTACTCGCGAGAATGGATTGTCAGCGTCGAAGATATTTCTGAATTTGTACGACAACAGAAACAAAACAAAGGTAATTGGGAAGAATTAATGGTTCCTCGCGAGTCGGTTTATCCCGTTACTGATGTTGAGGTTGCTAAAAGGTTGCAGTTATCGACTGAAATAGGAAATGCTCTATGAAAGCGATCGCGCTCTTACTTTTAGTTATACTTCCTGGAACATCGATGATGGCATTGAGTACCTATTATCTTTTTCCCGAATGGACGGCATTAACAACGAGTCATAAAAACTTTGAAACGCTAGCAAAATCGCCTTCTGCTACGATATCTCAATTATTTGTCGCCCAATCCGCCGAAAATAGACATAGAATCAATTGTTTTGCAGAAGGCGTGGGAGTTTTATTAGGAATGGCTATTATTTCTATCGGCATTCACGGAATTTGTACTTTACCCAAAACAATCAAAAAACGATTGATAAGTATAATCCTCTGGGTCGATGCGTAAAATCAATCCAAAATCCCCTTCGGGTTCGACAGTTTCGACTCGACGGGAACCGCCAAGACTCGAACTGTCTCACAAAATTTACAATCCAAAATCGATGAAATTTTTATGAGAATTGCTTTATTTACTGAAACTTTTTTACCCAAAATCGATGGAATTGTTACTCGCTTGCGCCATACTGTAGAACATTTACAACGAAATGGCGATCGCGTTTTAGTATTTTCTCCCGACGGCGGACTTAGGGAATACAAAGGTGCAAAAATTCATGGCGTTTCTGGCATTCCACTTCCCATGTATCCAGAATTAAAACTAGCCATTCCCAGACCGAGTATTCGTAAAGCTTTAGAAAGATTTAAACCCGATTTAATCCATGTCGTCAATCCCGCCGTCTTAGGAGTCGGCGGGATTTATTATGCTAAGACGATGAATATTCCCTTGGTTGCTTCCTATCACACTCACTTACCTCAATACTTGCAGCATTACGGACTCGGATCTCTCGAAGGATTGTTGTGGGAGTTGCTGAAATTGGCACATAATCAAGCGCAACTCAACCTCTGTACCTCAACCGCAATGGTACAGGAATTAGTAGATCGCGGCATAGAAAGAGTCAATTTGTGGCAGCGAGGAGTCGATACAGAGATGTTTCAACCGCATCTCGCTTCAAATCAAATGCGATCGCGCCTTTCCAACGGAAATCCCGATAATCCACTGCTGTTATATGTCGGACGAGTCTCGGCAGAAAAAGAAATCGATCGCATCAAACCCATCCTAGAAGCCATTCCAGAAGCACATTTGGCGATTGTTGGCGATGGTCCGCATCGAGAGGCATTAGAGGCGCATTTTGCGGGCACACAGACACATTTTGTCGGCTACCTCCAGGGGTTAGAACTTGCCTCGGCCTTTGCTTCTGCCGATGCGTTTATCTTCCCTTCTCGCACGGAAACGTTAGGATTAGTCTTACTCGAAGCAATGGCGGCGGGTTGTCCGGTAGTAGCAGCAGCTTCTGGCGGAATTCCCGATATCGTTACCGATGGAGTCAATGGCTATCTATTCGATTCTAACGATCCTGACGGGGCAATTACAGCAACGCAACGTCTTCTAGAAGCCAAAGCAGAACGAGAACAGTTGCGATATAATGCCCGTCAAGAGGCAGAACGCTGGGGATGGGCAGCTGCAACCCGTCAGCTACAAGATTATTATCGTAGTGTAGTCGATTCCCAGTCTTTATCCGAAGCAGCCTAAATAGTTAGTTGTAGAAGCTTTTGGGTCGTTTGCTTCTAACCTATCCGTGAGGAAAGCTCGTCAAAAATAAGTGTAACGCGATCGCAAAAAAGTTGGACAATAAGAAAAGCGATCGCAATCTGAGCAATTACAAATGACAACGTTGGCTCTCGGTATGCTCGAAACAACGGGCGTACCTGCTGCTATAGAAGCAGGAGACGCAATGTGTAAAGCGGCTAGAATTACTTTAGTTGGTTATGAAAATACTGATTCCGGTAGGATTACTATTATTATTCGAGGGGCAGTCTCTGAAGCCACTATTGCTATAGCGGCGGGACTAGATGCGATCGCTCGCGTCTACGGCGCAAAAGTCCTTTCATATCATATTATTGCTCGTCCCCACGAAAATCTCGAATATGTATTTCCCATTCATCGCACTCCTGAAATAGCGCAGTTTCATGCAGATATTTACTTTCCACCGCCGTTATCGCCACAGTAAGAGAGACAAGGAAGACAAGGAAGAATATTTACTACTAAAGCTTTCCTCCTAATTTTCATCATTCATAATTTATCATTCATAATTCAATTTGAGTCAGTCATTATTTGCTAGATTTCAACCCATTGCTGCGATCGCAACTACACCTAAAGCGATTCAAACTCTACAACCACTTTGTCAAAGCACCAATGCAACCCTTTTTGTCCCAGAGTCTCTTTCTAACTTACCAAATGTCCAAACTTATACAGGGTCGCTAAAAAAACATATTGCTTCAATCTGGAGCGAATATCGCGCTTTTGTCTTCTGTATGGCAACTGGTGCAGTTGTGCGATTAATTGCTTCGCTTATTGAAGATAAATCTCGCGATCCAGCCGTTATTGCAACAGACCAAGATGGTTATTTTGTCAACAGTTTGTGTAGCGGTCATCAAGGCGGGGCTGACGAATTGACGAGATTAATCGCCCATCAACTCGGCGCAACGCCTGTTTTAACGGGTGCATCGACTAGTTTGGGTTTGCCTGGAATCGACATTTTAGGATTGCCGTTTGGGTGGTGTAAAGGAAGCGGAGATTGGACGGGAGTTAGCGCGGCGATTTCACGGGGAGAAACTATACAAGTCATTCAAGAAGTCGGTTCGACGCTATGGCAAGATAATTTACCAGAGGGACATTCTTTTTATTTTGGTTTTGAAGAGTTTAACGAATCCATCTCGCCTCAAGCAAGAATTTGGATTAGCACAACCAAACGACAATTTGCATCCGATACTAAGCTTCCCAAGGTTCAATGGCATCCCAGAGTATTGTGGGTGGGAATTGGATGCGAGAGAGGAACATCGAGAAAGCTAATCGAAGAGGCGATCGCGCAAGTTTGCACGCGCTATCATTTAGCTACAGATGCGATCGCCGGATTAGCAACCATAGAACTCAAAGCTGATGAAGTAGGGATATTAGACTATTGTCGCGATCGCAATTTTCCCTTAAAAATCTTTAATGCTGAGATGTTATGCCAGGTAAATGTTCCCAATCCCTCTTCTATCGTAGAGCAAGAAGTGGGAACCCCAAGCGTAGCAGAAGCAGCCGCTATTGTAGCGTCGCAAGCTTCAAGCTTAATCGTTCCTAAACAAATTATCAAACTAGATGGCGAACCTGGGGCGGTAACAGTTGCGATCGCGCTTTCAGACTTAGAATATACTGGACGCACGGGTCAATTATTGCTAGTTGGGACGGGGCCAGGCAATTTAGATCAAATTACGCCTGCTGCTAAAGTTGCTATTACTGGGGCAGATGCAATAATTGGCTATTCTCTTTATCTCGACCTGATTGAATCTTTACTGCGTCCGGGACAGATTATTGAATCGCTTCCCATTACTCAAGAACGACAAAGAGCGCAACGAGCAATAGAATTAGCACAATGGGGATTAACCGTTGCTGTAGTTTCTTCCGGCGATTGCGGGATTTATGGCATGGCAGGATTAGTCATGGAAGAACTACAAGCTAAAGGGTGGGATGGCAAAGTGCCCAAAGTAGAAGTTTTCCCAGGGATTACGGCTGTTATTGCAGCCGCTTCAAGGGTGGGGACGCCGTTGATGCACGATTTTTGTACTATTAGTTTGAGCGACCTATTAACGCCTTGGGAAGTTATCGAAAAACGCCTAGAAGCGGCGGCAGTTGGCGATTTTGTCACGGCATTGTATAATCCGCGATCGCAAACTCGCACCCAGCAAATTGTTATCGCGCAACAAATTTTTCTCAAATATCGCCATCCTAATACGCCAGTCGCGATCGTTCAATCCGCTTACCGTCCCGACGAACAGATAACGCTGACAACCCTAGAAGAAATGTTAGAGTATTCTATCGATATGTTAACAACCGTTCTCATCGGCAACTGTAGCACTCGCACTTATGCAGATTGGATAATTACACCTAGAGGATATTTAACGGCGACCAGTGACCAGTGACCAGTTAAGCTGTTAAACATTTAGGCGACCATAAAAGTTGGACGGGAGACTGGGGGACGGGGAGACTGGGAGAGAGTTTTAAGAAGTCTTTCTTCACTCATCAATAGGAAATCTAGATGTGGAACAGCAAAACCCTTTTCTTGTCTCTGTTGGCAACCTCTCTCTATTTTTTGTCCTGTACTGAGACTGGAATTATACAAAAATCCAAAAATACTTCAACTTTTAATAAATAGATTACGATCGCATTTTACCTACTACAACTAGAGCGTTAATTAAAGCATTAAGCGATCGCGTTATTCGATTATTCGTTCATACAAGCTATGCTTTAAAAATGGACGGCTCCTTTCGCTCGTTTAATAATCAAACTTCAACAAATGGAATTACTCAACCTTTCTACTCGCGTTAGTTATAAAAAAAGTCAACAAAAATTGGGATGAAGTCCACAATATCAAGATTATCAACAAGGGTTAGAGCAAACAATTAATAGTTAGCGAGAGCAAAAAGAAATTGAATTAAAATCATCGTAGGGTAGGCAAATAAAAACAAGGTTATTGGCATTACCCACCACTTTACTTTTGTTAAAATTAGTAGTAAAGGAAAAGTAGTATTAATGTTGGATTGAGGCACTAAACCCAACCTACAATCTCCCTACAATTAAATGAAAACATTATCTATACTTTTTAACGAAGAACGCGAGCGACTCCAAAGCGAGATTGACAAAGCAACTAACATAGAACAAGTTGTTAAACTGCTTCAAAATCGACTCGATAATTTTGAAAAGAATTACATAAATCAGCTAAATGTGGCTCAAGTCCGTTTAGCTTCATTTTTTATGGACGCGCTGCGTCAGTCCCTTGTTATGCTTGCTGTGGCAACTATTTCTCAAATAGATATACCAGAACAAAAACCAATTGCTGAAGAAGCGATCGCGTTTTCCCCTAACAAATTAATTCTAAAACTTTTACAAGGACTCATTTTTATAGGAATTTTAGGTTCTTTATTCTCTTTAACGAAAACTGCTCCGGGTGCGTGGATGGCAATTTTGTTAACCTTATTGCTTCTAGGACTCGAAGTAGTGTTTCAACTCAATAAAGAAGACAATTTATCTTCCCCTCAACTCGTAAAATCTCCTCAACCTACTTTGCGAGTCGAGAGTAAAATTTTATTGGAGAATCTTGGCGACGCTCTCCACACAATCGATCTAGCAGTCGCTAGAGTAGAAGAATGGAATAAACCAAAAGACGATCGCGCTCTAGAAGATCTGCCAGAACTCTTAAATTTCCTGCAAAGATTAATGGGGACATCGTTTCTCGATCGCCCGCAAATGACGAGCGAACTAGTAAAACTATTACCACAAATTTTAATCGAGCAAGGAATTCGCACTCAAATTTATCAATCTCAAGATCCTCGTAACAATCGCGAGTATTTTGATTTCGAGCCGAGTATCGATCCCTCTACTCAAGATTATGTCACGATCGCGCCTGCCCTATTAAAGGGCGATCGCCTGCTCAGACGCGGACGAGTCATCGAACCTGCCTATTCTGAGGTGCAAGAATCATAGCTGTTAAAAATATGGAAATTTTAGAAACAATTGGTTTCGATCTCGGACATGGCGAAACATCCGTCGCTAAAGCGCTCGCAGACAGCATCGAACCCCCACAGATGCTTGAGATTAATAACAAAAAAAATCAAATTACAGCGCTTGCTTGGCATCCCAAACTCGGTTATCTCGTGGGAGAACAAGCGTTAATTCAAGCTGGCGTTACCCAGTTAAAAATCTCGTTCAAGCAGAAACCCAACAACGATCCCGATTATCGGGAAACCATGCGTACCTATATTGCAACTTGCTATCGCTTGCTCAAAGAAAGCAGACAAATAGAAGGTACGGAAAATAGTCGTTTTTATGTCGGTTGTCCTTCGGGATGGTCGAGTCGCGATCGCGAAGAATATCAGAAGCTACTACAAGAAGCGAATATCCCTTTTCTTAATGTTATACCCGAATCGCGAGCCGCTTTTATGCAAGCCAAAGAAGCGGGGAAGTTGGAGTATGAAAAACTGAAATCGTCGGTGTTAATTATCGATATTGGCTCCTCAACTACTGATTTTACTTTAGTTAAAAGCTTTCACGAAGTCCCGCTCGATTTTGGTAGCAATGCGCTAGGAGCATCTTTAATCGATAAAGCGATTTTCGCTCGCACCCTCGCTCAACACGAACAAAAAGCGTTACTCGAAAAAGTCTTTACCCAATACCCTCACCACCAAGCACGTTGCGAATTAGCTTGTCGCAAAGCGAAGGAAGATTACTTTTCTAACGAACAAGTATATGGCGACGATAATTCCTTTGCGCGAGGTTTCGAGTCGATTAACGAACAAATTTATTTTATTCCCAAAGTTAACCAATCCCTCATCAAAGAAATCTTAAACCAAAAAATGACTGTACTGGGTCAAAAAAGTTGGCTCGAATCGTTTCGCGCTGCGGTTGGCGAGGCAAAAAAGCAGCTAGACGAACAAAACATCGTGCCGAAACTGGTACTGATGACTGGCGGCGCATCCCGCATGAAATTTACCCAACAAATTTGCCAAGAAATCTTCGCCGCACCCGAAACAATTCTGCGTCCCGACCCAGAACCCGAACGGTGTATCGCCTTGGGATTAGCACGAGTCGGACGGTGGGATCTTCGTGCAGAGGCGTTCAAACAAGAAGTCAACCAACTATTTAGCGAAAAGTTACTTCAAGAACAGATAGAAACAGCTATTCCTGAGTTAATCGTATGGATGAGCGAACCGCTAGCAGACGGATTGATTAAAGATGCAGTCAAACCCGCTCTTAAAGACTGGCAAAAGAACAAAATCAAGACTTTTGCCGATTTAGAAGACTCGATGAAGCGACAAGCGGAACAGTGGTTGACGAGCGATCGCGCCCAGCAGATAATTAACCAGCAATGTATCGGTTGGTTTAACGAAAAAATACAACCCGACTTAGCTGCTAAAACCGATCCAATTTGTCGAAAGTACCAAATTCCGAGAAGTAGCTTGCGCTTTGAAGAAGGCATCGATCCCGTTTTAGTTAATCCAGAACTTCCCGTTGGCGATGCTATCCTGGCAGATACGGTAGGTTTATTTGTGAATGTTGTTATCGGTGGAGGAACGCTAGCTAGTATCATTACCTTGATCGTTACCGGACATTTAACTTGGCCAATTGTCTTGATTTATGGCGCTTCTGCGATCGCAGCAGGGATGGAATTAAATCGCCAAGGGGTCAAAGAGGCGATTAAAGCAAATGTCAATGTGCCTGGGTGGGTTCGCTCTAATCTTTTAGACGACTCGAAGATCGATCGCGTTGCCGAGCAAATTAAACCTGAATTAGAAAAGGCGCTTCAAGAGCAGCTAAATGCTAATCAGGAGGCTTTTGACGCACTGGTTGAGAAAGTAGCGCGATCGCTTCAACAAGCGCTTTCTACCAAGGTACAAGAGGCAATAATTCTGATTCAATAATTTTACCCATAAAGAAGGCGAACGGAGATCGGGACGCTGAGGACTGGGAAACTTGGAAATTCGCTCGATTTATTAGCCCTTAAGGATCGATCCCCAGTCACTAATCGCCAATCACCAATCCCCAATCGCTCCCCTTGCATAAATCCATCCTAAGAGAACTATAAAGCTTATATAAGGGTGGGTTAATATCTTCGTCAAAACTTCAAATTTCTGCGGAAACAAATCAGGTTTAACCTGCTACTTTATACGAATAACGAACTTTTACGGGAATATATGCAAGCGCAGGACAGGGTTTCTCAGAGTGGGAGAGCAGAACCTTCAGATCGAGTTGGCAAAGCGATTGAAGCTAATCAAAATTACTTATTTTCAAGACAATATCCAGAAGGATACTGGTGGGCAGAGCTAGAATCTAACGTGACGATAACCTCAGAAGTCGTATTGTTGCATAAAATCTGGGGAACCGATCGCGCCCGTCCTTTGTATAAAGTTGAAGCCTATTTGCGTTCTCAACAAAGAGAACATGGCGGTTGGGAACTCTTCTGGGGAGATGGCGGCGATCTCAGCACTTCAGTAGAAGCGTATATGGCATTGAGATTGTTAGGCGTTCCCCAAAGCGATCGCGCTTTAGTTCGTGCCAAAGATTTTATTCTCGAACGAGGCGGAATCAGCAAAACGCGAGTTTTTACTAAGTTTCACCTGGCATTAATCGGCTGTTACGACTGGCGAGGCATTCCCTCGATTCCTCCCTGGATAATGTTGTTTCCCGATAATTTTCCCTTCACTATTTATGAGATGTCCAGTTGGGCGAGAAGTAGCACCGTTCCCCTACTAATCGTTTTCGATAAAAAACCCGTTTTTGTGACCGATTCAGCCATCGCCCTCGACGAATTGTATGCCGAAGGTATCGAGAATGTTAACTACGAGTTTTCCCTGTGCGGAAACTGGGCGGATATGTTTGTCTGGCTCGATCGCGTTTTTAAATTTGCAGAAAATTTTAATTTAGTTCCCTTTCGCCAAGAGGGAATCAAAGCCGCCGAAAAGTGGATCTTAGATAGACAAGAAGCGACTGGAGACTGGGGGGGAATCATTCCTGCTATGCTCAATTCTATGTTGGCATTGCGAGTCTTAAACTATGATGTTGCCGATCCGATTGTCGAACGAGGACTTAGGGCGATCGACAACTTTAGTATCGAAACCGAACAAACCTATCGCACTCAACCCTGCGTTTCTCCAGTTTGGGATACGGCTTGGGTTTTACGCGCCTTGGTAGAGTCGGGCATCGCGCCTGACGAGCCTGCTTTGGTTCGCGCTGGAGAGTGGTTGCTTGACAAGCAAATCCTCGCTTATGGAGATTGGGCGGTGAAAAATAAGCAAGGTCAACCAGGCGGATGGGCGTTTGAGTTTGAAAATCGCTTTTATCCCGATTTAGACGATTCTGCTGTCGTCGTCATGGCATTAAACGCCTTGAGATTGCCCTACGAAAAACTTAAAGACGCTGCGATCGCCCGTGCTGTCGAATGGATGGCAACGATGCAGTGCAAAGCAGGCGGATGGGCGGCTTTCGATCTCAATAACAACCAAAATTGGATTAATGCTCTTCCCTATGCCGACCTCAAAGCCATGATAGATCCTAACATCGCAGACGTAACCGCACGGGTGTTAGAGATGCTCGGCGTTTGTAATCTAGATATGGACGAGAATCGAGTCGATCGCGCGATCGCATATTTAGATCGACAACAAGAAGCCGATGGCAGTTGGTTTGGTCGTTGGGGCGTTAACTACATCTATGGTACTAGCGGGGCGCTGTCTGCTTTAGCGGCGATCGCGCCCCAAACCCATCAACGTCAGATCGAACGCGGCGCAACTTGGTTAGTGAGTTGTCAAAATCCCGATGGTGGTTGGGGAGAAACCCCGCTTAGCTATAACGATCTGACACTCAAAGGAAAGGGAGTCAGTACGGCTTCTCAAACGGCTTGGGCATTAATTGGTTTGTTGGAAACCGCTAAAGCTACCGGAAAATTTTATAAAGACGCGATCGATTGCGGCGTATCCTATTTACTGGTTACTCAAACATCTAATGGAACTTGGAACGAATCAGAATTCACCGGAACGGGTTTTCCAGGTCATTTTTATCTGAAATATCATTTCTATCAGCAATATTTTCCCCTTCTTGCTTTGAGTCGCTATCAACGTCTCAAACATTTGATGTAATAAGATTGGAAACTGGGTAAAAAGGAAAACTTTTATCTATATTTTTTCCTTTTCCCCGCCTAAACAATTCTCTCTTCCCTAACAATTGCTACTCAATCTATTGAGATAAAAGCTAGTCAAAATAATTCGTTGCCCATTACAAATTAGTAATTATTTGCTCAGAAAGTAGGCTAGAGCTAAACGGAAGATGTAGCAGCATTATAAATTTTTTCGTTATCTTGAACTGATTTGAAAAAATCTACAACCGGACGCGGATAATCGACTCCAATTATAACGCCAAAGCGCTTTTGTTCTTCTTGGGATAATTTCCAAGGTTCGTGAATTTTGTCGCCTGGAACTGAAGCGAGTTCGGGCAACCAATGTCTTAAATAATCTCCATGGCGATCGTAATCTCTGGATTGTTTGGCAATATTAAAATAGCGAAAACCGCGAGCATCATTTCCGACACCAGCCGTATAATTCCAATTTCCATAATTACTACAAACATCATAATCGATTAAAAGAGATTCAAACCATTCTGCACCCATTATCCAATTAATGCCTAAATTTTTGGTCAAGAAACTGGCTACATTTTGTCTGCCTCGATTTGACATAAATCCGGTGGCTGCTATTTCTCGCATATTGGCATCAACTAACGGATAACCCGTCATTCCTTCTTGCCAAAGTTGAAATCTTTTCCAGTCTTCTTTCCAAAGAATATCTAATCCTTGCAATCCCGATAAATAAAAAATTTTATTGCCGTGTTTGGCTCCAATAAATCTAAAGAAATCTCGCCAAAGCAATTCAAAAATTAACCAATAGGTAGAATCATTTTTGAATCGTTCTGTTTCGTATTTCTGAACTTGTTCGTAAATAAAACGAGGCGATAAACATCCTAAAGCTAACCACGCAGAGAATTTAGAAGAATAATCGCTTCCTAACATTCCATTACGAGTTTCTTTATAGATTTTGAGGTTATCTTTTTCCCAAAAATAATCGTTTAATCTAGCAATTCCTTCGTTCTCTCCTCCTTTAAATTGTAAGACCGATCTAAGATCGAATACGGGTTCTTCAAGACCAAAATCTGCTAGTTGGGGAATTTCGCCGATTTCTATATCTGGTAGCGGCGGTAATTTTTGTGGAGTTGGAAAAGTAGGGTCAACTATCGATTTTTTTTCGACTTCTTTGCGAAAGTTAGTAAAAAGTTCGGGAAGACGATTGATTTCAAAAGGTAAGTTATCGGGATGATAAAGCGTGATTCCCCAAAAAGTTTTTACTTTTATCTCGATTTGTGATAGAGCTTGTTTGAGAGATTTTTCAATGGCAATTTCTTCTGAGGTAACTTCTTCTTGATAGTAAACTTCATCGATATTTAATTGTTGTGCGATCGCGGGGATAATTTTTTCGGGTAATCCTTTTCGTATAATTAAGTTACTGCCAAGTTTTTTTAGAGAGTTTCGTAAATCGGTAATGCTTTCTAGCAAGAATTTAGCGCGATATTTTCCGGTTTTTGGAAACCCGTAAGAAGTTTGCTTAAATTGTCGCTCGTCGAAACAATAAAAGGGAATTATTTGTGCTTTTTCTTTTAAGGCTCGATCTATGGGTTTGCGATCGTGTAGGCGTAAGTCGTTGCGATGCCAGATTAAAATTCTTTTGTTATTCATGTTTTTAGAAATGAGTTATTTATAAAGACTAGCCTATTATTTAAGTTTTTTTATTTATTCTTTATAGCGATCGTTCTAATATAGCGAGTCTATTTGATTTATGAACGTAAATTCTTTGTTAGTGCGAGCTTCTAGCTCGCACTAAAATATTCATGATTTATTTAGAGTCGCTATATCAATATAAGATTAGTAACTACTTCCATCAAATTAATTATACTCTTTAATCTTATTGTTGCCTATTGCCTGCCCTCATCTAGAAATTTAATTTTGCTCGTTTATCTTATTATTTCAGGGATTATTTAACTTTTATATCTTTTCGTTTTTGAATCAAAAAGGCTATTGCCAAATAGATAATTGAATGCAGTAGCAAAACTCCCCAATTCAAGAAAAGATTTGCCCAAGTTGCTTCGTAAACTGGCGATCCTTCAAAAGGTTGTGTAATTTTGGTTCCATCGAATAAAATAATCGGTTCGGGAACCATTTTATTGACATTAACTAGGATTCCGTAGGCTCCTATCGACCAGCGACTTAACATTAGCCAGGATATATATTTACCAATTCCTTCCATGTTAAATAATACCCCAGAAAAAATAATTTGAGGGAGTAATAAAATTGGCAATGCGCTATTTGCTTGGGTAATATTTCTGACACTTGCTGATACCATTAAACCTAAGCTAATAGACGCGATCGAGGTAAGAAAGTTTGTAATTCCTAGCCCAATCAACCAAGGAGTTAAGTTAGTTGAGGGGGATTTAAAACCAATTAAAATAACGAGTGAGATTAATAATGTTTGTAAGAAGGCTAATCCACCCAGAACTGATATTTTAGATCCTAAGTAAGCAGAAAGTTTTAAGTTAACTAATCTTTCTCGTATATAAATAGCAGATTCTTTGACAATTTCTTGTAGCGAACTTGCTAATCCCACCCAAATGGCTGCACAGGTAAAAACAAATAATACTCGTAATGCTAAAGGTGCTAAACTAGGGTCGCTACTCGAACTAAGAACTAATGGATGTTTGTCTCGAATAGCAAGCGTAATTAAACTAATTCCAATAGGTGCAGTTAATAAAGACAAGCTTAAATTAATCGGATCTCTGAGTAAAATTTTTAGATAGCGTTGAGTTAAAATTGAGATTTGTTGTAAGAGCGATCGCTTTACTTTTTGAGGTAAAAAATCATTATCTTGAGCAAGGTTACTCAAATGATTTTCGAGATAGGTTTTGTAGTAACTAGATTGACGAAACTTATCGGCTTCCTGGACGACGACTTCGGGTTTTTCTAACTTGATGTAAATATCGGCGAAATCCCCGCTTGAAATTGAAAAAAAGTCAATTGCTTCTTTGGGCAAACCAAAGTAACAAAGGTTGCCACCAATTCCTAGAAAAACAACGCGATCGCATAATGTAATATTAGTCGTCGCATGAGTGACTAAAATAATTGTCCGTCCTTCATTTGCTAAGTTTCGCAACAGTTGCATCATCTTTTTATCCAATCCTGGATCGAGTCCCGATGTGGGTTCGTCTAAGAAGAATAATTTAGGATCGGCTAATAATTCTACGCCAATACTAACTCGTTTAATCTGTCCACCGCTGAGATTTTTGACTAAGGTATCTCGTCGATCTAATAATTCAATTTGTTCTAAGGTTTTTTGTACGACTTCTCGCACGTTAATATCGCCAGGGAGTCTTAATTTAGCAGCATAAATTAAAACCTCTTCGACTTTTAAATCCTTATGAATGATATCTTCTTGGGGAACATAACCGATGAGATTGCGATAGATATTAAAGTTCTGATGCAGATTTTCCCCATTTAAATAAACCATTCCTTCGGTTGTCTGTTCGATTCCTATTAATGTTTTTAACAACGTTGATTTTCCCGTTCCGCTTCCGCCAACTAAAGCAACAAATTGTCCGGGTTCGATTGGTAGAGAAATTTGATTTAAGATTTTAATATCTTGTCGATCCTTTCCCTTGACAATTCTTACTAAATTTTCAGCATCGAGACGAATATTTTCCCCGCGATCGACTAAAACTAATTCATCTCCTTGTAAAGTTAAAGTATAAGGCCCAATGCGAATCGTTGCACCAGGAGATAAAACGGCAGAACCCGTTACTTTTTGTCCGTTAACAAAAATCCCATTCGTACTGTAATCGGTTAAGATATAACGACCTTGGTTATCGGTATCGATCGCGGCGTGACGGCGAGATATTGTAGGCGCATCCAAACAGAGATTAGCACTCGGATCTCTTCCTAACGTTACCGAGCGATTTTTGAGAGAAATAAAGCGCTGATTCGGTTGATTAACTATTTGAGGACTATTAGCATTAAAATAAGTAACAATAACCCAACTTTTAGGGTTTTGACCGACTCTAATTTCATCGCCGTGTTGCAAGCGATAACCTTCTTGAGGAGTAATAATACTATTATTGATAAATAATCGATTGGTACTCGGATTATTACCGTCGCCATCGTAAATATAATAGTCATTATTAACTTTACGAAAACAGGCTTGTACTCGACTGATAACAGCCCAATCTTCAGGAACAATAAGATCGACTTGTTCTGGATCTCGTCCTAATTTGTGAAAACGTCCGATTAAATCTCGCGAAATCCGATCGCCTTGCTTATCTAAAAGAATATAGGGGTTTTTACTTATTACTGTAGCTTTAGTAGAGCGCTCGGTCATCTGAAAAAGATAGAACTATAAAAACTCAAAAAATCTTCCCTTAATAGCTGATTGTAATCGCGATCGCAAGCTTCAACGTCATAATTTTTAAAGACTTGTTGCGACCCGTAAACGCTAAAATGGAAGGAGTGACCAAAATCCGCTCGGTTAACTGTCCAAACAATTTCGACCTGTTAGTATCGATTATTCAATAATTTATTCCGATGGTAAAAACTCCTATATCCTCAACGCCAAAAGTTTCTAAAGTAGAAGGAATTAAAGAGCGCAGCAATCATTTACGGGAACCTTTAGCAACTCAACTATTAGAAGATACGACTCACTTTAGCGAAGATGCTATTCAAATTCTCAAATTTCACGGTTCTTATCAACAAGATAATCGCGATAACCGAGTCCAAGGACACGAAAAAGACTATCAATTCATGTTGCGTACTAGAAGCCCAGGCGGTTTTATACCAGCGCAACTCTATCTTACGCTAGATCGCCTCTCAGACGAGTATGGCAATCAGACAATGCGCGTTACTACTCGTCAGGGATTTCAACTGCATGGCATTCTCAAAAAAGAACCTCAAAGCAACCCTAAGCACCATTATACGGAATATGGGATCGACCTTGGGCGCTTGCGGCGACATCAATCGCAACGTTATGGCTCCGCCCGCCCCTTATAAAAATCGTCCAGAATATCAGTATGCTTGGGAATATGCCAATAATGTCGCCGATTTACTCGCTCCCCAAACGGGTGCTTATTACGAAATTTGGTTAGATGGAGAAAAGGCAATCAGCGCTGAAGAGTCCCCAGACGTAAAAGCAGCAAGAATGCGCAATGCTAACGGCGTTAATTTACCCGATAAAGAAGAGCCACTTTATGGGGAACATTATATGCCCCGCAAATTTAAATGTACCGTCACCGTACCTGGAGATAATTCTGTCGATCTCTACACCAACGATGTTACCTTGGTCGTCATGACCAATGATAAAGGAGAACTTGAGGGGTTTAACGTCCTGGCAGGGGGTGGATTAGGACGCACTCACAATAAAGAAGAAACCTTCCCACGCATGGCAGATGCGATTGGTTATGTAGTAAAAGAAGATGTCTACGACTTAGTAAAAGCCATTTTAGCGACTCAGAGAGATTATGGCGATCGCGCTAACCGCCGTCATGCCAGAATGAAATATCTCCTCGAAGATTGGGGAGTAGAAAAATTCCGCGCCAAAGTAGAAGAGTATTTTGGCAAAAAAGTAGATCCTTTCAAACCTTTACCCGATTGGAAATACGAAGACTATCTCGGATGGAACGAACAAGGAGACGGTAAACTTTTCTTAGGAATTTCCATCGAAAACGGTCGCGTCAAAGATGAAGGTAGCTTTCAGTTAAAAACTGCCCTGCGTAAAATTATCGAGCAGTTTAATTTACCGATGCGACTGACTCCCAATCATAATGCCATTCTCTACGACATAGAACCATCCCAGAAACCCGTCATTGAAGATATTCTACACCAGCACGGCATTATCACCGATCCGAGAGAAATTGAACCTTTAATCCGCTATTCGATGGCTTGTCCCGCCTTTCCAACCTGCGGACTTGCTATTACCGAATCAGAACGAGCGCTTCCTGGAATTATAGACCGCATTCGGGCGCTACTCGATAAAGTGGGACTAGAAAAAGAACATTTCGTTATTCGGATGACGGGTTGCCCCAATGGATGCGCTAGACCTTATATGGCAGAATTAGGGTTTGTCGGACGTTTTCCCGAAACCTATCAAGTTTGGCTGGGAGGAACGCCCAATCAAACGGAACTAGCTCAAGCTTATGAAGATAAATTGAATATCTCTAACTTAGAAAGCTTTTTTGAGCCTATTTTTGTTTGTTTCAAACGAAATAAACATAAAAACGAAAGTTTTGGCGAATTTTGCCATCGCGTTGGTTTTGATGTTTTAAGAGAGTTTTCCGCTTCTTACGAACTCGGAAGCTACAGCAAGTCGAGTAAATCTCGCAGAAATCGCAAGCACCAAAATCGAGTCAGCGTCCACGATGAAATGTTTGCTCGTCTCAAAGAAGCAGCAACTCAAGAAGGCAAATCAATGAATCAAATCGTTGCTCAAGCGTTGGAAGCTTACTTTAAAAACCAATAAAACTAAAAACGTAAGTTGCTAGTTAAAAATAGCTTGTGTTTTTTAACTAGCAACTTACATTATCGGATAAATTGCCACAATCGAGGCTAACTCACCGTCAATTGAAGGTACGATATAAGGTTGCCTACAGTTATACGGAAATTATGCCCAAAGCTTACGCGATCGGACTTGGAAGATCTGGAATTGCTGCGACAAAATTATTGAAAAGAGAGGGTTGGGAAGTGATTCTCAGCGATCGCGCCAACAGCGAATCTCTACAAAAAACCCAGAAAGATTTAGAAAAAGAAGGTCTTATCGTTAAACTAGGTCATAATTTATCCCTTGACTCAAACAATTTACCCAATCTCATCGTTGTCAGTCCTGGCGTTCCGTGGGACATTCCCATCTTAGTCGAAGCGAGAGATCGGGGAATCGATACAATTGGAGAACTCGAACTTGCTTGGCGCTATCTCAAGTCTTTTCCCTGGGTAGGCGTTACGGGAACGAATGGCAAAACGACTACAACCTCTCTCATTGCAGCTATCTTTCAAGCGGCCCAATTAAATGCGCCTTCGTGCGGGAATATCGGTTATGCAGCTTGCGAACTCGCCTTATTGAGACAATCCTATGATTGGATTATCGGAGAAATTAGCAGCTATCAAATCGAATCTTCTTTTGAACTAGCGCCTAAAATTGGAATTTGGACGACGTTTACACCCGATCACCTCAATCGTCACAAAACCCTAGAAAACTATTACAACATTAAAGCGTCCCTAATTAAACGCTGCAATTATCAAATTTTTAATGGGGACGATCCTTATTTGCGTAACATTGGCTTGCAACAGTGGCAAAATGCTTATTGGACTAGCATTTATGGTAAAGATAAGCTGTTGTGCGACCCGGCAAAAGGCGTTTATCTCGAAGACAGTTGGATAACGGCTTTTGGAGAACTAATTATGCCCGTAAACCTGTTTAAAATGGTAGGGACGCACAATCTACAAAACTTGCTTGTCGCAGTAGCGGCGGCGCGATTGGCCCGAATTGATAAAAATGCAATTTCCCACGCGATCGCGACTTTCCCAGGCGTTCCCCATCGTCTTGAATATATCTGTACCGTCGCGGGGATCGATTTTATCAACGACAGTAAAGCGACTAACTACGATGCCGCAGAAGTTGGTTTAGCTTCAGTGCGATCGCTGCTATTCTGATTGCAGGAGGAGAAGCCAAAGAAGGTGACGATACAAAATGGATTGAAGTCATTCGCAGCAAAGCAGCAGCAGTATTATTAATTGGAGATGCTGCACCCGCTTTTGCACGACGGTTGCAAGTGTCGGGTTACGAATCTTACGAAATTGTCGAAACGATGGATAATGCAGTCAAACGAGGGTTAGAACTTGCCAAAGAAAAAGCCGCCCAAGTTGTCTTATTGTCGCCCGCCTGCGCTAGTTTTGACCAATATCAAAGTTTTGAACATCGAGGCGAATCTTTCCGGCAATTATGCTTGCAATTGCAATAATTAAAATTAGGGAATTGGTTAATTTCTGTTCACATCAACAATGGAATCATGATAATAGAATGTTAGGAGGAAAGGTTAAGGGAGAATGGAGAAAATATAGATAAGGGTTTTCCCTTTTACCCTTCACCCTTTACCAAAAAAATCCCCTTCACCTACTTAGACTACAGCCGGTTCGAGCAACTTAACATTAGAAAAACCATATTCTCTAGTTATTTTTTGACCGTTTTCTTCGGTGGTAATGACTCGACTAGTTAAAATGTAATACCCGTCAATTTTTTCGTAATTGTCTTCAAACTCGCTGCGTCCGCCTTTGAGTTCGCCTGTTTTAGGATCGCGATAGATAGAATCGTAGCGATGAGAAAGATAACCTTCGCCTGTCTGGTGACTGCTGAAAGTATCGATAGTAACTACGACACCGTGAATTTGACGATGGACATGACAAACTTCATTATTGCGAAGTTTATAGCGATCGCCATCGGATTTTCCACCCACCAAAATTTCTACTGCACCTGTTTCATCGGTTGCGCCGTAGCTAAAGCTATTTTTGCTGTGCGTTTCTTCAAAGCTTCTGCGGATGCGATGGATGGCGGTTTCCCATAATTGGGAGTGAATTTCTTTTTGTGCTTGTTCGTCTGCTACATCGAATACTTCAGCACTTAGATCTCGATTGACGCAAACTTTCCCCTTAAAAACCTCATCCGCTCGCTTGAAGGTAATCTCGGCGGTATAACCAGAAAAATTCTTATCCCAAGTGTAGCGGTTTTCGTAGGCGGTGCGGAATAGATCGCGTGCTTCGATTGATTGTGTCATGAAACTCTCCTTAATTTCTATTTCTAGTTTGACCGATCCCAGAAATTTTTTTTGAATTTATCGCACCAGAATTTAAGTCAAATAATCTAAAATCTGGGCGATCGCATGAAATGACGAAGAATCAAAAGAGCTATTTTTCTCTTTCTTCTTCGTCATTATAAAGTTAAACCGATTGAGTTGTTCTTGCGTGAAAAGATCTACTTAATAAATAGCATTTCCTGATAAGTAGGTAACGGCCACAAATCGTCAGCGACTTCCCCTTCAAGGGCATCTGCGTATTGGCGTACTTTATCCATTAGAGGACGAATAGTTTGAGCAAAATACTGCATATGTTCATCAGTTGTAGCAAAGTCGTGCTTATCCATAGCGACGCTGAGTTTGCTTACCATATCCATCATCGATTGTACGAGCGTCGCCACTTTTTCGGCGATTTCTTTGTCCAGACTCAGACCAATTGAAGTTACACTAGCGATCGCGTTACTAAGCTGCGATAAATATCGGACTGCTGCCGGGTAAATCATCGTTTTTGCCATACTTATCACTAGTTTTGCCTCTACCTCAATTGTCTTGATGTATTGCTCGGCATAAACATCAAAACGACTTTCTAACTCAACAGGGGTAAGAACGCCCAATTTTTCAAACAGTTCTTCGATGTGCTTCTCTTTGATAACGGGTAACGCATCGGCACTCGTGCGTAAATTTAATAAACCTCGCTCCTCAACCGCCATTTTGTGCCATTCTTCAGAATAGCCGTCGCCACCAAAGATGACAGCGCTGTGGTTGTCCATTATCTCTTTGAGGATGGCGCGAACCGCGTCATTTAATTCAGGTCCTTTGGCGAGTTCTTCCTCTAGCTTATCGGCAACCCAGGTTAAAGAATCCGCTAAGATCGTATTCATTGCCACTAACGGGCCAGAAACTGACTGATTAGACCCAACTGCCCGGAACTCAAAGCGGTTTCCGGTGAAGGCAAAGGGAGATGTACGATTGCGATCGCCTGGATCTTTGGGGAAGACAGGTAGAGTATCCACCCCTAAGTTCATCATCCCAACCTGTGCGGAATCTTTAACTTCTCCTGTAGCAATTTGCTCGAATACCTCTTCTAGCTGCGTTCCTAAATAGACAGAGATAATTGCAGGTGGAGCTTCATTAGCCCCTAATCTGTGGTCGTTACTAGCAGTTGCTACTACCGCTCTCAAAAGCGGGCCATATTTGTGAACGCCACGAATCACAGCACCACAGAATAGCAAAAATTGCATATTCTCATGGGGCGTACTTCCTGGATCTAACAAGTTTCCTTGGGTTGCATTGCCAACCGACCAATTGACGTGCTTGCCAGAACCATTAATTCCTGCAAAGGGTTTTTCGTGTAGCAAGCAAACGAAACCGTGTTTCTTTGCCGTACATTTGAGGATGGTCATGGTTAGCTGTTGGTGGTCGCTTGCCACGTTTGCCGCCTCAAAAAATGGCGCAATCTCAAACTGACCGGGGGCGACTTCGTTATGTCTGGTTTTGGCAGGAATTCCCAGTCGATACATTTTCTCTTCTACATCCTGCATGAAAACCTGAACGCGCTCTGGAATAGCACCGAAGTAATGATCGTCAAATTGTTGACCTTTAGCAGCAGATTTTCCGAATAGCGTGCGTCCTGTCAGCAATAAATCGGGGCGGCTGTGAGCAAAATGAGCATCGACTAAAAAGTATTCCTGTTCCGGGCCGCAACTCGAATTAACCGTCGCAACGTCATTATGTCCTAACAGCTTGAGTACGCGGGTTGCAGCTTTGTTCATTGCTGCATTAGAACGTAAAAGCGGCGTTTTCTTGTCTAGTGCTACACCCGTCCAAGAGATAAAAACCGTAGGGATGCACAGCGTCAAGCCGTTATCAGTTTCCATCACGTAGGCGGGACTGGTGACATCCCATGCCGTATATCCTCGCGCTTCAAAGGTAGAGCGAAGTCCGCCATTAGGAAACGACGAACCATCGGGTTCGCCTTGTACTAGAACTTTTCCGGTAAATTCTGAGATGACACTTCCATCACTTTGTACGGAAATGAAGCCATCGTGTTTTTCGGCGGTTGCGTTGGTGAGGGGATAAAATACGTGAGCGTAGTACAGTGCGCCTTTGGAGATCGCCCAGTCTTTCATTGCTGCTGCCACGATACCAGCTACTGATACATCCAGTTTTCCGCCATTTTGGATGGTGTTTTTGAGGGATTTAAACACGTCCTTGGGAAGACTTGCCTGCATCTTACCGAGCGTGAATACATCCGCTGTCCATAAGGCTTCTAGCCGCGAGGGAATTTTGGACGGCATTGGTTGGCGATCGATAACTTGGGAGATTGCCTGAGAGCGCAATTCATAACTCATGATGATTTTCCTATGGTTACTTTAGTAGACTGAGGGTACAAAAAACTGTTCGTTGAGAGGGGGACGAACGTAATCTTGGGGAGCATCGCGACGGGGCGGTAATTCCATCGGTTCGGGAGTCATATCAGAATAGGGAACTTTGCTCAAAATGTGATTCAGACAGTTGAGACGAGCGCGTTTTTTGTCGTTCGCTTCCACGGTAAACCAAGGCGCTTCTGGGATATTGGTATGAGCCAACATCTTGTCTTTTGCTTTGGAATATTCTACCCAGCGATCGCGCGATTCTAAATCCATTGGACTCAGTTTCCAGCGACGTGCGGGGTCTATTGTCCGCGATTGAAAGCGACGTTCTTGTTCCTCGTCACTGACTGAGAACCAGTATTTGAGCAACATTATGCCCGATCGCACCAACATTCGCTCGAATTCGGGACACGATTGCATAAACTCGTTGTATTGTTCGTCGGTGCAAAAACCCATCACGTGTTCTACGCCAGCGCGGTTGTACCAACTGCGATCGAATATTGCGATCTCCCCAGCAGCAGGCAAGTGTTCGACATAGCGTTGAAAATACCACTGGGTTTTTTCGCGATCCGAAGGCGTTCCCAAAGCTACTACCCTGCAACCACGAGGATTGAGCGGCTCGACAATTCGTTTGATCGTGCCTCCTTTTCCAGCCGCATCGCGTCCTTCAAAAAGTATGACCAAGCGATAACCAGTATGCTTGATCCAATACTGCATCTTGACAAGTTCGGTCTGTAGTTTTATTAGTTCTTCTTCGTATCCCTTCTTATCTATCTTTTTTAGTTTGGGCTGTTCGCTTTCACCATGAAGGTAGATTTTGTGCTTTTTGTGTTTCTTGGATTCCTGTTCCAATAATCCACTGGTGCCATTTGGCTGTTGAAGTTCCATAATCTCAGCCTTTTCAAGTTCTGAACGTTCTCTAAATCGATGCAAGCGTTAGTATAGATGCAACGATAATGATAATGCTTTAATTGCGCTCGATCTTCATGCTCGATAACAGGACAGATGTAATCGCGATCGGCGTTCGACAAAGTTTTTTATCTTTAAAAAATTTGCTCGACAGATGTAGTAGAAAACAAGGTTAGATGTAAGTGTAGGCAAAATCTAGACGGTGCTATGGTTTTTGTGCAACAAATCCATACCATGATAAGAATAGAAATCCCAAGTTTTTGTATCAATTTTTACCGGATACAACAAAAATCAGGAATTCTCTATAAGCTTACCTAGTCTAAAAAAATAATAAAGAAGTTCAGGAGGAAAAGTGTTTGGGACGTTTTGTGTAGAATTGTTTCATCCAAAAGTAAGAATATTCTTGTTGCTTTGATTGATAGTCGGTTACGAAGTAAAGCCTATTGATGTCAATACATCCTCAAATCCTAGAACATTTGAAGAACCAAGCGCGATCGCGGCAAAACCTAGCTCATTACTAAAATTAGTTTATTCGCGCTCGAAAGTGAGTAATTCTAAACGATCGGGATTAGACATGAGTTCTTTTGCCATTAAATAACTCGCGATCGTCCAAGTTTGATATTTTCTAGCTTGTCTGCCAATTAATCGACCGTTTTTTCCATCATAATATTCTGCCCATTTATCCTCACTTATATGAGTTTCTGCGATATCGATCGCACGATAAACAACCTCAATTCGATTGGTTTTAAGAGCAGCCCCCACCAAAAACCAAAGTAACATTGGCCAATTACCACCATTGTGATATGACCAAGGCAAATTTTTGCGATCGCAACCCGTAATAATTTTCCACTCCATACCCTCAAGTGCCGGAAAACAGATTTTCATGGGCATTTCTCCAATTAAATCGCGCCAGCGTTGCTCGATTAAATTTATCATCATTTGAGATTCTTGTTCGCTGGCAAGAGAAGTAATAATTGCCATTAAATTTCCCAAAGCAAAAAAACGAAAATCCATCCGTCCGGGGCCGAGATTTCCTGCTAAATATCCTCCTTTTCCTGGCAACCATTCCATTAACCAACCTGGAATTGACTCGGCATAAATATTAAATCGATTGGCAACTTCTGCACCAAATTCATCGCCTTCAAAACGATAAATTTCATTTAAACGTTTGAGATCGATCCAGTAATATTCCCGCAGATGGTAAGTCAGAGTGCCCAGACGTTGGTTGACATCTTCGAGGCAGGTACAGTTATCATTATTTGGCAAAAGCAATTCTCTAGCAGCACGTAAAGCTGCATAAAATAACACTTGAATTTCGAGCGGATGTTCGTATACTCCCATGCGGCGATCTATTGTAAATGCTCCATCAGGAACCAACATCGTTGGATACATGGCAAACCGATGAGCGAGACACATATCTAAAATGAGCTTAATACCTTCTTGAAACTCGGTTTGATGAGATAGAGAAAGATCGCCTGTCGCTTTGGTGTAAGCTCGTAATAAGATAATCCACCACAAACATGAATCAACGGGTGGAACCCTTGCGATCGCGTGTTCGCCAAAGTCAGCCGTTAAATACTCTTTGCCATCTTTTGATTCAATTTTAAAACTCGCTGGCATCAATCCCGGCCCTGGTTTAAAAGCATCCATTTGCGGTTCGTGACTTTGTAAGGCGAGAGTTATTTTCAAAAAATTGCGAACAATCTCCGATTGTCCTTTCATTAAAAAAGCCAGCGCCGATGGAACAAAATCGCGAATAAAACATTGGTCGTAATTAAGTGCATCCATATTCGGATCGTTCGCTGCAAAGGTTCCTACTGGCTGACCTTGGTAATAAATAATCGATTTTCCAATCTTTCCCAAGCTTCTTTGATTAAATCGTTTTCTGTTGCCATTAATCGTTTGCTCTCTTATTGTTTAATAGATAAGCCTCGCTTTCGCGAGCAAGATGCTCGCTCTACAATGATTTTGAAATTAATTGTTTTGTTGAGGTACTTAAAACATTGCTTTGCCTAGTCTGTTCTTCAGGTGTTGGACGGTATTGCAACCAAGCAAATAAAGCCGCATTACCGAGAAAAATGACGGCGATCGCGGCTACCAGTTGTAGCATGAGACTGTAACGCATAATTAATTCCTCAAACAATGTTGTAATGTTCCAGATGGACGTTGGTAACGGGGACTTCCAACTCGTACAAAGCGACTTCCACCGCATCCATCATTTTTGGATTGGCACAGATGAAGTAATTACGAGTGGCAGGACGCTTGGGAATATAGCGTTTGAGCAGTTCTTTATCGACGTATCCCGTTTCTTGCGACCAATCATCGGGAGGTTCTCTGAGAACGTGGACGATAGTAAGGTCTAATTTCTGCTTCAACTCCTCAAGTTCTTCGCGATAAGTAATGTCTTCCCAGGTTTTACTCGCATAAATTAACAACAGAGGTCGTTCGTCTTGGCGTTCGGCTAAGGTAAGAATGATACTAAAAATCGGCGTAATGCCAATTCCTCCAGCAATAAAGACAAATCCTGCCGTATCTTCATAGCGATCGCTCGTAAAAACCCCATAAGCGCCGTCGAGGTAAGCTTTTGTCCCCGGTTTCACGTCTTTAATAGTATTAGTGAAGTCACCCACTGCTTTAATGCCAAATTCAATGCGATCGCGGTTTTCGGCACTCGAAGCCATTGAAAAGGGATGTTCTCGCATTCTAAATGGCGAGATTTCCAAAGTCAGCCATGCAAATTGACCGGGTTGAAAGTTCATTCCTTCGTGTCCAAAGGGACGCAAGACTAAATTCCAAACATTTCCCCGTTGAGGAATAACTGCTTCTACTAAATACGGTTTTTTGAGCATGAACCAGGGTTTAACCAAGCGGACGTAAATTAACAGCCACAAGGCAACTAAAGCAATGCCAATCCATAGAACAGCCTTCCAAAACAACCCCAAGTAGTTACTCACACCTAAAGCGTGTCCCAAACCAAAGCCAACGGCAATGACTGCTAAGATTCCATGTAGGATGCGCCAAGGTTCGTATGGAATATTAAGCCGTTTTCGCCAGATAGAAGTGACGACGATCGCGATGAGTGCTAAAGTCGCAATAACCGCCAACCTCGCTCGCCAGGGAGCTTGTAGGAAGTTCAGCAGTTGCAGCGTTTGTGGATTATCGATAAATAGAATAATGGGATGAGCGAGGATGAAGATAAATGCAACGATGGAAGTGTAACGGTGAAATTGAAGAATTAAATCGATTCCATAAGAAGCTTCAATGTTGTTAATGCGAGCAGTTAGCGCAAACTGCATTGCCATCATTGCTAAACCAATGAAACCGAGAGCAACAGAAAATTCTAGCCAAAAACTTCGCCCTTCATTGGATGTCGGCGGATAGAAAAGTAGAATGAGTAGGGGGAAAAGAACGATTATTAGATACGCACCTATCCACAACAAACCAATTATCAAAGGGTTTTTCATCAATAGACTTCTCATAGTAGCTCACCTCCAAACGTCTCTCAACAAACCTTAAAGAGTCACCGTTGCGATCGCAACTTAAGAATTTAATTCTTGATAGAAAAAATGAACGAAAAATGACAGCAATACTTAACGCAAAATTTTATAAACGCAATTTTTGATATTTAGACTAATTTTTTGTAAAAACAATTACATCTATCTAATGATTGATGCAGAAGGCTATTAGTTTTTGTATTTTCTTTTTAGAGGTACTTTAATCGCCTAGCGCTCGTCCTAATAGTAGTAGGTTGGAATGAATAAAAGTGAAACTCAAAAAAACTTATTGCTGTTGAGTTAGGACAAGAAAAGCTTACCTATAATTTATTGCGATCTGGATCGCAATTGCTAATGGTTAGAATTATTTAACTCTTCTCGTCTAACTTCCTCAATTCTCCCCACTTCAAAAATTAAGGTAAATGGTTGACCCATTTCTTTTTTTAAAAAGTCTTCTAGAAACATGACTTGTCTTGGCGTTATTGGTTCTGTCGTGCGAACATTAAGACGAACTTCGGGGGGATTAGTTAACCAATTAACATCGCTATTAAGAATGATGATTCGCTGAAAGGTAATGGTTCGATTTTGTAATACTTGTCTTAAACTTGCTTCTAATCTAGTTTGTCTGAGCAACTGAAAAAAGCTCATTCCTAATGGAATTAAAAGTAAGCCTGTAACAGCTATCGTAAAACCAAGCGCTTTACTCGCACGCTTGAAGGACGTACAACCGACTATTAAAAAAGCCAGCATACAAGAAAGAATAATTCCTAGTAAATTAGTCAAATAAAGCAAGGTTGCACCGATACTAAGCGACCAATTTCCGTGGGATAAACCTAAACCAATAACGCAAACTGGTGGCATTAAAGCAACTGCGATCGCGGTTCCTGCTAAACTACCAGAAATTTTGGGTTTGACTTTTGCAAAACCGCTAATTCCTCCAGCAGCAACAGCAATTCCTAAGTCAAGTAAAGTCGGTCGAGAACGGCTATTAATTTCGCTACCAAATTCTGGCAATCTGACTAAATAACCAATGAATAAAGCTAAAATAATTGCTAGAATTGTTCCGATCGATATAGCATTTAGCGATTTACGAAAAAGAATAATATTGCTTTCCAAAGAAGCAAATGCTAGCCCTCGAATGGGTAATATTAAGGGTGCAATAATCATCGCACCAATAATTACAGCAGCACTATTAGAAAGCAATCCCAAGGTGGCAATAATACAAGAACCAACAATTAAAGTTAGATAATTCAGATCGGCTGTAGACTCTTCTACTAGTCCGTTTCTAATTTGTTCGAGTTGCTGTGGAGTAATCGTTTTATTTCTAAAGTTTTTAAAGCGATCGCGAATATCATTTAAATTGCGCAAAATTATCTTACTCCATCATTAGCAAAGATTTATTATTTTTAATAATTTAACTTCCTTGCATTTCTTTAATATCAAACAAACTAATCAACACTCCTGCTACTGGAATCGATAGAAATACTCCAACTAACCCAGCAACTTTAACCCCAACTAATAAAGCAAAAAACATAATCACGGGATTCATATTAATTGAACCTTGCATAATGCGAGGCATGAGCAAGTTTTCTTCGACTTGCTGTAGCAGAATGCAACCAATTAATACTTTAAAAGCAAGCAAAACTCCTTGAGGCAATGCAATTAAACAAACTAAACTAATTCCGATAGTAGCTCCAATGCCAGGGTGCGCGGTAAAAAACGAGAAATCCACTGTACGGGATAATTGAGTAAAAAAGCGACAATAGCAGCAAAAATAAAAGTAACAATAACCGTTTCAAAATAAGCTAAAACTTGAAGAATTGCCCAGCCAAGGGCAAACAGTAATAAATAGCGAATTAGCTTGGAATTACTCAAATGCTTCCAAAAATCATTCCAAAAAGTTTTAACCGTTGGTTCATTCACAATCGCTTTAAATTAATAATTAATTGGTTATTGTTAACAATGATAAAATGTAATTAAATGCAAAATGGTAGGCAATGCCAAAAATCTCATAGATCTTATCCATAAGTTATCTTAGGCATTATCTACCCTGCACAGATTTTAACTTTATTTTTGTTTTGTTCGTCTATTTATTCCTCAATAAGTTTTATCATCTCGGTTTGGGATGATTCAATTATCTACTCTCCTGACGCATGCGATCGCGACCTCGATGATGACCCCTTGCCAAGGCGCGGACCGTCCGCCGGACGAATGTCGATAGTAGAACCGTCGCCACGGGTAATTGAAAACGCATCAAACTCGTTGCTTTTTTTGCTGACTTCGCTATCACTGTTACCTGTTCCCCTGGTTTGACATCGATGTTATGCCACCAAGTCGGTCCCGCATCGACAATTATTTCTCCGCTTCCGTCGCTAAGAATAAAATCGTTACCAACAACGGATACAATTTCGCCCGATATAGTAGTACCGCGAGAACGTTGCTGTAGCTGTTCGATTCGGGTGGTTTGTGCTTGTACGAAGACGGGGATTGTTAATGCAGAGATTGACACAGCTAAGATTGAAAAAGTAAATATTCGCTGATTCATTGGCAATAACCTTTAAAACTTGTTATTTTTTAGTTTGAGAGGCAAAAATGACCGAACAGTGACAATCGTCAGCGTGTAAAACTTTTGATGATGCGATCGCTTTACGCTATGCCTGATGACAAGCTGCGAAAAGCGAGAACTCCTACCCTTATAGGAAACTTAGGCAATACTTAACAGGGCAGTAGCAAAGCCATTTGCGTTAGCGTAGCGCAATCGCATCTTTAGCAAAGAAGTTATCCAACCTCAACCTTCCTAGAAGTTGTAACCAATTCCAAGATTTATTCCGACATCGGTACTATCAGCGAAAAGCACGTTAACTCCTGCCACTCCCGTAAATTTAGGATTGATAGGAATATCAACACCACCCGTCAGTAAAAAACCAACGTCTGCATCATCGCCCGTCGCAATTCCAACGCCAGCGCCTACATAGGGAGAAATAGAAAAAGCATCTACCTGTTCGACGGGATCTACAGTTCGCGGATTAAAGTCATAGGTGACGGGAATGAGGATGGTCGGGTCATCGGTAATCGCTCCCAATGGCCGCAGAGAGATACTTTCTGTCAATCCGATTTTACTGAAGACGGTAAAGCTACCTTCACCAATTGACGAACCGCCACCAATGCCAATGTTGCCACCAATCCCGATATAGCTAGAACCACCACGAGTCGATCTTCCTGGCTCAACGTTTGTTTCTGTTTGAGCTAATTCTGTTTCTCCAACATCGGTTGCTGGGCTAGGTGTGGCTTGTTGAATCCCAACTTCTAATGGTTCGTAGGAAAATTCTTGACTTTGAGCTTGAGCGGCTTGTCCGCCAAAACCAAAAGTTAAAATCGCCATGCTTAAGGTAGTAAAACTACCAAAAAAAACTCTTGAATTCATCGTTTTCTCCTTGTACTAAAGACATCAAAATGCGGGCTAGACAATTTTTCCTAGTTAGCCTGTTGAGAAAATACCAACACCGATCGCTAGCTATAGCCATCAAAATTAAGATGATGTAGCTTTATATTTGTGATGCTTAACTTTTTTGCGATCGGTTAATGTTTTTGTTTAGATATTTTTAGTGTTAAAAAGAAAAGTGATGAAAAAATGACAATGATTAATATTCGGATAAATCTATAGTTAGATTTGTCTAAATTTTCTTAGGTTCTCAATTGAAAACATCTATCTAAAGTTAGATATAATAAACAGTCTATTTATAGCAATGTTAAAGCAGGATGCGGAATATTTGGGCCTTTGCTTGGGGTGGTTTAGTGGGAATTCTCGGAGGTCTTATTGGTTTAGGCGGTGCTGAGTTTCGCTTACCAGTTCTAGTTAGCTTTTTTAAGTATCATACCCTACAAGCGATTATCATTAATCTCATTGTTAGCCTCGTTACTGTCACTTTTTCCTTGATTTTTCGCGGCGGTGTTGTGGGTTTTGAAAATGTTATTGCTCATCTAGCGATAATCCTCAACATTCTGGCAGGTTCTCTTATCGGTTCCTACGTTGGTGTTGGTTATGCAACTCGGATTAACGAACGACAATTAACTCAAATTGTTGTCATTTTTCTAGTTTTTATAAGTATCATACTGCTTGGACATAATGTTCTCTTCAGCGTGGGGAGTTGGCAACTTCCAGACTTATTAAGAATCATTGTAGGTTTTGTTGCAGGAATTGCGATCGGGATATTCAGCAGTATGCTCGGTGTAGCAGGAGGAGAGTTGATTATCCCAACAATTGTTCTGTTATTTGCAATTGATATCAAATTAGCGGGAAGTTTAAGTCTTGCTATTAGCATTCCTACTATTATGATGGGGTTATTTAAATATAAAAATCAGCAAAGATTTAAGGAGATTAAATTAGAGCAAGAGTTTATCGTTTCGATGGCATCTGGTTCTATTTTTGGAGCATTAATTGGCACCAATCTTCTAAAATATGTATCAAGTTCTTTATTGTATATTATTCTGGGTATAATTCTCTTGTTGTCAGCCCTAAAGTTATCACATAAGCCAGCAACCTAGTTTTGATTGTTAATTTGCAATGGAATCAATCGAGGGGATCGAAACGATTAACCAAAGCTGCAACTAAAATCATTGGTAAACCTACTAACAAACAAATTAGCCACTGAGTTAAGTTCAATGGTGCAGTAGAAAATAAATTATTCATCAGGCTCCATTGACTAAAAATTACCTGCAAAATTACCGCACCAACGATCCCAATAATAATAGCAGAGGAATCAGTTATTCGTTCGTTTCTGTCTAGAAACTTTTTAATAATTGCAGTTCCTAATTGACTAATACTTAATAGATAAAAAATTCTCCCTGCCACTAACGATTGAATTGCCATCGTGCGGGCTAAGTCAAGATTTCCCGTTGTGGATCGTATCCATTCAAATATGCCAAAAATGAGAATCCAATTAAATACAGAAATGGCTAAGATGCGTTTTAATAAACTACTAGAAAGTAAAGGTTCTTTCGGGTTGCGTGGAGGTTGTTGCATAGCCCGTTTTGACTTTGGCTCGAAAGCGAGAGGAACCGTCATGGCGATGGAATTAACCATATTTAACCATAGAACTTGTAGCGCTAAAATTGGTAACTCTCTGGCAAGCAACACGCTAATCAAGATCGTCATCGATTCTCCGCCGTTGACGGGTAGGATAAAAGCGATCGCTTTGAGTAAATTTCGATAAACGGTTCTTCCTTCTTCTACTGCTGCTTCAATCGAAGCAAAGTTATCGTCGGTCAAAATCGCGTCTGCTGCTTCCTTTGCAACTTCTGTGCCAGCACCTCCCATCGCGATGCCAATATCGGCTTGCTTGAGCGCGGGGGCATCATTAACGCCATCCCCCGTCATGGCAACGACTTCACCTTTTGACTGCAAAGCTTCTACTAGCCGTAGTTTCTGTTCGGGTGCGACGCGAGCAAACACTACCCCTTCTTCGATTGCATCTGCTAGTGCTTGGTTATCCATGCGCGTCAGTTCCTGTCCGGTGAAGGCGAGGACTTCCCCATGTTTTTCTAATCCCATACGAGCCGCGATCGCCCTCGCAGTAACGGCATGATCCCCAGTAATCATTTTCACTTGGATGCCTGCTGCTTTACAGGCTGCCACCGCTCTAATTGCCTCCTGTCTCGGCGGATCGATCATCCCCTGCAAACCGATAAAAATTAGACCTTCTTCGATATCTGCATGATCTACAGAGTCTTGCTCGTTAGGAACGAGTTTTTTAGCAAACGCCAGCACCCGTAAACCCAGCGCTGCCATTGCCTCGGCTTCTCGATGGATAATATTTGGAGCGAGGGACGTTAAATTGCTTTGGGTATCAAGCTGCTGCTGGGAGCGAGAGAGAATTGACTCTACTGAACCTTTAACATAGATGATTTGGGATTGTGTGCTGCTTAGTTCTCTGTTTTCCTGCAAAGTCGCCATATACTGAAACTCAGACTCAAACGGGATCGCATCGATTCTGGGTAGCTTTTGTGCTAAGTCGTCGCGATTGCATCCTGCTTTATCCGCAACGACAATTAACGCCCCTTCAGTGGGATCGCCAACAACATTCCACTGACCGTCTTTGACTTCTAGGTGAGAGTCATTACATAACAATCCAGCGATTAAACACTCCTGAAGGACGGGAGACTCATCGAGTTCCACTGGCGTTTCATCGAGAAAGATTTCTCCTTCTGGAGTATAACCTTCACCGCTAACGCGATACTGTTGCCCTCCTGCGTAGATCGCTTGCACGGTCATCTGATTTTCAGTCAGCGTACCCGTTTTATCCGAACAAATGACTGTGGCACTACCGAGGGTTTCCACGGCGGGTAACTTGCGGATAATGGCATGACGGCGAGCCATCCGCGAAACCCCGATCGCAAGAGTAATTGTCACCACTGCGGGTAAGCCTTCGGGAATCGCACTCACTGCTAAAGCGACAGCAGCCTCGAACATTTCTATCCAGGAATAACCGTATCCCAAACCAACAGCAAACGTCAGAGCAGCAACACCCAGAATGATATAGAGCAAAGTACGGCTGAATTTATCAAATTTGCGAGTTAAGGGCGTTTTCAGGTGAGTTTGCTGCTCCATTAACTGGGAGATTCGCCCCGTTTCAGTTTCCTGTGCGATCGCGACGACAATTCCCTTTCCTTGCCCAAAAGTGACGAAACTGCCTGCATAAGCCATATTGGTTCGCTCAGCCAACGGTGCATCGGCCTCAAGGGTTTGCAGGCTTTTTTCCACAGCAACGGATTCGCCAGTGAGAGCAGATTCATTAATTTGCAGATTGCGTGCCTTAATGAGTCGCAAATCGGCTGGTACTTTGTCCCCAGAAGTCAGTAATACCAAATCTCCCGGCACAATTTCCGATGAAGGGATTCTTACTTTTTGTCCGTCTCGAATGGCTGTTGCTTCGGTTATGACTGAAGAGGCTAAAGCTGCGATCGCGCTTTCGGCTTTGGATTCTTGCACGAATCCCACAATGGCGTTAATTAAAGTTACGCCCCAAATAACCCAAGCATTGACCCATTCTCCCAGGATTGCTTTAATTATCCCTGCAATTAGCAAAATATACAGCAATGGTTGGTTAAATTGCAGGAGAAAGCGCACTATAGGACTTTGACCCGGTTTGCCTACCAGTTCGTTAGCACCAAAACGCGCTCGTCGCTTGGCAACCTCAGCCGATGTTAAACCCGCTTCTGGGTTACTGTCTAAATGTCGAGTAACTTCCCCTACTGGCAAATGATGCCACTGTTGCGATGGCAAGGGTTTTTGGGTGGTTGCTGTCATATTTTGAACTCCAAGATCTATCCTGGCAGATTGTTAAGCGATCGTTCGAGTTTTGTTACTGCTAACCTACTCAGCAAATGTGATGAAAAAATGACGACTATGCCATAATAGTTTTTTCAAATGGTATTTTCCCCGCATTTCAATTGAAAAATAGAGATGCCGATCTTAATGATGGCCAAGTTGAGACTTGCTTCCCATCATCAACTCGTCATTGTTGAAATCTAAATGGATGTCTCTTCTTTAGTCCAAATTCTCGTCATTCTCTTGCTCGTTGCTACTGGCGTAGGTCTTTTAACGCGATGGCTGCGAATTCCTTACGTTACTGGGTTAGTTTTGGCAGGTTTGCCGATTACTGAGGTATGGTCTCGTCGTATTGGTTTAGAGCCTTCCCTGGTTTTGAATCTTTTTTTGCCGATTCTAATCTTTGAAGCTGCCATCAATACAGATATCAGCCGTCTGCGAAGCACGTTTAAACCCATTGCACTACTGGCCGGCCCTGGGTCTGTATTTTCATCTGCAATTGTTGCCGTTCTTGTGAAATATGGACTTGGACTAACTTGGATACCCGCATTGCTCGTCGGCGTAATTTTGGCAAACACAGATACGGTTTCAATGATTGCCGTTTTTAAAGATATCCGCGTCCCCTCTCGGCTTTCTACTATTGTTGAGGGAGAAACTTTATTTAACGATGCTGCTGCTTTGGTTTCGTTCAATCTAATATTGACAGTCTATCGAACAGGTTCGCTAAACTTTGTAGAGGGAGTTCGAGAACTGCTATATGTCGCTCTCGGAGGCAGTATTGTAGGTTTAGTTTTGGGTTACTTGAGCCTGCCGATATTCAATCGTTTAGACGATCCTCTCAGCAGTCTCTTACTAACGATCGCAGTTTCATTAGGAACCTTTCAAGTCGGGCAATTTCTCGGCGTATCGGGTGCGGTGGCAGTCGTCGTGGCTGGTTTGATTTTTGGGAATCTTGGACTTGCTCGCACTCCTTCTGCTTCCGAGCGAATTACTTTGTTGAGTTTCTGGGAATATGCTAGTTTTGGGGTCAATACCTTTATTTTTCTGCTAATTGGCATAGAAATTATCCCAATGACGCTTTGGCAGATTTTACCGTCGATTCTGTTTGTAATTCTTGCTTATCAACTGGGACGAGTTCTTTCAGTCTATCTGCTATTAGCGGGTCTGCGCTGGTTCGATCGCCCAATTCCCCTACGCTGGCAGCACGTTTTGTTTCTCGGTAACATTAAAGGTTCTCTTTCGATGGCATTGGCACTCAGCGTGCCGCTTGCCCTACCAGGACGAGAAGAGATCGTTATGCTGGTTTTTGGTGCAGTGCTTTTCTCTTTAGTAGGACAAGGGTTAAGCTTGCCTTGGCTGGTAAAGCAATTGAAATTATCTAAATTTTCAGAATCTCGCCAGCAAATTGAAGAATGGCAAGCCCAGTTGATGGCAGCAAAAGCAGCCCAGGATGAATTAGACAGTCTCCTAAAGTCAGGCGTATTGCCCAAAGCTGTTTATGAAGAAATGCGATCGGCTTATCAGGTGCGAGTAGCAGGCGCAGAAAAGGGATTGCGAGAGATTTATAATCGCCGTTCGGATGCGTTTGGTGGAAGTAACGAATTGACTAAACTTGATGCCATTCGCTGTCGCTTACTGTTGGCAGAGAAAGGAGCGCTCAACGAGGCGATGCGCAAGCGCATCCTTTCAGAAACCATCGTGCGATCGCGCATACAAATTATCGACGAACAACTGCTACGGTTAGAGGATGATTAGTAGCTTTTTCAAGGACTTGGTACAGAAGCTGAGGGCTTGCGATCGTTGGAACTTTTAATGACTCTACCAGGACTGATAAACGAAATTCCTTGTTGAAAACTACTACCAATCATAATTGCCTCGATCGCAGGTTCAGACACTTCTGTTTGAGCAACCCACTCGACAATAAATTTTGCCCCCGAACCTCCACTTGTATCGTTAGTATCGACAACAAAATCGACAGAAGCTAGAGCAGCAATCTCAATAGGATGTTCTATATACTTTTTAACTAACTTTCCATCCGAATCGTAATATCGTACAGAAGTAATAACGATCGGATTGCCCAGGTCTATATTGCGAATACTAAGAGTAGCTGCTAAATCGAAAGTTTGTTTTTTATCCTGATGATAGATGTGGGAGTAGACAGGAACATAGATAGTTTGACCCATTACCATCTTAAAATTTTTATCCAAAGTTACCAATTTTTGAGATTGCTTTGTGCGATCGGCTTGTGAGTGCGATTGGTTTTCTCGTGAGGTGCAAGACGTAAGTACAATAACAGCAACTGCCCAATAAAAAAATCGATATAGCTTCATTCAAGTTAGTTATTTACAGCCTTCAATAAAATCAATGACTTGATGTAGTAGTCCGGGTTTGGTCACAATCAATATGGTCGAACCGGACTCAAGAACTGTACTGCCGTTAGGGATAGTCAAATCCTCATGGGGATGAGCTTGATAGCCAATGATGAGAGAACCCGTAGGAAACCTCGGATCTTGGGCAATTTGGGCGACACTGCGACCAACCACGTAGCAATTGTTGGGGATGGCAAGTTTTAGCACTTCTATCTGTCCTTGCTCGAAGTGCATCATCGATTCTACTTGCGGATACTCGATCGCATTGACCATCGTTGAAACTGCTAGATCGACGGTACTGACGATATGCGTTGCTCCTGTTAAGCGTAAGGGATCGGCAAAATCGCGATGGCGCATTCGAGAGAGAATCTGGGGAACGCCGTAATTTTTAGCTAGAGCAACTAGTGCCAAGTTCATCGCATCATTTCGGAGAACGGCTGCTACAGCATCAGCTTTACGAATTCCTGCTTCTAACAATACTTCAGTATTTACTGCACTGCCTTCAAAAGCCATTACTCCCACTTGTTCGCGGGCATAGCGACAAGCATTAGAGTCAACGTCAATAACGGCGACCGTATGCCCAAGTTCCACAAGTTTGTGGGCTAAACTTAGTCCCACTAAGCCTGCTCCCCCAATAAGTACGTACATAAATCTTTCAATGGCTTTTCGATTTCTTCTTTTACTTTATAAGTTAAGAAGGAGCTTGTTGCCACTTATCCAGAAAATCTTTAAACAATACTTCTTCTATCCAAGTCTTAGCCACCACTGTTAGTGGTAATGCTATCAACAGTCCCAAAGCGCCAAAAAAGCTAGCAAATACAATTTGAGCAATTAAGGTTATGGCAGGTAGGAGCGACACTTGTTTTGCCATAATAGTAGGCGTTAGCCAATAGCTTTCAACTTGTTGGATGACAACATAAAAAATCAAAACTGCAACCGCTTTCCAAGGCGCATCAAGCAACGCGATCGCGATGGGAAACACAGCGGCTAAAGTCGGGCCGATATTAGGAATCAAATCGAGCAATCCTGCTAAAATCGCATGTGCGAGCGCCAAGGGTACTTGTAAAATCCACAAACCAATCCCGCTTAAAAGCGCCACAAAACTCATTTGAATTAACACTCCAGTCGTCCAATTTCCTAAAGCTACTTCGCAATGAGAGATAATTTCGCTGGCTCGCCGACGATAAAATGAAGGAAAAAGTCGAATAAATAAAAGCTTATAAGGTTGTGGATTTACTAATAACATTAAGCTTAAAACGAGAACTAGCACTAGCTGTAAGATAGCCTCTATATAAGCAGAAAAAAAGTTAAAAGTATGAGCAAAAAGTTGAGAAATGTAAGGTTGAAGCTGTTGCAAGAGTGCATCTATATGGGGAATATTTATAAAATCTAGCTCATCTATGCGATTTTCTACCCAATTCAATCCTGTTTGAATTTGTGAAAAAACTTGGGGTAATAACTCTATTAATTGTTGTAATTGATCGGCAAAAGCTGGCACAATTAACCAGAAAATGAGAGTCAAAAGAAAAAGTAAAATAGCAAAACTTAATAAAATCGCCCAAACGCGCTGCTTAACCCATTGCTGAAGTAATTGCACGAGTCGATCGATAGCAGTTGCTAAAACGATAGCTGTAAAAAATAGTAGTAGCAGTTGCCGAATTTGCCACAGAATGTAACAAGAAATAATTAAGGCAATTAAACCAATCGCTTTACTTAAACTCACTATTTTATCCCTGCTAAAAACGCGGTTTTTTTAGAACGTATTATTGAATTAACTGATTAAAACAGATGGTTAAAATACTGCCCATTGAAAGGGTAAGCTAACAAGCTAAATTTCGACGGCTACGATTAAACATTAAATCTACTTACTGCTTATTACAGGGATCGAAACGATAACCCATTCCGTAGATAGTTTTAATCGAGTCGGCTGCTTTGAGTAACTGCAATCGCTGCCGCAATCGCTTTACAGAAGCCGATACAGCATTGCTTTCTGGTTCTGTTCCCCATTCCCACAACGCTTGTTCGATTTGATTGCGGCTTAACACTTGACGGGGATGACGAACAAAATATTCGAGTAACTGAAATTCGCGAGGTGATAGTTGCACCGATACCTGACCGCGTTCTACTGTTAGGCTGGTTGGATACAGTCGTAAATCGGCAATTTTTAGTATATCCCCCTGCCATAAAGGCGATCGCCTTCCCAAGCTCGCACTCGTGCTAGTAGTTCGAGGAGATCGACGGGTTTAACGATGTAGTCATCAGCACCAGCATCTAATCCACTAACTTTATCCAAAATCGTGTCTTTAGCCGTCAAAATTAGTACGGGTGCTGTTTTCCCAGAGTGTCGATACTGCTGACATAAATTTAAGCCGCTAAAATCGGGTAACATCCAATCTAAAATCAGCAGGTCGTAGTCTTTTTCCCCTAAAAGCCATTGAGCCGTTTCTCCATTCTGCGCGCCATCTACAATATGTCCGACTTCCGATAAAGCTTCGTGGAGTGGTTCGAGTTGTTCTAGATCGTCTTCAACCAATAAAATACGCATTCAAGGTTTTCACCTCCTCTTCTGTTTAGGGTAAACAAGAAAAGGCGATCGTAGCGTCTTTCTCCAGTCAGATCCTGACTCACTAGGATAGTTTTTTACAATCAAGCCGTTGGTGGAAATTTTTATTTTCAAAACTTAAGTTTTTCCTGAGTGATGTGGAGCAGATAAAAACTAAAATTTCTCAAGAATCTGGGATTGTCTTGTCAAGAAGTTAGAAAGCTGACTCGACATATCATTATGTCCTCTCAGATAATGTGAAAAATTGTTGACCAATATTGAGAAGATTCGTAAACAACTCAATATCCTTTTCGGCTTTCTCGATTTATAAGTATAAAGTCAGCAAATGCGGAATCAAAATCATGAAGATTGGCATTATTGGTTCGGGAAAGGTGGGTAGCAAGCTAGGCGAGCTTTGGGTAAAGGCCGGACATCAAGTTATGTTTAGCTTTTCGAGAAATCCAGAACGACTTAAAGCTTTAGCCGAACAAATAGGTTCAAACGCACAACATGGAACTCCAGCAGAAGCCGTACAATTTGGAGAGGTTATATTACTAGCTCCCAATTTCTCTTTAGCACCCGAAGCGATTAGCCAAGCGGGTTCGCTGGCGGGGAAGATAGTCATCGATACGACCAATCCTTACCGATTGGACGAAAACAACGAACTGGTTCGCATGGTTGATGAGAATGCTTCTGCTGCGGAGGAAATTCTCAAACTCTTGCCTGCGGCACGATTGGTTAAAGCTTTTAGTAGTTTTCAGCCGAGTGCTTTGCAAAGATTGACAGAACGACTTCCCGAACAGCGTTTAGCAGTAGCGATCGCCAGCGATGATGAAGAAGCCAAGGCAATTGTCTCCAAACTAGCACAAGATAGCGGCGGCCAACCTTTCGATCTGGGTTCGCTGCACAATGCTCGCTTGATGGAAATTCCAGGCCCTTTTTCCTTTGGCGATAACCTGACTTTAGAGTCCGCACTCGCTTTGCGACAAAAGGTTCTTAGTTGCTAACAAGAAAAATCTTAGTTTCTGCCTTGTTATCCCCCCATAAGGTTCGGAAAACTACACTACCGTAAATATACTGGCTCCGTCACCATAGAAAATGAACGAGCGCGAGATACTGAACTGAGGTGAGTGCAACATAAATCGATATAGAAAGTCGAATAAGCATACAGTTCAGACTCTAAATAATCCTTATAGTAGTTAGACCGGAGTAGCACTCAATTATGGGAAAAGTAGTTGGAATTGACTTAGGAACAACAAATTCTTGTATCGCAGTAATGGAAGGAGGTAAACCGACTGTTATCGCTAATGCTGAAGGATTTCGGACAACGCCGTCTGTAGTTGCTTATGCAAAAAATGGCGATCGCTTAGTGGGTCAAATCGCCAAGCGTCAAGCAGTCATGAATCCTCAAAATACTTTTTACTCCGTCAAGCGCTTCATCGGACGGAAATTTGACGAAGTAACCAACGAATCTACCGAAGTTTCTTACAAAGTCTTACGAGATGGCACGGGCAACGTCAAATTAGATTGTCCGGCGCAGGGCAAGCAATTTTCTCCTGAAGAAATCGCTGCGCAGGTATTGCGCAACTGGTAGAAGATGCTAGTAAATACTTGGGCGAAACCGTTACTCAAGCTGTCATTACTGTGCCTGCATACTTTAACGACTCTCAGCGTCAGGCAACTAAAGATGCTGGAAAAATTGCTGGTCTAGAAGTACTACGGATTATCAACGAACCAACAGCAGCGTCTCTGGCCTATGGGTTAGATAAGAAAAGTAACGAAACCATTTTGGTCTTTGACTTGGGCGGCGGTACGTTTGACGTTTCCATTCTAGAAGTCGGCGACGGCGTTTTTGAAGTTCTAGCAACTTCTGGCGATACCCACCTCGGCGGTGACGATTTCGATAAGAAAATTGTTGATTACTTAGCAGCAGAGTTTAAGAAAGTCGAAGGAATCGACTTGCGTCAAGACAAGCAAGCCTTGCAACGTTTGACTGAAGCGGCAGAGAAAGCCAAAATCGAACTGTCTAGCGTTACTCAAGCTGAAATTAACTTGCCCTTTATCACGGCAACTCAAGACGGTCCCAAACACTTAGACACGACCTTAACCAGAGCTAAATTTGAAGAACTCTGTGCCGATCTTATCGATCGCTGTCGCATTCCTGTAGAAAATGCTGTACGGGATGCTAAAGTTAACAAAGAAAATATCGATGAAGTCGTTATGGTCGGCGGTTCTACTCGCATTCCTGCGGTTCAAGAACTGGTGAAAAAAGTATTAGGAAAAGACCCCAACCAAGGCGTTAACCCAGATGAAGTCGTTGCTGTCGGTGCAGCAATTCAAGGTGGCGTTCTCATCGGCGAAGTCAAAGATATTCTACTGCTAGACGTAACTCCCCTATCTTTGGGCGTGGAAACCTTGGGCGGCGTAATGACCAAAATCATTCCTCGCAACACTACCATTCCTACCAAGAAGTCAGAAGTTTTCTCGACTGCGGTTGACGGACAAACTAACGTAGAAATTCACGTTCTCCAAGGGGAACGTGAAATGTCAAGAGATAACAAGAGTTTGGGAACTTTCCGTCTCGACGGCATTCCTCCCGCACCCAGAGGCATTCCTCAAATCGAAGTAACCTTTGATATCGATGCCAACGGTATTCTAAACGTCATGGCTAAGGATCGCGGAACGGGTAAAGAACAATCAATCAGCATTACGGGTGCTTCTACCCTACCCGATAACGAAGTCGATCGCATGGTTAAAGAAGCCGAAGCAAATGCGGCAGCAGATAAGGAGCGAAGAGAGAAAATCGATCGCAAGAACCAAGCAGACTCGTTGGTTTACCAAGCTGACAAGCAAATCAAAGAACTCGAAGATAAAATCTCTGCGGCAGATAAGAGCAAAGCAGAAGGTTTAATCAAGGATCTCAGAGAAGCAGTCGAGCAAGACAACGACGACAAGATCAAAACTGTGATGCCCGAACTACAGCAAGTTCTTTATAGCATCGGTACGAGCGTTTATCAGCAAGCTGGTGGCGGCGCACCTGGTGCTGATGGTGGCGGCTACGGCGGTGACGGTAGTACAGGCGGCGGTTCTAGTGCTGGTTCTTCGACTGGCAGCAGCGGCGATGATGTTATCGATGCTGAGTTCTCGGAAACAAAGTAACGCCAAACTAGCAACTAACTAAGTATTTCTTGGTTAAGCAAACGATCGCTAAATTTAGCGATCGTTTTTGTTTGGAAATATAGCAATAGAAGTAATGGTTATAACATTTTGAAAATACTGTTAACTAATAATTGATGAGCTAGCTTCTATTAATTTCTACTATTTTCCACTTTTGTACTTTTTCAATTCCCTTTTTGATAGGACTGACATTCAATCGTCACGCGATTAATCTGAAGTTAGAGGAAAGCTAGGGGATTTGATAATGTTATCAAAACGTGAAAATACTTTATTAATTGGTAACTATATTATTGCGATCGTCTTGACTGCACTTATCAGTATTGAATTATCTAATCTGCATTATCAATTCAATCAAAATTACGAACAAAAACAATTGAATAAATATTTTCCTTTTATCAATTGCTGTAGACTTTAATAAGTAATCAAGCATCGCCAATACAAAATAAGTAAATGCAGTTGTGAAATTTCACATCACCAAGAAAAACTTAACAAGGTTTCCTCTTACTAATCAATTCAGCATTTTGTGCTGAATTTTTTATTGGAAAAAACTTTGGTAGCAAAAATTACTCGCGCTACCTTAAGATTGAAGAGAGCTAAAGAAAAAGGGCGCGATCGAACAGTGCGATGAACGATGATAGGAAAAGAACTCCAGCAACTATTGATCGATAAGTGGGGATATTCTTACGACATCCAACTACGACGGATTAAGGGCAGAATTTTTGTCCAAGTTATGTGGAAGTATTTAGAACAGGCATCTTTTCCCCTATCAGAGCAAGAATATCTAGAACATCTTAACGCAGTGGCTGGATATCTCAATGCTTGGGGCGGTGTGGAGCAAGTTGTAGCCTATATTCACAAAACTCGCGAACGTCCTCGACTTGGTAAAGCAGTAAGCATTCCTCTAGATTTGGGCGATCGCAGTTCGGAATGGATTGTGGATGATAATTAAATTTGTTAATGACATAATTCAAACAACGTTTAGTATCTCCAATTAATAGCGAGGTTAATCGCGAAGTTGCCGCATCATTGCAGCATCATCCCAGTAAGACGACACCTGTTGAATTTTACCCGACTCATCCAACTCAAAAGTGCTAATGCCTTCTCCAATCGCCTGTTTGCCTTTTTTGCCCCAATCCCGCATCGTCCATTTCACCGCTGCATTGTTGCCTGCGATAAACACATGGTCTTGAGTTAGTTCCAGCCGCTCAAAAGCCATTTTGAGTAGACCAAAAAACTGGTCGGCTGTTTCGAGTGCCTTATTAGGTGGATTGCCCACCGGGTCGTCAATCACCGCATCTTCGTAAAATTTTCTACCCAACCTTTAGAATTCATAGCGGACAGAGCATTGAAATAAGCAGAAATCATTGTTTGGATATGCTCTGGGGACATAAAAACCTCCTTTTACCGTTTCATTCGTTTCGCTTAACGGCTAATTTTTGTATGATGCGTTAGCGCTAGCTAACGGCTTCTATTTAATTATTTTCTCCTAATGGAGAGTAGAAACACTTTATTGCTTGCCTAGTTTAAAGTCTAGCCTTAAATAACCCATTTTATTATACCGATCGCAAATCGTTTAGGATTGCTTATATCTCTTCTATTAGGCAGAAGACAAAGAACTGCTTGCCTTTTAGCATAAATAAAAAGTTAATTGGCTTTCCGACACTGCAATACATTTAGTTTCATTTCAGACAACTGAAGATTATTTAAAAAAACGATCTGTATGCAAGTCTTGTCGGCAAATAGCAATGACAAAAAATTGTAGTTAAAGAGGATAGAAAAATGACCCAAGAAAAAAGCAATTCCCCTCAACAAAGTGAAGAACAAGACGTTTCTCAAAATGCTGGAGCAAGAGCAGCAGAAATTGATTCCGACCCCTCGATAGGATTAGAAGAAGCTCGTAATGCAGCAGAAGGAAAAGGGCCAAATGCTGCTGGAGGAGAGGCTCCTAGTACGGCAGAAGAACACGTTCCCAGTAACTCCTCGCCTCACGCTAGCGATCTTCCTACTATGCGCTAACTTGATAAGTAGACTTCCTTCAACCTAGCAATTTTAAATAAAACAGACGTTACAAATTTGTTTCCTAAATCTCTTTAAGTTTGGGGAACAAAATTTGCTTAATCCAACTATAAAATCGCGATCGCACAACTATAATAACCGTTACAAAGATAAAAGATTTATTGTCATCATTTTTTGATATATCTTTGTATTATGAACGTGCCTGCAAGCGTTCGATCTCGGCTTTAGTAATCCTATGGCGATCGCGGCATTCGTACAAGGCGTATTAGGGGCTTCTAGTCTGGCAATTGGAGCCTATGTCGGAGTCGTTTGGCAACCCAAGCAGGCATTTTCAGCGGCGATTATGGCGTTTGGTAGTGGAACGTTAATTGCTGCGATCGCATTTGAAATTACGCCCAAAGTTTATGAAAAAGAAGGATTTCTCCCCTTAGCAATTGGATTTGCTTTGGGAGGCGTTTTATTTACCTATTTAAGCCATTATATTGACGAACATGGCGGTTTTTTGCGCAATCCAGCTTCTAGTCGTCGCTATCTCCTCGAACATCATGCAGAAGAAACCGATGTTTTGAGGCGCATTTCTCACGTCGAGATAATGCAGTATCTCCCTGAATCGGAAAAAGAAGCCTTAGCTACCCTGCTCAAACCTACTCGCGCTAAACCAGGCGATATATTATGTCAAGAAGGCGATCCTGGGGATTTCTTTTATGCGATCGTATCAGGAGAGGCAGAAGTCCGCAAAGGACGAACGGTTTTAACAACGTTAGGAGCAGGCGAAATTTTTGGAGAAATGTCTCTCTTGACAGGAGAGCCGCGATCTGCAACCGTGATTGCTATTACGCCAATGGAGTTATATAAGCTCGATCGCGACAATTTTGGGGAAATATTAACGCATTCTCCCCATCTTGCTTGGGCGCTTAGCCGCACTCTCGCCCGTCGTCTGCGTAACTCCGTCGAGTTGCAAGTAGCAGCCGAACGCAATTTAGAACGCTGGCGCAAACAATTGATGGAACAGGTAGAACTCGATCGCGCCTTGCAAGATCCGATTACGATTGAAGGATTAGTGAAAAAGTCTGCCCCAGTTGCCATCCTTGTCGGGACGTTACTCGATAATATCCCCGAAGCGACTACTATAGGCATGAATGCAGGAAATAATCAAATTGGTTGGTCGTTTTTGATAGCGGTGTTTATTTCCAACTTTCCCGAAGCGCTTTCTAGTGCGGCGGGAATGCGACAGGCGGGCACTTCTAAGTTTCAGATACTTGCGCTTTGGATAGGTGTAGTGGCTTTGAGCGGATTTACTGCGATCGCGGGGTATCTTTTACAAAATAACGTTTCTGATGTTGTTATCGCAATTGCCGAGGCATTAGCTGGCGGTGCAATTTTAGCGATGCTATCGAGTACCATGATGCCCGAAGCTTATGATTTAGGAGGCAGTTCGGTTTCTTATTCTACTATTGCAGGGTTTTTGTTAGGGTTTGCGATCTCTTCTGTAGCGGTTTGAGATTCAGACTCATGTTTTAATAGTAACGATTTCCTTATGTAGAAAAATCTGTTGTTCTTAGCGATCGCAATCGCTAGCAAAATCCTACTTTAATTCACCAATGCCTCAATTAATAGCAATTTTCAGTTGAATCACAGGTGGAAAGCACGCCACACGTCTCTACAAAATCAAACTGTTAAAACCCCATTACTTTAGCAACTTCAATAAAATCGGGCGCAATTCCTGCTTTGAGGGCGTTATTGCTATTTTTAATCGCACAATCGGGGTCTTTGAGTCCATTTCCCGTTAGGACGCAAACCACTGTTGCACCAGAAGGAACGCGATCGCGCACTTGCAACAAACCCGCCACAGAAGCCGCCGAAGCAGGCTCGCAGAAAACGCCTTCATGAGCGCCTAAGATCCGATATGCCTCTAGAATCTCATCATCGGTAACGGCATTAAATTCTCCTTGACTCGCATCTTTAGCGCCTAACGCTTTTTCCCAATTCGCCGGATTGCCGATACGAATAGCAGTCGCGATGGTTTCTGGATGCAAGATAGGTTGTCCCTTAATAAAAGGTGCTGCGCCTGCTGCTTGGAATCCCATCATTTTTGGCAGCGATCGCATTTTTCCTCTTGGCGATACTGACAAAATCCCATCCAATAGGCGCTAATATTACCTGCATTCCCTACCGGAATGCACAGCCAATCAGGGGCATTTCCCAACACGTCTACTATTTCAAATGCGGCTGTTTTCTGCCCTTCTAAGCGATAAGGATTGACCGAATTGACTAGCGTAACCGGATAAGTTTCTGATAATTCTCGGACAATTTTTAAAGCATCGTCAAAATTACCGTTAATAGCAATGACTTCTGCCCCATATACCAAGGCTTGCGCCAATTTTCCCATCGCCACATAGCCATCGGGAATTATCACAAAGGCTCGCATCCCCGCGCGTCGTGCATAGGCGGCGGCGGCGGCGGAAGTATTGCCCGTACTAGCACAAATAACGGCTTGTGCGCCAGCTTCCTTGGCTTTAGAAATTGCCATGGTCATTCCCCTATCTTTGAAGCTTCCTGTAGGGTTTAAACCATCATATTTGACGTAAACCTTGACCCCGCGACCGATCAGTTGCGAAATATAGGGAGCGGGAATAAGCGGGGTATTGCCTTCGAGCAAGGTTACAACGGGGGTAGCTTCGCTTACGGGAAGATAGGGACGATAAGCTTCGATTAAACCCGGCCAACCACATGCCGTTCGATCGAGTCTGAATTCCGAGGCGCGATCGGCGCTAGTTTTTTGCGAGAGATGTTGAGTTTCCATAAATAAATTTACGTTCGGAATTCAGATTTAACGTCTAATCGTATAGCAGATTAACACGAGCTTAAACTTTTATTCTACAAAATTTAGTCGCTTGCTTTTCGTTCTCTTCTCGAACAAGGGCGATCGCGTTTATCGAGCCTGCGTAATTACGCTATTATTTAGGCCTTGCGCGCAGCAAGGATAAGGAAGAGTGGAATTCGCTTGCGTCTTTCGTAGGTTTGCGCGTCGTTAAAGTTGTCCTGTTGCGGACGCGCTTCACGCAAATCCTCAACCTGAAAACCTGCGTCCTGGAGCAGATAAAAATAGTCTTCCAGAGTGCGATGATATTTTTGTACGGTGCTGCCTAGCCAGTTAGTAACCCGCAATCCAGTAGAGAAATAGTCATCAACAACCCAATCCTGACGAGGCGTTCCGGCATTCCAACCGCGATCGCACGATGTAATGATAGGATGCTCTACTGAAAAGACAAATTGTCCCCCAGAAACGAGCGTTTGGAAGACGTTAAGAAAAATTGGTGCGAGGTCGGCAATATAATGAAGCGAAAGCCGTGCCAGTACCAGATCGAATGCGTTAGGTTGAGATTTCCAATCATCAATTTTTTGCCAAATTACTTGACCTGATGTGCCAACAAGCGTCTGGTTAGCAAGAGCGACCATCTTTTGCGAACCTTCTATCCCAATATATCTTGCTGCCCCGTTGCGAAGAAATTCTCGCCCAATTGCGGCATCGCCACAGCCAAGATCGAGGATATGTTTGTCGGCGATCGCGCCAACGAGATCTAAAATGACTGGCTTTTCGAGAGTATCATTAGGCGTATCCAAACGCTGACGATGACGCATATAGGTAGCAAAAACTACCTCATTATCATAGAAACTTGAACCTTCCTTTCCCATAGCTTTGTCGTTAGCATAGTAATAATAATACAACTTTTCTATTTAATTTAAATGAAAATTATCGCTTATTCTTATAGCGATCCGCTTCTAGAATCTGCGCCAGATATATCGATTTGGCAACAAGAAATCGCTAAATTTTATCAAGATTTAGGAAAGCGCCAACAGTTATTACAATTATTAAAAGACTGTCAAACTTCTGAACCAGATTGCTTATTAATTCGTCGCTTAGAAGAACTGGGAGATTCTCTTGAAGAAGTTTGCGATCGCATGACTCAACTCGAACTACTGGAGATAGAAATTATCGCTACCGAACAAGATTACCGATCTTCTCAATTCAAAGCTAATAATCCTAAAGATATTCGAGATAATTTAACTAAAATATTCCAAGAAATAGAATCTTTTAAACGCCGTCGCCGTCTAAAACAAGGACACGCTCGCAATAGACTCAAAGCTTTGCCGCCACCTGGAAAAGCGCCCTATGGATACCGTCGCGGAAAAGATCGCTATATTGTCGATCGCAGTACCGCGCCAGTCGTTAAAGAGTTTTTCGAGCGTTTTTTACTATTTGGTTCTTTGCGCGGTGCGGTTCGCTATTTAGAAAAAAGATATGGCAAAAAAATATCAGTTTCTACTGGAAAAAATTGGTTAACTAATCCCGTTTATCGCGGCGATCTTGCCTATCAAAACAACGAGATTATTCCCGATACTCACATTCCCATTTTATCGAGAGAAGAAGCCGCTCAAATCGATCGCTTGCTACGTCGCAACGGAAATTTACCTTCTCGTACTGCCAGCGCCCCGCGTTCTTTGGCAGGTTTAGTTATCTGCGAACAATGTCAATCTCCGATGACAATTACTCGCGTCACTACCAGAGGGAAAAAACAACAATATCTTTATCTACGTCCGATGTCTTGCCCTCTCAATCCTAAATGTTCTGCGATTTCTTATCAAGATGTTTTAGAAAAGACAATCGATCGCATTTGTGAAGATTTACCCCGGACAGTCGCGCAACTAAATTTACCCGACTTAAATAAAATAAAAGAAAATCTGAAGTTGGAGTTAGAAAATAAACAAGCAATTATCGAACAATTATCGACATTAATAGAACAAGGAATTTTGGATGAAGAGACGGCACAATTACGACGTTATAAACTACAAAACGAAATTGCTCGATTGAACGAACAACGCGATCGCTTACCGCCTGGAGATTTAAAAATTATTGCTCAAGCTGTTTCTTTTCCTCAATTTTGGTTGGATTTATCCGAAACAGAACGACGTTTTTATTTTCGAGAGTTTATCCGACAAATCGAGATTCTTCGTATTCAACCTAAAAGTTGGCAACTTAAGTTAGTATTTATCTTTTGAGAGTTATAAAGAATTAAGATCTAAAAGATCGAATATAAATAAAATCGAGTAAAAAAAGTGTCTATCAATTTTCAGTCAATTGTCGTTACCTTAAATCAGTTCTGGAGCGATCGCGGATGTTTAATCGTTCAACCCTATGATATAGAAAAGGGAGCGGGTACTAAAAATCCCCATACATTTTTAAGAGCATTAGGCCCCGAACCTTGGTCGGTCGCTTATATCGAACCGTGTCGAAGACCAACAGACGGACGTTACGGCGAAAATCCTAACCGCTTTCAGCATTACTATCAGTACCAAGTCCTGATCAAACCTTCCCCCAATAATATCCAAGAAATTTATCTAGATTCCCTCAGAGCATTAGGCATTCATCCCGAAGACCACGATATTCGTTTTGTGGAGGACAATTGGGAGGATGCAGCTGTTGGCGCTTGGGGGACTGGCTGGGAAGTTTGGCTCGATGGCATGGAAATTACCCAGTTTACCTATTTCCAGCAATGCGGCGGGATTGATTGTCGTCCGGTTTCGATTGAAATTACTTACGGTTTGGAGAGATTGGCGATGTATCTCCAGGATGTAGATGCCATTACTAAAATTCGTTGGAACGACAAAATTAGTTATGGAGATATCTTTCTACAAGCAGAAATAGAACAGTGTACCTATAACTTTGAGGCATCAAATCCTGATTTGCTGTTTAATTTGTTTAATCTTTACGAACAAGAAGCAAAACAACTAATCGATCGCGAGTTGGTCATGCCGAGTCTCGATTTTGTTTTAAAATGCTCTCACGCCTTTAATTTGTTGGATGCCAGAGGTGTAATCGCTGTAGCAGAAAGAACCCGCTACATCGGCAGAATTCGTCAATTGGCCAGACAAGTAGCCCAATTATACGTTCAACAGCGAGAAAAATTAGGATTTCCGCTTTTGAGTCATCAGCCTATGGTGGTAAAAAATAAGATTGACTGGTTAAGAAGAACGTTTGAATGCGACAATAATTGTTTATGTGCATTTCCGTTTCTATTAATCCGTCGCAATGAGTGTAAATTGGATTAGCCGTGCCGAACGCTTAAAAGCTTTACCCACCTACGTTTTTGCTCGTCTTGACGAACTCAAAGCGCGAGCGAGAGAACAAGGAATCGATTTGATAGATTTAGGGATGGGAAATCCCGATGGATCTGCGCCTGAGCCAGTCATTAAGGCTGCGGTTGAAGCGCTTTCGGTCAGTCAAAACCACGGCTATCCTCCTTTTGAGGGAACGGCGAGTTTTCGTCGCGCGATTACCAATTGGTATAAGCGTTGCTACAACGTCGATTTGAATTCCGACAGCGAAGCACTGCCATTATTAGGATCGAAGGAAGGATTGACTCATCTTGCCCTTGCTTATATTAATCCAGGAGATGTAGTTCTCGTTCCCAGTCCTTCCTATCCGCCTCATTTTCGCGGCCCTCTAATTGCTGGCGGTAAGATATATCCATTAATTCTCAAAGCCGAACAAGACTGGTTGATCGATTTGTCTGCAATTCCAGAGGAAGTCGCACGACAAGCAAAAATCTTGTATTTTAATTATCCGAGCAATCCAACTACGGCAACGGCTCCGAGGGAATTTTATGAGGAAATTGTAGCTTTTGCTCGTCATTACGAGATTATGCTCGTTCACGACCTTTGTTATGCAGAATTAGCCTTTGATGGCTATCAACCGACGAGTTTGTTAGAAATTTCTGGTGCAAAAGAAATTGGCGTTGAATTTCACACGCTGTCAAAAACTTATAATATGGCAGGCTGGCGAGTGGGGTTTGTGGTTGGGAATTCCGATATTATCCAAGGATTGCGCACCCTAAAAACCAACTTAGATTATGGGATTTTTGCCGCTATTCAAAGCGCCGCCGAAACCGCGTTGCAGTTACCGGATATTTATATTAAACAAGTTCAAGACCGCTATCGCGATCGCCGAGATTTTCTGATTCAAGGATTTGCCGAATTGGGTTGGAAGATTCCCCCTTCAAAAGCCACCATGTATCTTTGGATTCCTTGTCCGGTAGGGAGTAATTCTACTGATTTCGCGCTGGATGTTTTAGAGAAAACGGGGGTAGTCGTCACGCCTGGCAATGCCTTTGGAGAAGGCGGCGAAGGGTACGTTAGGATTAGTTTAATTGCCGAGTGCGATCGCTTGGGAGAAGCTTTACGCCGTCTCAAACAAGCTGGCATTCGCTATCAACCAGAAGTGCTAGTTTGAATTCCATATAACCAAATAATTAGCAAAGGCGTAATAATCGATAAAATGATGTTGAGAGGCGCTCCAATGCGGGTAAAATCAAGAAATTTGTAACCGCCAGGGCCATAAACCATCGTATTAGTTTGATAGCCAATGGGAGTCATATAACTATTAGAAGCAGCAAAGGTGACGCAGAACATAAAAGCAAGCGCGTTGAGATCGAGTGCTTCTGCAACTTTAACCGCGATCGGTAACATGAGAACAACTGAGGCATTATTGGAGAGAATTTCTGTTACTACCGAAGTAGTAAGATAGAAAAATAAAAGAATCCAATAACCCGACAAATGTCCGCCCAAACCAACTAAGCGATCGGCTAACCACTCTGTCGCACCGGAGTTATCCATCGCAATTCCTAAAGGAATTAAACCGGCTAATAAAAATATTACATCCCAACGAACAGCCCCATAAATTTCGCCTGGTTTGAGACAACCCGTTACTATCATTAAAATAACGCCAACCAAAGCTGTCACTAAAATAGGCAACCAATCAAAAGCCGCAACAACAATAACGCCTAAAATAATGGCTAAAGCAATCCAAGCTTTGCTTTGTCTGAGGTTTTCAACTTCTCGTTCTTCTAATACTAAAAGTTCTCGCGTAGTTTGCAATCCAATAAAACTTTCTTTAGGGCCTTGGACTAATAGCAAATCGCCAAATTTTAAAGGAATTTTTCCCAATCTCTCTCGAATCAGTTCTTCTCCACGACGAATAGCAATAACGGTAGCATTATAACGCTGTCTAAACCGTAAATCTTTGAGAGTAGAACTAATTAATCGGGAATTAGAAAGAATTAAAACTTCTGCAATTTTTTCTTCACCTGTCGTCAATTCTTCAGTTAAAGAAGGAGCGCCAAATTTTACATCTGCTAAAATCTCAATCCCTTTTTCGTCTCTAAGTTTGAGTAACTCTTCTCGACTTCCTCTTACTAATAAAATATCTCCAGCCGATAAAGTTTTATCAGCTAAAGGTTGAGGAAAATGATTGCTATTATGAATAATTTCTAGAATAGATATATCAAATTTACGCTGAATTCCTGTTTTTCTTAATGTTTGTCCGATGAGACTAGAATTAGGGGGAATAACAATTTCACTGACATAATCTTTAAGCCCGTAATCTTCGCCAACGGAGTTCTTATCAGTTGAAGGTCTGCGATCGGGTAATAGTTTTGGACCAAAAAGTGCTAAATAAGCTAAGCCAATTACAAAAGTAATAATTCCTAAAGCCGTAAATTGAAATAAACTAAACTCTCCATATCCTAATTGCTTGGAAAGACCGCTAGCTAAAACATTAGTAGACGTACCAATAACGGTGATCATCCCCCCTAAAACGGTAGCAAACGATAAAGGAATTAATAGTTTAGAAACCGAAGTTTTAGTTTGCTTGCACCACTCTTCTACGATAGGAAGAAAAATTGCTACGACTGCCGTATTATTAATAAAAGCAGTAATTGGGCCGACAATCGAACCCATAACAAAGATTTGTCGCGTTGGATTTTTTCCGCCCCACCTAATCAGCCAATCTCGAACCGTTTGAACGATTCCCGTCCGCGTAATTCCGGCACTAAGAATAAACATTGCCATAACCGTAACGGTAGCAGAATTACTAAAACCAGAAATGCCCTCATCGGGGGTAACTAACCCTAAAACAATGAGAATAACTGCAATAATCAGAGCAGTAATATCAACGGGAAACCATTCAAAAATAAAAGCAATTAAAGCAGCAACAACAACACTGAGCGTCAGAAAAATTTTAGAACCTATTATTGCTTCCATAAAATCTAAAAATAAAAGAGCAAAATAATCTTTTTAAGTTGGGAATAAAGACAAACATTAGGGGCTATCATATCATATGCGATCGGCGCGATCGGACAAGTTCAAGATGGTTTTGAATGAGAGAGACTTGTTAGGATAGAAATGTTACCAAGTCTTGTAAATTTATGGCACGTAGACCTCGCTATTCTCCGCCTTCACGCTCTTCATCTTCTCGTTACTCAGCCTCAGAAGCCTCCGAATCTGGTGGATTCTTAAAAAAGCTCAACTATGCTTTAGTAGCCCTGATCGGCGGTATCTTTGTTTTAGGAATCGGCGTAGGTATCGGGTTGAGTTCGACAACAACGGTTAATCCCGAAAACGTTGCTTCTCGCGACTTTATCGATCGCAGTGCCCCTAACCCCGAACTATGCGTACAATATGGGGCAAGCGCTATGGTGACAGATATGCGCGTTTTCGTCACTTTAAGTCCATTTAGCGTCTACGTCACTCAACCCACGATGCAACCGGGATGCGTTTTGCGCCGCAATAACTGGGCTATCCTAGAACAGCGAAAAGCAGTTACCTCCCAGCAAGTGAACGAGTGTAAAAATCGGATGAATACCTTTGGATTTACAGGGGTTCTTGAAAGCAGACCCAAAATTGATTGTATTTATCAAAACGATTCTGCCGGAAATCTTTTTCTCAATCAACCTGGTGCGGGAGGATCGCCTTCTGAAACCAATAATTTCTAGGAAATTAAAAGGTTAAGTTTATAGTATCGAAATGTGTTCATATTTTTTGCAGGTAAGCTTTAGTGCCACTGACGATAAAAGTTTATAGATTTTAGCAGGCTTTTTTCTTCGTAAATGAGATGCTAATGCGATCGCTGTCTTGTTTTGTACTATTTCCTAATTCCCTTTACCAAGTTTAGCGAGAGGAAACTAAAAGGTAAATTTTTCGGTCGTTGACATCCAAAAGCAAACAGCTACACTGGTAGCTAACAACTAATTATCCATACATTAATAAATAAAACTCATGTGCGGTATTGTTGGTTACATTGGCACTCAAGTTGCAGTAGATATCTTATTAGAAGGGTTAGAAAGGCTCGAATATCGAGGTTATGATTCTGCTGGAGTCGCCACAGTAATAGAAGGAAAGCTTCACTGTACTCGTGCCAAGGGAAAACTTTATAATTTACGCGAAAAAGTAGCTAGAGAAGTCAATCCCGCTCGCATCGGTATCGGACATACTCGCTGGGCAACTCATGGCAAACCAGAAGAACACAATGCCCATCCGCACATGGATACAGATGGACGAGTTGCCGTCGTTCAAAATGGAATTGTTGAAAACTATCAAGAGTTACGCGAAGAACTCAAAAGCAAAGGGCATGAATTTGTTTCTCAAACCGATACCGAAGTCATTCCCCATCTAATTGCCGAGTTGTTACCAGAGAAAATAGAAGAAGATTTAAGCCATCCAAGTCCCTTTTTAAAAGCCGTTCAACAAGCAGTAAATCGACTAGAAGGAGCATTTGCGATCGCGGTTTTATCTTCGGATTATCCCGACGAATTAATCGTTGCTCGCCAACAAGCCCCCTTAATAGTAGGATTCGGGCAAGGAGAATTTTTCTGTGCCTCCGATGCTACTGCCTTAGTCGCTCATACCCGCGCTGTATTACCCCTCGATAATGGAGAAATCGCCCGACTTACACCCTTGGGAATAGAAGTCTATGACTTTGCAGGCAAGCGCCTCAAAAAAATGCCCCACCTTCTCGATTGGACTTCCACAACGGTAGAGAAACAGGGCTTTCGCCACTTCATGCTCAAGGAAATTCACGAACAACCTGGGGTGGTTCGCACTTGTCTAGAAACCTATCTCAATCCTGAGTGGCACGCACAAAACAATCCAGATTACAGTCCGATTAATTTAGGCATTCCCCCAGAATTTTATAACAATCTCGAACACATCCAAATCCTGGCTTGCGGTACGAGTTGGCACGCTAGTTTAGTGGGTAAATACCTGATCGAACAGCTAGCAGGTATCCCTACTTTCGTACAATATGCCTCAGAATTTCGCTACGCACCGACTCCAATTATAGCCAATACCCTCACCATCGGCGTTACCCAGTCGGGAGAAACCGCAGATACCCTAGCTGCCCTAGAAGCCGAAAAACAGCGTCGCTCTGGGTTAGATGCCAAATATGCCCCCAAAATTCTCGGTATTACCAATCGTCCTGAAAGTACCCTCGCTAGAATGGTCGATCGCATTATTAACACCCAAGCAGGCATAGAAATCGGCGTAGCGGCAACCAAAAGCTTTGTCGCGCAATTGATGGGATTCTATTTCCTGGCACTCGATCTAGCCTATCACCGTCAAACGCTCTCCCTAGAAAAATTTGAGTCGATTATTGAAGGATTGCGCCAATTACCAGGACAGATAGAAACCCTTTTGGAGAAGCAAGATCCTTTAATTGAAGAACTCGCCCACGACTTTGCCGAAACGCAAGACTTTATCTTTATCGGACGAGGAATTAACTTCCCCATTGCTTTAGAAGGGGCGCTTAAACTCAAAGAAATCAGTTACATCCATGCAGAAGGCTACCCAGCAGGAGAGATGAAACACGGCCCCATCGCGCTACTAGATTCTAAAGTACCAGTTGTCGCGATCGCAACTCCAGGCAGCGTCTATGAAAAAGTTCTCTCCAATGCCCAAGAGGCTAAAGCTCGCGATGCCCGATTGATGGGGGTAACGGCAATGACTGACTTGCAAGCAAACTCGGTTTTTGACGATTTATTAGCTATCCCAGCAGTCGATGAATTATTGTCTCCAATCTTAGCTGTAATTCCTTTACAACTATTGGCTTATCATATTGCTGCACGACGCGGTTTAGATGTCGATCAACCGCGCAACCTCGCCAAAAGTGTTACGGTTGAATAATCGCTCGTTGACAGTAGCCGGACAAAATTAAAGCAAACTGTTTTGTTCAAATTTTGTTTGTAGTATCCAAATTCTTTTGGCTAAAATTCATTCCTAATAATAAGCTAACTCCTATTCCCCACGCGATCGCCAGCATCCATCCGCCTAAAACATCGCTAGGAAAATGAACGCCTAAATACATCCGCGTCCAACCAATCGCCACTGCAAATATTGTCCCAAAGATTGAGATCGAAGCACTCCAACGGCTTCCCCACGAGAGAACAATTAAAGCTACCACTAAAGTCATACTCGACATGGCATGACCGCTCGGAAAGGCATAATCTGAAGGTAGGGGATAAGATAATTCCCACAAACTAGGACGCGCTCGATGCAGTAAGGTCTTAACAGTGACGCTAATGGCGTAGCCTCCTAGTACGGTAGTCAGCAAATAAAGACTCTGTAGCCACTGTCTCAACAACAATAGTATTAACGCGATAATTGCTGTCACTGGAACTACACCCCAAGATGTCCCCAACTCAGTCAGCATAGCAGCAAAACTATCGAGTCGCGTTTGGGCTATTTGGTGAATGGCTAAAAGAATTGAAATATCCCACGATAAGCTACCTCCATTTTGCCAGACTGCTATGGCAAGTTCGACAAAAATTAGTAAAGGAAAATAAACTCCAAATAATAAGCTGTTCAGCATTCAAATGACGTATAATGTAAATCCAAATAAAAAGATTATAAATCAAGATGCCAGCTAAGAATTATCTCAAGCCAGAGCAGAAAGAAAAATTGCAAAAAGCTTTAAAAGAAGAAGAAAACTCAGAAATCAGAGAAAGAATTTTAGTATTATTATTGTTGAATGATGGAAAAACTCAAGCAGAGATAGCAAATTTTTTGGGGTGTGGCACCAAAAAAGTATCCTATTGGTGCGTTCACGGAGATGCCGAAAATCTGGAAACCCTGAAAGATAAAAGAATGAAAGGCAATCACATAAAAGCCACAGAAGAATATATCCAGATACTATTGAAAACAATCGAAAAAAATCCTGAAGAAATGGGATATGAGTTCGGTAGATGGACAGCAAATAGACTGGCAACTTACCTTGAGAAAGAAACAGGAATTACTTTGAGTAGTTCGCAAATAAGAAGGATATTATCAAGAAAAAAGTACGTCTACCTCTGGGCTAAATCTAGCCTAGAGGAGAAATGGGATATCGAAAAAAGAAAAGCATTTAAAAAGAAACTAAAAGAATATTTGAGGATTACTCAAAAAAATCCAGAGCATTTACAGGTATGGTTTTGGGATGAGTCTGGATTCAGTTTAAGAGTGATTAGAAGAAAAAACTGGTGTCTTAAGGGAACCCGAAGAAAGGTTATAGGAGATAGAAGAAAATGTTGAGTAAATGTGATGGGTGGATTAAGATATTCAGATAAAAAGAGATGGGTAGAATTTATTAAAAAAGGAGACGCAGAGAATTTTTATCAGGTCATGAAATGCTTTTACCAAGAACTCATTAAAGAATGGGTAGAAGCGGGAAATGAGGTCAAAGACTTTAGAGAAAAGGGAGCTAAAATAGTAATCATTTTAGACAATGCTAGCTTTCATAAAAAAGAAGAGATCTTCAAGAAGATAGAAGAAGAGATGCCGAACATACACTTAGAGTTTTTGCCTGAATATAGTCCTGATTATAACTTGATTGAATTAGTATGGCATTCAAGCAAAGAGTATATTGCTAATCGACTTTTTACTTCAATTGAAGAGTTAGAATTCTTATTGCATCGACTGTTAAATGAAGGAGAATTAACAATTAAATGGCCTCGTAAGTTAAAAAACAAAGGTAATTCTGTTAACGTCGTTTAAATACGCGACAGCTTAAGGCTTGTAAATCTTTATCTAGCTATCGAAAATTAGTAATGCAGAAATCGAACCCCCAGAAAACTATGTTTTTTTTGATAGGCGCTACTCTAGCAAGTTGTAACTTTTTCAACTTGACTTTCTTATCTAAACGTTTTAGCCTGGTCTAGTTACTGCTAACTAATAGCAACTAGCTATGAATTTTTCTAATACCGCCACAGAGCAGCGAGAGAAAGAAATCCAATCGGTAAAGTCTTTTTTGGCTGTCAGTCTCATTGGTTCACTGACCGTACATATCGGAATGCTAGCTTTTGGGCTTAGTAATCTTTTATTTTTAACGCCACAAATAGAAGAAGATAAACCGATTGAAATTACTTTTATCGAACCTCAGACGCAAGAAACCCCAAAATTGCCCGAAGAAAAAATCGAAAAGACTCAGCCAGTTAAAAAAGAAATTGAAAAGCAAGAGGTTATTTCTCCACGACAACCAGTCCGGGAAGAACCAAGGAAAACAACTATTGCCGATAAACCAATTGAAAACTCAGTATCTCGGTTGTCCCCAAACCCCACTCCCGCACCCAACAATACTGTTTCAGAGCAACCTTCTACCAGTAGTCCAGAAACTAGCGAAGCTTCTAGAGAAGAAGTACTAACAGGTAACGAAGCTAACACTGGTATTGCTTTTGATAATACTGCAACCGTCGGACGAAAAAAACGCGAAACCTTTGCAACCCGATCAATCGCGCCCAATCCGCCAACAGAAATTAGACGTAGCCGCAGGGATTCTAACGGTTCTGGGGATGGTCGTGCTTCCTGCCGCGAGTGCGATGCTGCCTATCCAGAACAAGCAAGACGAAATGGTGTAGAAGGTAGAGTAGAAGTTGCTGTCGATACAGACGAACAAGGAAATGTCACTAACGTGCGCGTTGTTCGTTCCAGTGGCAATAACGATTTAGATGAGGCTACCATAAGACAAGCGCGTGAATGGAAATTAAAACCCTCTCAGCGCGGACGACAAGGAGTAACAATAGGCACAGAATATGCAATAGAAGGCTCCAATCGCCACCGTCAACTTCAAGAAATTGCAAAACAACGCCAAGCACAACAAAGAAGGCAACAGACAACTGCGGTGCAACCGGGTAGATCTAGGCGGCAGATGGAGACGGCAACAAGCAGCGCGAGCGCTTCAACTACCAGGCAACAATCGAGGGTAGCTACTTCATCCAAAAAAACTACCACGTCTAACACGGCGACCACTAATCGGCCAGCGCGTCGCTCTAGTGTAGCCACAAATTCCAATAATAGATCGTCATCATCCGCCCCTCGTCGAGTACGGCGCAGTAGCGTAGCAACAAATTCAACGAGAAATCGAGCAGCAACAACAACTCGACGACAACGGCAACAACCAGTCGTATCGAAGAATACTGCCAGACAATCTACAGTTCGTCGGCGGCGAGAGCTAAATGGAACGAGTAATAGACGAGTTTCGCGGCGACAGCGCCAGCTAGCGGCTCCAACACCTCCCAAAGAGTAAAAGAAACTTTTTAAGTGACAATTGGGCGATTGGGAGATTCGCTCCCCATCGCCAATTTTAAATTAGCAATTGGCGATCGCAATTCTAGAAATAAAAGGGATTAATGCAATGGATATGCTGTTGAATTGGTCAACTGTGCTTCGCAGGTTAGCTTGATGGAGAGCGATCGCTTTTAGGAAGGTGCGATCGCTAAACGATAATTAGAATAATTCCTCGTCTTATACAAGATCCGCATTGCCCTCACTAGATAGCGGATCTTGTCTACGCGATCGCCTAATTAAATAAAGAAGCTTGTAGAGTAGATAAAGCGAATTTTGCCAACTTATGGTTGGACAATTGGGATGAATATACTAACTACAAATATTTGGGATAACCTGCCAATTCTGGCAGCCGCGACAGAAACCGAATCCGCAGATAGCGCTTTAGTGCTTGCTGGCGTACTCCTTAGTTTAGTTGCCATCTACTTTACAAGTAAACTAGGCGGCGAAATTTGTTATCGATTCAACTTGCCTCCCGTTTTAGGAGAATTACTAGGCGGGGTAGCAGTGGGAGTTTCTGCCCTGAAGATATTAGTCTTTCCTGAAGGCGGTGCAGATGCTGGCGACTCGCTGTTAATGCAGTTTTTGACAGCAACCTCAGCCTTGACTCCCGAAGGGGCACAATCGGTCTTTATGGCTCAAAGCGAAGTCATTTCTGTCCTATCAGAACTCGGAGTCATTATTCTTTTATTTGAAATTGGTTTAGAATCCGACCTCAAAGAATTGATTCGAGTTGGGCCGCAAGCCGCAGTAGTCGCCGTAGTCGGGGTTGTAATGCCCTTTGCTTTAGGTACGGGAGGACTCGTTTACTTATTCCATCTTCCCGTCATTCCTGCCGTTTTTGCAGGAGCGGCTTTAACGGCAACCAGCATCGGGATTACCGCCAAAGTCCTCTCAGAAATCGATCGCCTTAATTCGACGGAAGGTCAAATCATTATTGGCGCGGCCGTCCTCGATGATGTTTTAGGAATTATCGTCTTAGCTGTGGTTGCCAGTTTGGTCAAAACGGGAGAAATCGAAATTGGTAACGTTATTTACCTAATTATTAGTGCGGGAGTCTTTCTCATCGGTGCGATTCTTTTGGGGCGTTTTTTAACTCCCTTTTTTATTGGCTTAGTCAATAGCCTCAAAACTCGCGGTCAGTTGTTATTAACCTCGCTCATTTTTGCCTATATTCTCTCCTATATCGCCCAAGTCATACAACTCGAAGCTATCTTAGGAGCGTTTGCCGCAGGTTTAGTGCTGGCTGAGACGGAAAAGCGCGAAGAACTCGAAAAGCAAATACTTCCCGTAGCAGATATTTTCGTACCTATCTTCTTTGTCTGCGTGGGGGCAAAAACCGATGTTAGCGTTCTCAATCCAGCCATTCCCAGCAATCGCGAAGGTTTAATTCTAGCAACCTTTTTGATCGCCGTAGCAATTATCGGTAAAGTGGTAACGGGCTGGTCAGTATTCGGTCAACCTGACATTAACCGTCTGGCAATTGGAATCGGCATGATTCCACGGGGCGAAGTGGGGTTAGTTTTCCTCGGCGTTGGTTCGGCAAGCGGCGCGCTCTCCAAGCCAACCGAAGCCGCGATCGTCATGATGGTGATTACAACCACCTTTCTAGCGCCACCTTTGCTGCGAGTAGTCTTTAAGCCCTCAGAAGCTGCCCAGGCGGTGGAGGGCGTGACAGAAGCCATAGAAACATCTCCAAAACCATAGTCAAATTAAATTTTGTTAATTGAATGGAAACTGCCTTTGAGAAACAAGTTACTCTTTTGTCTCGATCGCAGTTCTCCTGCTAAAGTTGAAACTTGACTATTTCTATCTACGTCCTTTCGACTTGATAGGTAAAAACGTTGGGGTTAAGCTTTGTTTATTGAAGCCGCAGCCGTTTAACAGGAGCAACGACCGTGAAAGTTTACTGGCTACTACTAAGTACAATAAGCCTTTTGCTATTTGCCTCTCCGGCCGAAGCAGGAAAATTATTATTCTGGCGGTTTGAGACTAACCAAAGCAAACTGCTCTTTAGCACGGACGAACGAGTCCAACCAAGAGCGCAACTGATCTTCAATCCCTCTCGCGTCGCGATCGACCTTCCAGGCATTACTCTCGGTCGTCCTAGCGTCAGGCAATCCTATGGCGGTCATGTCAGAAGCGTGCGAGTCGGACAGTTCGACGCAGGAACGACTCGTATCGTAATCGAACTAGCTCCAGGCTATACTGTCGATCCCCAACAGGTGCGAGTTCGAGGTTTATCGCCGACTCAGTGGACGGTAGAACTCCCCGAACCCGAACGAGTAACCTATACAACTCCCAGCCAACCAACCCGCCCCGAATTTCCCCAAGAAAGCGAATTACCTCAAAGTATCGACACCCCACCTCCCGATACTTCCCAAACTGCTTATCGACCAATTTCGAGTTCTGCGGCTCCCAAACAACTCGAATCGAACGATTTTCAGGTGACGCGCAACGGGTTATTCGTTCGACTCGACAGCGATGGGGACAATAATAAGATTAAAATTGAGCGCAGTCGCGATCGCCAAAAAATAGAAGTTGCTCTCAATGATGCGACGCTTCCCGATAGTCTGATTTCACAACAATTTCCCGTCAACAGTTACGGCATTAAAAATATTGAATTCGCTCAAATCTCATCATCTGATGCTCAAATTACCCTCAATGTCGGCAAAGATAGCCCCGATTGGCAAGCACTTTACAGCAGGTTCGGCGGATTGATTCTTTTACCCAAAGGAGGGATGAGTTCCGTAGATCGCGCGCAATCGCCAATCGCGATCGACACAGATGACGAAGATGCCGAATCCGAACTAGCAACCATCGAATCGGCAGATTTGGATAGCAACAATCAGCTAATCGTTCGCTCGGATCGCGATATCAAGGGGAATGGCAACTGGAATCGTTTAGAAGGAACCTACGAAATTCGCATTCCCAACGCTCAACTATCAGAATCTTTTGTCGGGCCGCAGTTGGATAGATTGAGTCCCATTTATCAATTGCGCCTGCGCCAAGAAGAAGATAACACCGTCGTCATTATCGTCAAACCAGCGTTAGGCGTTAAATTTGGAGAACTAGAACAAAGTAGCGATCGCACCCTAGCACTCTCATTATCTGCACTGCGATCGTCTAGCGCTAGCTTGCCGCCGAGAAATTCGCCTTTGCCTTCCTCAAACCCTAACTACCCCAACTCAAATTCTGTCACTATTCCCGTTCCGCCGCCGCCTCAAGCTTCTTTCCCCTCTCCCGACCCTTATCCGGCTCCTTACCCCTCAACGCCTCCTTCCTCGGTCGCTCCTCGCTCGAATACGCTAGTTGTGATCGACCCCGGACACGGCGGCAAAGACCCCGGCGCGATCGGGATTGGTGGCTTGCGAGAAAAAGATGTCGTACTATCAATTTCTCAAAGTGTTACGCAATCTCTACAGCAACAAGGCGTGCGCGTTATGATGACCCGCAACAGCGATTATTTCGTCAGCTTGCAAGGACGCGCCGCCATGGCTAATCGAGCGCGAGCGACGGTTTTTGTCAGCATTCACGCCAATGCAGTCGGTGGGGGACGCTCTCATGTTAACGGTCTAGAAGTCTATTATTATGGCAATCGCAGTTTAGCCGATGCCATTCACCGCAGTATCTTGCAGACTGTGAACGTGCGCGATCGCGGAGTCAGACGCGCGAGATTTTATGTCCTCAGAAAGACAAGTATGCCAGCAGCTTTGGTGGAAACTGGTTATGTTACTGGCGTTGAAGATAACCCCAAATTAAGAGATGCAGGCTATCAGCGTCAAATGGCAGAGGCGATCGCTCGCGGAATCGTCAATTATTTACAAAGGAGATAAAAACAGTAGAGATGCGATTGATCGCATCTCTACTTCTAAGCTGTTCCACATCTAGATTTCCTATTGATGAGTGAAGAAAGACTTCTTAAAACTCTCTCCCAGTCTCCCCGTCCCCCAGTCTCCCGTCCAACTTTTATGGTCGCCTAAATGTTTAACAGCTTATCGTGCCGATTGCAATAATAAATAGCCTCCTGCACCCAGACCTAAAAAATTAGGCAACCAAGCGGCCATAAACGGCGATAAAATCCCTTCAGCCCCCATCGATCGCGTAAAAACCAACAGCATATAATATGCAAAAATCAACCCGACACAAACCCCAAAACTAGTCGCTCTGCTAGAATTTTGAGGGCGAAGACCTAAAGCCGATCCTACCAATCCAAAGGCAACGCAAGCAAAAGGAATGGCAATTTTTTCTTGAATGCGAATTTCTAGCTTGCGAACTTTCTCTTCATTCCCGCTGAGTTTGACAATTTCTAGATATTCTTGTGATTGAGCCAGGCTCATTTCTTCATGATTGCGACGTTGGGTTAAATCGAGCGGGGCCCTCGGCAGGGCTAATTTTTGATGTTTGAAGCGGACGATATTGCGATAGGAACCATCAAAATCAATCAGATAAATCGTTCCATTAAAAAAAGTCCCAGGTATTGTCTTTAAAATTCCAAGTTGCCGATTGTGCGTTAACAATCTGATTCATTCCTTCTTGGGAGCGATCGAGAATCGTCAACCTCAACATTTGTTCGCCATTAAATTCTTCGGCATAAAATAATCGCGTGAGGATAGTTCGTTCGCTGCCATCTGGCATCTCGACGGTTTTATATTCTGGGTAAACAATATTTCTATCTCTAAAAGCAGGTTCTTGTCGATCTAAAGCTTCTTTTAAAGTCACCGTCGCTTGATAATTAGCCGCAGGCGTAACAACATCGCTGATAAAAAAAGTTAATCCCGAAACCAGTAAGCTTAGAATGATTGCAGGAATGACTAGCCGATAGACGCTTATTCCCAAGCTGCGTAAAGCAATGAGTTCGCTATCGCTCGACAGACGACTGTATGCCATTAATGTTGCCAACAGCATCGCCATCGGAAAGGCTAAAACAATGAAGGCAGGCGTTTTGAGGAATAAGATTTGAATAGCAATATCCATCGGCAAACCCGATTCCGTGACTCGGCGCACGAGATCGAATAGCGTTCCAATCGATATTCCCAAGGAGGTAAACAAACCCATGCCGAAGAGGAAAGGCAAGAATAGTTCGCCGAGTAAATAGCGATCCATGATGGATGCGCCTGGAATTCCTCCTTTAAAGAATCTAGATTGAGCGATCTTCATTTTTCGTAGCCATTATGTCATTCCATCCAAGTTTAACTTGGCATTTAGTCGCCGATTCTATGCGTCACTCAGATTTGAAAGTTATCTCCTAAATAATACTGCCGAACTTGAGGGTTATTGTAGAGTTCTTCTGCGCTACCCGATGCAAGAATTTGACCGTCGCGCATAATATAAGCACGATTGACGATTGCCAGGGTTTCTCGAACGTTATGATCGGTAATCAAAATACCCATCTCGCGATCGCACAACCCAGCTATAATTGTTTGGATTTCAGAAACAGCGATGGGATCGACTCCCGCAAACGGTTCGTCTAGCAACAAAAATTTGGGTCCTTCTAATCCCACTGCTAGCGCTCGCGCTAATTCGGTTCGTCGTCGCTCTCCGCCAGAAACCTGAAAGCCTTTTGTCTGGGATATTCTTTCGAGACGAAACTCTTTCATCAATTCGTACAAACGCGCTGCTTGCTGGCGAAACGGCACGCCAGTTTGTTCTAGTGCTAATTTAATATTATCTTGGACGCTCAGATGACGAAACACGCTCGGTTGCTGCGTTAGATAGCCAATTCCCAAACGCGCCCGATACTCGATTGGCAAATTAGTAATATCTTGTCGTTCGAGCCATACTCTTCCTTCATTAGGCTTAATTAAACCCGTCGCAATATAGAATGTCGTTGTTTTTCCCGCACCATTAGGACCGAGCAATCCTACAATTTCTCCAGGCTCAACTCTGATATTGACTCGGTTGACGACAAATCTTCTGCCATAGGATTTATGAATGTTCTCTAAAACAAGGGTCATAATAGTTCAAAGTTCAAAGTTTAAAGCGATATATCGCGTCTTTACAAAGTTCAAAATTAATTTAGACATGGGGAAGCGATACAGAAAGGGGTTTTGTGATTTTTCTTTTTGAATTTTGAACTATGAGTTTTGAACTTTTCAAGGTTGTCGATTCAACGATGGCGCTGGCGGAACCGATACGGGATTTTGATTGGTGGATTCGGGGTCGGAAACGATGTAAATCGATTCTACCTGTTGATTCGCTTGTGGAGTCGCAATAAAACGCCCTTCGTCTACTAGATAGGTCATTGTTTCTGCTCGCATACTGTTACCTTCTTGCAAGACATAAACATTTCCACTCAGTACCAAACGACGTTCTCTGCTAAAATACTGTGCTTGGGCAGAAGTTGCTTGAATTTTCCTCGCGGGATAATTGATTTGTACGTTTCCTCGCGCCGTAATCACGCCTGTTTGGGAGTTAGCTTCTTGAATATCGGAACGAACGGTCATTGCGCCTCCCGTTCGCGGCGTTTGTGCTACGATCTGGCTAATTTTCGTCGGTGTTGCGATCGCGCCAACCATAATAATCGGCAATCCGCACAACAATAATAAATATTTTTTTTTATTGGTAAACATAATAAAAATTATGAATTATGAATTATGAATTATGAATTGCAAGTTCATCAATATTCCCCTTCCCTTCACTAATTATTAAGATCCTAATCACCAGTCCCCAATCACCAGTCCCCAATCACCGATCGCTAATTCCCAGTTCCAAACTAATCATCAATCCTAACGATTTTTGGCAATAATTGGGGGTCTGACGAGGTTTCTAGGCGATCGACGAATTGAGAGATCTGTTCGGGTTCTATCTGTTGTAGCGTTTTTAAGAGGCGATCGCTTTCGCTAATTAACGTTTCTACATCAATGCCTTGATGAACGGGTAAATAAGCTCTTAAGCGTCTAATTCCTTCTCCTAATAAAATGACTGCCCCACGCCAGTTATAGTTTCCCAGGTGATAGCAGCCAACTGCAATTTGCAAAATTCCTTGATAAAAATTTTTTTCGATTTCTGTGGATTCCATCCACAAAGCTTCTAGAGTATCGTGACAGGCATAAAACTCTTGTCGATTAAACTCCTCTACACCTTGCCAAAATGCTTGTGGTAGCATTTTTTTATGAACCCATTTTTTCGCGTACTTCTAAAATATAGTCTAGTTCGATGTCTTGTTGGTCGCCTGCGAATTCGTTATCTGGCGTAATAAACAACATACAATGACAGTCCTTACGCTCTCGCATTGGCACGCAGGGACAGTTCCAATAACTATTTTTTACCTCAGCTTCTTTATCTTCGTAATGACGACAGGGACATAAAGGAGAACCTAATTCTTCTTTGTGTTTGGCTAATCCTTCAATCACGACTGCTGTCACCGAGAGATCGCTACAAAAATACGTTCCTGTCCGCTTTGCATACTGTTCGGAAAAATGTTTCATTGCATCGAGGACTTTATTGCTGTCGGTTTTATCGGTATTTACTGAAGTCATGAATCTGATAAGTAATTGGTAAACTTTTTTACATATTATCTTATATCCGCACGTACTTAAGCGAGCTTATAGCCTTGAGTAGTGCCGCGCGATCGCTATTCTACCCCTTAATCTTTAACTCTAAAATGTCATTATTTTTTGATAAAACTGCATGGCTTGCTCTTGAGAAAAATAATATTCCCCCTTAAGATCGAGTCGTTGAGTGGTTTTGCTAGAAAAAATCTTGAAAAAATATTAAAGAGCGTTCGGGAGTCTTTTCAATGCTTGGTATGATTTTGATTGGATTTTACTTCATCGTTGGTTCTCTAGTTTTTTACTATTTTAAAAATTTCAATTCTCAACAATGGTGGATTGAAATAAAAACTAAATTTCCAGTATGTACTTATTATTTTGGGCCTTTTGATTCGTTTCGTGAAGCGGAAAATCATCGCAACGATTATCTTGAAGATTTACAAGCAGAAGGAGCGCGAGAAATTAGCGTTAAAGTTGGATGCTATCATCCTAAAGAATTAACGATTTTTGAGGAAGAAACAGAACTAGCGAGTAGTAAACGATAAATAGAGCGATTATTTCTAAGTTATTTTTTAGCAAATGCTCGACAAATTTCTCTCGTTATTTCTTCAGTCAAATTGTCCTTTGTGCCAACGTTCGACTGGCGAGATAGTTTGTGTAAGTTGTCAAAATCAATTAAAAAATTGCCAGTTGAATAATCCTTGTCAGTTTTGGCAAGGTAAATTACCATTGTTCGTCTGGGGAGTATATCAAGGAAAACTCAAACAGGCGATCGCGTCTTTAAAATATGACAAACACCTTCAACTAGCAGAATTGATGGGCGATTGGTTAGCCGAAGCTTGGCTCAACACTTCTTATTACAAACAAACGAAAAAATTAACCGTTATTCCCATTCCTTTACACCCAAAAAAATTGCAAGAACGGGGATTTAATCAAGCTGAATTAATTGCTCGCAGTTTTTGTAACTTAACAGGTTATAGCTTGCAAGCGAAAGGATTAGAACGAATCAAAGAAACGCAAGCAATGTTTAGTTTAAATTCATTAAACGATCGAGAAAATAACCTTCGGGATGCTTTTGTTTTAGGAAAAGGGTTACAAAAATTTCGTTCTGATTCGCCAGTATTATTAATCGACGATATTTATACAACGGGAACTACCACAAACGAGGCAGCTAAATTGTTGCGATCGCACAATATTTTAGTATTAGGAGTAGGCGCGATCGCAATCGCTAAAAAATAAAATCCTCCACATTTTTTGTGGAGAATTGGATAATTATCTCAAAATTGTGCCGAAAGAGGAAAAATTCTTAAAGCTACAATAGTTACCACATTCCTCTTACGGGTTCTTCAGATTCTTCGGTTTGAGTATCAGTTTGGGGTTGAGTTTCGTAAGTTCCTGTCCCATCTTGGGTTTGAGTATCAGTTTGGGGTTGGGTGTTGTATACACCTCCCGACCCATCTTGGGTTTGAGTTTCGGTTCCTTCTTGCTCTTGCCCAGTATATCCAGATTGATTGTTTGTTGGCGCGCTTTCTTCTTGGGTTTGAGTCTCGGTTCCCATCCCACCGCCAGTATTACCGCTTCCTTGTTGAACGCGAGTTCCCGTTCCCCCAGTAGTATCAGTAGTATCGGATTCCATGCTTTCGGATTGCGATTGCATCGTTCCATCCGTACTACTCGGAGATGTCGTTGTATCGGTATTTGCAGATCTAGCAGCCGCTATAATTCTATCGTCGGCGACAAAGACTTGAGTTCCTTCTATTAAATTCATCGCGCCGATTTCGGCACGAGAAACGGGAATTCGTTTGCTATCGCCATTTTCTAGCTCGACATTGGCCAGAGATCCCGTCATACTTCTAATCGTACCGACTTGAGCAGCGCCGATAATTTGATTATTGCTAATAACGACATAAGACCCTTGAGAAATCGTCATATCATCCATATCGCTCGATGACATTTCAACCGTCTTAGTCATGCCATTGCTCATCTCAACGGTTGCCGTAGAGCCAGAAATACTAACAACTCGACCGAGCCGTTTTTGGCTTTGCTGGGCTTGCGATTGAGGGGATGTTTGCCCCTGTTGCATATTATATTCTGCTTGGGCTGGTGCGATCGCTATTGCAGACAGCCCGAAAACTAGCGTCCCAGTCAAGATTTTTAAATTTATATTCATCGCCATTAGTTTGTCCTCTTTTTTAAATCCATTGTTTTATCTTCAGCGAGAGTTTTTAATAGTGCCTCTATCGTTCGTATGAAACTTAATTTTTCTCAGGGAAATTACGGAAGACAAAATAGTAAAAAATCGGGTAATATGACCGTTAAATAAATATTTCTAAAGAGCGATCGCGCCCTAAAAAAAATTAATTAGATTGAGCATAAAAACAAAAATGAGCTATAAAAAACTTGTTTGTAAAATCTCAGTGCTGTTATGCTTGAGTACAGTAATTCAAGTATTACAGGAACCTCAAAAAGCAATCGCATCTCAATCGAGTAACACATCTGTCAGGAGACATAGATCGCTAAATGCCTTAACCTCTCCTAAGCCACTAGATATTTTCAATGTTTTTGACAAGCTCGAATTTCTTAACAAACTAGATAACCGTTTAGTTCTAAAAGTAGGAGAACGTCGAGTGTATCTTTATGAAGGAGAAAAAGCGGTTGTTAGTTATCCGGTTGCAGTCGGAAAAAAAGGCTGGGAAAACGCCAACTGGTAAATTTCAGGTAATTAAATGGTACGAAATCCAGCCTGGGAGCATCCTTGGGAAGGAACGATCTTTCCACCTGGGCCGGACAATCCATTAGGAGAAAGATGGATTGGCTTTTGGTCGGATGGCAAAAATACGATTGGATTTCACGGTACGCCATCAGAAAATACCATCGGGCGGGCTGCTTCTCATGGTTGCGTCCGCATGAAAAATCAAGATATTAAAGCTTTATTCGATCTCGTACAAATGGGAACGCCCGTTGTCGTTCAGCCTTAATTCAACAAGCGACCCTGTATGGAAACGACATCATAGCGCGATTGCGCAAGGCGCAGCGCCGGGGGCGATCGCAAATTCTTAGTGCGCATCATTGAAAGCTGAGGATACAATCAGAGCGGAATCGTCATTATTAAGCGTTTATGATTAACACTACTCAATCTCCTCATACCAACGAACAAATTACTGCATGGCTGCGAGGCTTGCTGACTATCGCCTGGGCAGACGGACACTATGATGATGAAGAAAGAGCATTGATCGCCGAGCTTACCAAAGAATTAGCCCTAAGCGATACTGAAGTTTTATTTAAATCTATCGAACCAGAAGAATTAGCCGCAGCATTGGGCCCCAACAAAAAAATTGCCGAAAACTTTTTGAGAACTGCCGTTCTAGCGGCGATCGCAGATGGAATCTACTCAGCCCCCGAAGCAGAATTACTGCATCGGTTCAGCGACGCTCTCGGACTTAAAATCAAAGCCCTACAAGCCTTAGAACACACCCTTTGCAAAACCGTTAAAACGACTTCTCCAGGAGCAGAAGCGACTACGGCTATCGTCAGTCCTCCCACTCCCCATCCCGATCTTTTACACCCCCTCAAAGATTGGCTCGATGGTATGGAAATGCAAGATCCTCGCATAGCTCGCTTCATTTGCAAGATGGTTCCACCCCAATGTCCCTTCGAGCGAGATGTGGTTTTATTTGGTCGTAAAATCATCCACATTCCGCCGCTTTGCAAGCTCAATCCCCTGTACGAACAATTAGTAGGAATGCGCTTTCGTGCCTTGTCTTATCTGGCAGATGATTGCAAAGAAGATATATCAAAATATATATAGAACCCAAAACGCGATCGCGTTTAAATAAACCAAACAATATGCAATTTATCGATCTCGCAGAAGTTGAAGTACAAGCAGGAAAAGGAGGCGATGGAATAGTTGCCTTTCGCCGAGAAAAATACGTCCCCGCAGGCGGCCCGGCAGGGGGAAATGGCGGAAAAGGCGGCTCGGTCATTTTCGTAGCTGCCAATCGCCTGCAAACCTTGCTAGATTTTAAATATGCCAGTTCTTTCAAAGCCGAAAACGGCAAGCGTGGCGGCCCTAATAATTGTACCGGAGCAGACGGGCAGGATCGCATTGTGGAAATTCCCTGCGGTACAGTCGTTTACGATGCCGATACCGACGAACTGATTGGCGATTTAGTCGAAGACGGACAAACCCTCTGCGTTGCCAAAGGGGGTAAAGGCGGCTTAGGAAACAAGCATTTTTTAAGCAATAACAACCGCGCTCCTGAATACGCTTTACCAGGATTACTAGGAGAGGTTAAGCAGTTGCGTTTAGAGTTGAAGTTATTAGCACAAGTCGGCATTATCGGCTTACCCAATGCGGGAAAGTCTACCCTCATTGCGGCACTTTCTTCCGCACGTCCAAAAATTGCCAATTATCCTTTTACTACCTTAGTCCCTAATTTGGGGGTAGTGCGCAAACCGACGGGGGACGGAACCGTTTTTGCTGATATTCCGGGATTAATCGCTGGCGCTCATGCAGGGGTGGGATTGGGTCACGATTTCTTGCGCCACATCGAACGAACGCGCTTACTCTTGCATTTGGTCGATTTGACTTCTGCCGATGCGATCGCCGATTATCAAACCATTCAACAAGAATTAGAAGCCTACGGACGCGACTTGCCCAATCGCCCTCAAATTATTGCACTCAACAAATGCGATGCCGTTGACGACGAAACCGCCAACGCGATCGCAACTCAACTGAGCGAGTTGAGCGCCAATCCGATTTTTATTATTTCAGCCGTGGCTCGTATCGGACTCAATTCAATGCTACAAGCTGTTTGGGATGCTGAATTGGCAACTAATGACCAGTTATCGGTGAAAGTAACCAATTAACTCTTTTGACAGAGATATTGTTGAGACCAGGTATCCTACACTACTTTGATAGAAAGAAAAAACAAACAGAAGTATTGGGTCTGCATGAATTTTTTTTGGGAAAATATATAGGTAGGTAGCGATCGTCAAATATTTTTAGAAACAATTTGTCTGTCGCCGGAGTAAATATGTAGGAGTAAAAATTATGACTGACGAACTGACCGCAAAAAAGAGTCTGTTTGTTGGTAGCAGCGAAATGGCTCAATTGATGCGATCGCTCGACTGGTCAAAAACTCCTATAGGTGCAGTACAGACGTGGGCGCAGAGTTTGCGAACGGCCGTGAGTATTTGCCTGCATTCCCGCTTTCCGATGGTAATCTGGTGGGGAAAAGAATTAGTAATGCT
>JAAUUT010000195.1 GCA_012031035.1 Candidatus Altimarinota bacterium | reverse complement strand
GGTTGTGCTTCTCTTGCCAAATGTTTGAGGATCTGTAATTCTACATCCATTATGCTCTCCGTCTTGTAGAGATTTATTGTCTTGGTTTCTTCATTTTAATTCTCGGAGAGTGACAAAAGAGGGATAACTGTGAATAAACCCCCTCTCGCAAAGAAGGAACCAAAGATTGTCTTGCATCGATAGATTCCACCCAGCGATCCACTACGCGGATAAATGGCGCTAAACGTCCGTCAGCAAAAACTTGAGGAAACATTAGGCGCTTCGGAATCTCGAATTCTACAAGCGATTTTCCGGCGGGTGCAGCTAACAATCGAAAGCCATGTACGTAGTCCTTGAGATTGTCGCTACCTAAAACTAATGTACCGCGATCGCCATATATCTCTACCCAATGTCCGCGTCCCTGATACGTTACCGAACTAATCGACAACTGACAAGGCGTACCGTCCGCCAACTCTAACATTAGCAAACAGGTATCATCTGCATCTACGGGTTTTAAAACGCCACCATCATTAGGATCGGGACGTTCTTTAATCGCACAAACGAGAGTCGCACATAACCGCTTCACCGAACCAAACAACCAACTAATATAATCGAACGCATGGGAACCGACTGCACCTAATGCGCCGCCTCCCATATCTTTGCGAGAATACCAATTCCAAAGACGTTCTGGATTGGCGCGACTCGCCACCATCCAATCGATTTTAATCAATCGTATCTGTCCGACATAATTTTGTTGCAAGTATTCTGCTAAAAGTTGCCATGCAGGAATGAAGCGAAATTCAAAATCAGCCGTTGCGACTAAGCCTTTTTGGACGGCTAAATGATATAGTTTTTTGGTTTCCTGCGCCGACAAATTCATCGGCTTTTCCATTAACAGATGCTTACCCGCCTCTAGTACCATCTTCCCCATCTCGTAGTGCAAAAATGGTGGAGTAGAGATACTAACTGCATCGACTTCGGGTAATGCGAGAATCTTTTCTAACTGGTTGTATGCGTAAGGAATTTTATGAGAATCCGCGATCGCTTTTGCTTTTCCCAGGTCGCGGTTATGGACGGCTATAATTTCAGTACGTGGATGGTGTTGGAATCCTGGGATATGAATCGCTTGTCCGAAACCCGTCCCGACTACAGCTACGCCAATTTTAGATCGATTATTTGACACTGAAATCTTTATTCTTGAGTTTCTTCAAAGTTTACCACCCAGTACCGAGAGGTAACACACCTTGAAAACTAGGGTTAGGAAGTTCTGTACCAAATATACTAGCTAACTAGTACAAAAAACAAATTTCCTCTGGAATTTCCACCCTAGATCTCCAAGGCAAAGACTTTTTGAATTTTTTTATCTTAAATTATTGCCCAAGTAGCTTCCGTTACCATTCGTCACTGGTATTGAGACGGCATCGTTGGGAGCGTTCTGCTACAATTGTTTCTAAATTGGGTCTTCCTGTCAAAAAAAGACGCAATCTTGCCCAAATCTCATAAATTCGCTCTGCGATCGCGCCGACGATGGGGGATTTGGTGAGTGCATAAACCCATCCCATCCCCAAAACTTCGTAGATACGACGAAAAACCTCAACATTTTTAACGACCGTCCCGTCTGGCAAAACGGCATGAATGCGACCCATTGCTGCTTCATAATCTACTCCACCATTCTCGTCGGGAGAATAATCATCGTCGGCGATATCTACAAACGCCACTAATCCTCGACCTGCATCCCGTTTTTGCAGAAAGCGGACTTCTCGCAAACACAACGGACATTCTCCATCGTATAGCAGCTTGATTTGCCAAGATGTCTGATGAGTTTTATTTTCAGATTCAAAAATGGGAGAGTTCATTTATTTTTTTCTAACTGCAACAAAAGGGGAATCTTGTGCATATTCAGGGAATAAGTGTTCCACAAAAAAATCTACCGTACTTTGAGACAGCCATCCTTTGAGAACGGCATTAGCTCCCAAACGAATCCACAATCTTTCCTGACTTTGTTCCGAAACAATTTGGTGGATTTGAGCTTCATCTAAAAGAGCAGCTTCCTTAAGATAATAGCCGAGCGGTTGTTTATTTGGTTGATTGACTAACATCGCCCATTTAGAAGCAAAAAAGTCAGCAGTTTCCTTTTTCAGCCAGCCTTTGGCGGCGAGAATCTCTCCAAGGGTTCCTACTCGACCTGTAGCTTGCTCCTGTAAGGCTTCTTCTAATTGAAAAGCAGAAACGAGATAAGCTTGTTGTAAAACTGCGCCTAATGGTTGTCTAAACCACTTTTTTTCTGGTAATTTCATCTTTAATTAACTCCTGCAAAAATCAAGCTTCTCTCTTTAGTATTCCCTGCTACGTTTTTTTTTATCATCCAATGAGAAATAAAATCAAGACTTTTTGATCAAATCTATTTCATCCATAGCGAATATTTAGATAATATTCCAATAGCACTTTAATAGTCGCCTTTGATGTCTTCTAAGTCAGTCAATCTATTCTGTGAGGTAACTTGATTTTTGTTGCAAGTTCCGTTGTGCGAAAATAGCTGTTCTTTGGCGACGGCGTTTTTGCCATATTCTTACTAATATCCTTAAATGTCGTTGAAAATTATCGAATTCTTCCAGATTAGTTTGCGTTGTTTGCCAGGATTCTCTCGATAATAGATGTTGCGACCAGCGATCGAGATGAGGATACGATCCTAGAGAAATTCCCAACTTAGGCAGATCGGGAACTAGAGTTCCTGCAACTATCTCCGCTATGGTAAATTGCTCTCCGGCAAAGTAGGGTTTGTCTTCTAATAAATCTTCAAAAAAACTCAGAACATTCATGGCTCTTTGTCTGGCATATTCTAGTTCTGAAGGGTTTTTGAGATGAATGATTAATCCAACAACGGCTGGTAATAGCTCATTAATTGCTATTGATTGTACCATGCGTACTTTAGCCAATACTTTAGCTTGAGTGGGTAAAAGTGCAGGGGTGGGATATTTAGCTTCTAAATAGTCCAGAATTGCTAATGATTCGACAATTTGAAGATCGTCGTCGATTAAAACAGGTATGCGGCTAAAAGGATTAATCGCTAAAAATTCTTCTTCAAATTGATCCCCATTCAGTTTAAGCGACACGAGATCGAAAGAGAGATTTTTTTCTAGCAAAGCCAGCCAGACAGGACGCGAATAGAGAGAGAAACGATTGTAGTAAAGGGTTAGCATATAGTTCTTAGTTCAGGAGTCGTAGGGGCGCATGGCGTGCGCCCACAGGAGTCAGGTGTTAGATGTACCTCACTTGTTGAAGAAATCAATTCAAGTAAGTATTTATTTTTGCCAATCTTTGTTAAGTAACGCCGACCAAATTGCAAATCCAAGTACTAATAAACCCGTCAGTGCATCAGACCAGATTAAGGCGTGCATTTTTAGAGAAAATACCGACATTGCACCATAGAAATAATGCGCTGGACTTGATAAACCCGTAAATGAATAAACGCTAAGAAATAAATAACTAGCCCAAAATTTTTCTTGAGTATAAAGCCAGTAACCAATTAGACCGACTAAGGTCATAATCGCCCAAGTCATAAATACACCCGATGTTGTAAACCATTCGGGTTCGGGATAGCGAGCGATAAAGATGGCATTATCGGTATAGTGAAAGCCAGTGCTGATAATGCTAGCAATCAGCAAAAATAGTAGTAAGGTTTGATGTTTTTGTTTCATAAATTCTCCTGAGTAGGTGAAATTAAGACTTAACTGCGCCTGGTCGATAAACTGCCCAAAATTCCTCTGGAATAGCTAATGGGCGCATGGTTTCTATATTGACAAAAAAACAAGTTTGTGATGCGGTAGTAGCTAAGCGCTCGCCATGATAGATTTCTGCTTGTAGCGTAAAACGAAGACGACCCGCATCAGACAACCATATTTTCCCGACCGGGCGATCGAATAAGCGTAATGCTTTTTATACTCAATTTGAGTAGAGGCTAGCGTCGGGCAATAACCTTTAGCCATCATTCGATACTAAAGGTAAATATTTTCCATAAATTTTCAGCCGTCATATCCTCTAGCCAGCGAACATAAACGATATTCGAGACAATCCCTGCAAAATCAATATCGTAAGTTTGCACGGAAAGGACAATTTCTAGTTCAAAAGGTCTTATTTTTGTCTGAACTTCTTGCATAGTTTGGTTTCTCGATAAGATTTTAAGACCGTTCGGTCTATTCTCGAACAAAAAATTTTGTTGGTGTTATTCAAAGAGAATTTTTGATGTAATCCTGTAAATAGGCGATCGCTCTTTCGAGATGAATGGGATCTTCATATAGTTTGCTCATCATAATTGCGCCTTCAACCGTAGAAATAACGATTGTTGCAATGACATCGGGTTCGATAGAAGATTCGATCTCTCCTTTGGTAATGCCTTTTTGAATGATGCGACAAATGAGACTGCGCCAATTATTGACCGCATCTCGAACGCGATCTCGTAAGGCTGGGTGCGTATCGTCGCTTTCTATGGCAGTGTTGAGGATGGGACACCCACCCGCAACGGGAGGATTGTCTAAATATTCTAGATAAACGGAAACTAAAGCTTGTAATCGTTCGATCGCATTCGTTTTCTTTCTCACGACTTCCCATACCCGTTTACTTGCAATTCCATAAGCGTAGTCAAACGCTTGTAAGGCGAGATCGTCTTTACTGCTGAAATGGTTATAAATTCCTCCTTTTTGTAACCCTGTCGCCTTCATGATGTCCGAAATCGACGAGCCTGCGTAACCTTTTTGGTTAAATAATTCGGCTGCTTGTTTAATGATGTTGTCTCTCGTTTTTTCGGCTTTGGACATCTAGGGTTGGATTAAAAAGACCGTTCGGTCTTTTTAGATTACCATAAAACAAGTTTGATGCGATCGCATAAATCAGTTATCAGCGATCGATCGCCAATCCCCTTCCTACAAAAAATTAAGAAAAAAAACAAATCTGAACGAGCCAAACATAGGAATAGATAAGGCAAGATGAAAAAAAGAAGGACAGTTACCACTAAATTTCGTGGAAGTCCTAAACTCAAGAAAAGAAACTTTTGTTTACCGATCGCTGATAAAAAGCGCTCAACCATCAATTCACAACAACTAAAGATCGATGACTATCGCCCCACAATCTGAAGAGACAACCCTTGAAACCGTTCTAAAAACCGCTACGCTAGACGTGACAGGGATGAAATGTGCTGGTTGCGTTAAAGCAGTAGAACGTCAACTCGCTCAAAATCCAGGAGTCGTTTCCGCCTGCGTCAATCTGGTGACAGAAGTAGCTGTTGTTCGGTACTCTCCAGAAACCCTGCAACCGGAAATACTAGCTCAAAAGCTAACTCAAACGGGATTTCCTTCGCAGGTGCGTTCTTCAACACCAGGACAATCTAACCAATCGTCACTTACCCCAACCGAACGACGACAAATCGAAGCGCGACAACAAATTAGGAATTTAGCGATCGCATCTGTCTTACTAATCTTCTCCAGTCTCGGACATTTAGATCATATTGGCGCTCCTGCAATTCCCGCTTTGAGAAATATTTGGCTGCATTGGGGACTGGCGACCCTTGCGCTTTTATTTCCAGGGCGATCGCTGCTGATTGATGGTTGGCGCAGCTTGTGGCATGGAATGCCTAATATGAATACTCTAGTTGGGTTGGGAACGTTGAGCGCTTATCTAGCCAGTTGCATCGCACTTGTCTTTCCTCAACTGGGATGGGAATGCTTTTTTGACGAACCCGTCATGCTATTAGGCTTTATTTTACTAGGCCGCACCCTCGAAGCGAGAGCCAGAAATCGCGCTCGTTTTGCCCTAGAATCCCTGGTTGCCTTGCAGCCACCTATTGCTCGATTAATCGGCGATCCCAATACCTCAAACCCTTCAGGAATTGAAATTCCCGTCGAACAAGTTCGAGTCGGCGAATGGGTTTGGGTATTACCCGGAGAAAAAATCCCCGTCGATGGAGAAATAGTAGCCGGACAAACTGCTGTGGATGAATCGATGCTGACGGGAGAATCCTTACCCGCGTCCAAACAAACAGGAAATCTCGTTACCGCAGGAACGATTAATCAGTCAGGCGCGATCGCCATTAAAGCGACTCGTATCGGTAAGGACACGACTTTATCTAAAATTATCGCTTCGGTAGAAGACGCGCAAACTCACAAAGCTCCCATACAACAGCTAGCCGATACAGTAGCAGGCTATTTTGCTTATGGGGTAATGGCGGTTGCTTCATTGACCTTTTTGTTCTGGAATTTCATTGGTACTCGATTATATCCAGAAGTATTAATGACTCGAATGTCTCATAGCATGGGTCATGAAATGGTTATGAGTTCCTCGCCATTACTGTTAAGTTTAAAACTCGCGATCGCAGTCCTTGTAATTGCTTGTCCTTGTGCTCTCGGATTAGCTACGCCAACAGCCATTTTAGTCGGAACGGGAATTGGCGCAGAACGAGGATTATTAATCAAAGGCGGCGATATTTTAGAAAAAGTCCATCAATTAGACGCGATCGTTTTTGATAAAACAGGAACGCTTACTATCGGTCATCCTATCGTCACCGATTGTATTCCCCTTACAGAAATCGATCCCAATCGCCTCTTACAATTAGCCGCAACCGTTGAAAGCGGAACCAATCATCCTCTCGCTTCGGCAATTATCGAAACTGCCCAAAAACGAGAATTACCTTTGTTAGAAGTTACCAACTTTTACACCAAAGCAGGACTCGGCGTATCGGCTAAGGTTGAAGGAGAAGAGGTTTTTTTAGGAAATGCAGAATGGCTTAGTGATAGGGGCGTATCAATCGACGAACCAACTCAACTTAAAGCGCGATCGCTTGCCGAAGCAGGTAAAACAGTCGTTTATCTAGCAATTTCAAACCAAATCGCCGGACTTATCGCCCTACAAGATCCCCTGCGTCCCGATGCTAAGGAAACAGTAGAAAGCCTGAAGAAAATGGGATTGCAAGTTATTTTAGTCACCGGAGATCGAGCCGAAGTTGCCAACGCGATCGCAACTCAAGTCGGCATTACCAAAGTGTATGCCTCAATTCCCCCCGATCGGAAAGCCCAAATTATTAAAGAACTTCAAGAAGGAAAAAGACAAGGAAGACAAGGGGGAGCTGGGAGACTGGGGGACTGGGAGACGTGGGGACTGGGAGACTGGGGACTGGAGATATTACTTCGACTCACTTTAA
>JAAUUT010000194.1 GCA_012031035.1 Candidatus Altimarinota bacterium | reverse complement strand
GGCAGTCGAGGGGGTGGATTCTGGTGCAGGTGTTTGAGATTGAGGTTTTTGAGCAGTAGGACGGTTAGATTCTGGCGCAGGTGTTTGGGCTTGTTTAGCAGGGGTAGGCTCGCTTTGAGCGGGCGATCGCGTTGGCTGTGGCTGTACGGGAATTGGCTGTTTTTTCTCGACGGTCAAAATTGACCGAGCGCCATCAAGGAGCTTCTCAGATAAGGTGCGATCGCTTGACGGCGAAGGACTCGTGCTAGGCTGAGGAGCAGTTGCTCGTTCGAGTTTTTTTTCGACTGCGTTTTTTGGCTCCTTCTTTTCAACAGCTTCTGATTGCCTGCTATCGTTGCGTTCGAGCAGTCGCGCTACCTGAGATTGTAGGCTTTGTACTTTTTCGAGCAGTTCGGCTTGACCCTCTAAAGATTCTGTACTGTCGCTTTGGGGAGACTCAACAAAGGGGGCAGGGAAATTTTGAATTTCTGTCCTTGGCTTTAATTGAGAGGCTTCTGAAGTATCTTTTAAGGATGGGATGGGTTTTGTTGCTGTCTCTTGGGCGATCGCTTCTAATTGTTGGTTATTGGCGCAATTCCCCAATAATTCGCATACTCCTGCTAGGTTAGAAGATTGTTTGGCAAGGGTAAATCCGCCGACTAGAGAACTAGATATTAAGATCCCCATTGCCAAAAAACGCATTGAAGGGGGAGGCGGTGCGAGTTTTACAGATGTTTTTTTAGAATCGAGTTGAATAACTGTTTTTTGAGATTGAATAATGGTGTTGCGCTTCGATAAGATCGATTTCGCTGCTACAGGCGATCGCCGTGCATAGGAACGAGCTACCCAAGTATCATCTTCGTTCCAAGCTTGTGTCGGCTCCGATTCTTGGGCAATTGGAGGCAAGTTTATTAGTTCTTCAGTCGAGATGGTTGAGAGGGCGGCTAAAACGGCTCTAGCCGATTGATAGCGTTCTTTAGGAGTTTCCGCTAACATTTTGTCAAAAATTCTACCTAACCTGTTGCCGAGGTTAACATACTTGCCCCATTGCCATTTCAGCGAATAACCATCGCACAGTTCGCTGGGATGTTTTCCCGTAATGAGAACCAAAGCCGTAACCGCTAAAGAATAAAGATCGCTATTGGGATAGCATTGACCGAGGCGCAGTTGCTCTGGGGGAGAATACCCTACTTTTCCGACCAAAGTTCCTCGAACTGACGAACTAGGAGGATTGCTAATTTGGCTGCCTATTTGAGTCATTATCTGCTTGACTACCCCAAAATCGATCAAGACGGGTTTTTTCCCACCGTGGGGAAACATGATGTTATCGGGGGAGATATCGCGATGGACGATTCGACAACTATGAATGTAGTCTAATACTGGCAGTAAGTCTTTTAGCCATTTGACGGCTTGAGCAACTGTAAAAACTTGTCCTTGTTCGAGACAATCTTGGAGGATTTCGCAATAAGTTTTTCCATCGATATACTCCTGCACCAGAAACAAGCGTCCGTTGTCTTCAAAAAAACCAAAACATTGAGGAATTTGAGAGTGCTTTAGCTTGCACAAAACTTGTGCTTCTTGCTCGAAGAGAGCATGACATTTTGCGATCGCCGATTCTCTCGAATCCGCAGGAGCAAATTCTTTTAACACATAAAGCTGGGATGCGCCTTCGAGATCGCCCTTGGCGCTTCCCGGAAGGCGATCGCACACTAGATAAGTACAACCACAACTCCCATATCCCAGAGTCCGTTGAACCCAGTAGCGATCGCCTACTAGAGTCCCAGAAGAAAGTTCTGCTGTTGCCCTCATAGAATAAGCTCTCGATTAGAAGAAAGTTCCTCAATCACGGTAATGACTAAATGTAAAGATCTTGTGATGTTTGACTTAGCATGGAATCTGGCGACTTTGGTTACATTGTATGACAATAAAGTTAGTTGCTTTGACCATTAAACCCTCCTTCGCCAAGCGCTCGTTCGGTTAAGCTCTTTGTCGTCTCTCGACTCTAGTTAGGGTAGGTTCTGTTCCCAACTCAGACGAATTTCATCATGACACCTATTCAAGGATCTCAATTATCAATGAGTAATGCTGATGTTGTTATCTGGCGTTGCTTATTCGATACCCAAGAAAGCGAGCAATTTTTTTCCCAATTATATCAGAATATTGCTTGGAAGCACGAACCAATCAAATTATTTGGTAAATTTGTTCTACAGCCTCGATTAACTGCTTACTATGGAGATAAACCCTATCCTTATTCAGGAATAATTATGTATCCTTTACCTTGGATAGAACCATTATTAAAAATAAAATCTAGAATAGAACTTTTAAGCAATACAGAATTTAATGCAGTTTTATTAAATTTATATCGAGATGGCAGCGATAGTATGAGGTGGCATAGCGATGATGAAAAGGAAATCGTAGCAGGTTCTGCAATAGGTTCGGTTAGTTTTGGCACAACAAGACGCTTTGTATTTCGCCGTCGAGACGAGCGCAAAATTAAAATCAATCTAGAACTCGCTCAAGGAGATTTTTTAGTCATGCGAGGAGAAACACAAAAGTTCTGGCAACATCAAGTCCCAAAACGGCTAAACAAATTGGTGCTAGGATTAATCTGACTTTTCGAGCGATCGTTTAATATCGCGATCGCTTCCTCACAACCATCCCATTCCCCGTTGCGTAAGCGAACAGTAAAAAATTTTTCAATTTGTTCTTTAAGATGCACATATTCGATCTTAATCTGGGTACTCTAAAAACTGAGAATACCCAATTACATCAAAACTAGGATGGTAATGATTGTGGTGTCTTATCCAGCGCGCGCCTCGCACAATCGCTCCCTCAAAATTTTTAACCTTCGCCCAAAAAAACAGATCGTCTATTTCACAGAAACTTTACAATCCTTAATTAATCATGTAATATTGTTAACGATCGTTAATAAACTCTCAAAGCCTTGAATTTAGTAGCGCAAAAACAATTAAGCTTAAAAACCTAACAGCAGCAAGGTTTTGCAATCTAGGATCGAGTTCCTATCTTTGTATCGATACAGCCAAACTATCAAAAAAGTTACAAAATAATAAATCTTTCTCAGATTTTTTTAATAAATCCTTTTGAGTCATCATACCGATTCTTCTTGATTACCCTCTATCCGAACTGCCAATTATGAAAACTGAGAAAAACTCAACAGATCCCGTCCGTGCTTATCTAAAAGAAATTGGTCGCGTTCCCTTGCTAACTCACGAAGAGGAAATTTTTTATGCAAAGCGCGTACAAAAGTTAGTTGTTCTAGAGGAACAAAGAAAAATTCTGGCTCTAAAACTTGGTAAAGAACCGACTAAAGCAGAATGGGCAGCTTTTGCTCAGATTGCAGAAGCCGAACTGGACAACTGCATTGCAGCAGCAGAAGCGGCTAAACGTAAATGGTAGAAGCAAATTTAAGACTTGTTGTATCGGTTGCCAAAAAATACCTCAAGCGCAATCTTGACTTACTAGATTTAATTCAAGAAGGCACGATTGGAATGCAGCGAGGCGTAGAAAAATTCGACCCGACTAAGGGATATCGCTTTTCTACTTATGCTTATTGGTGGATTCGTCAAGCAATCACCCGCGCTATTGCAGAGAAGAGCCGTATTATTCGCTTGCCCATACACATTACAGAAAAACTTAATAAGATTAAAAAGGCCCAACGCCAACTCGCTCAACAAAATGGTCGAGCAGCGAGTATTAGCGAACTAGCGCAAGAACTAGATTTAACTCCCAAACAAGTTCGGGAGTATTTAGAAAAAGCACGTCAACCGCTGTCTTTGGATTTACGAGTCGGCGACAACCAAGATACCGAATTGGGAGACTTGTTAGAAGATACTAGTCTCTTACCTGAAGATTATGCAACCCACACCTCGCTACAGGTAGATTTAGAAAAATTGATGGCAGATTTAACGCCTCAACAGCGAGAAGTTTTAGCCTTACGGTTTGGACTGTCTGACGGACAGCCTTTAACGCTTGCTAAAATCGGAGTCCGCCTCAATATCAGTCGCGAACGAGTCAGACAAATCGAACGAGAAGCTCTCTCAAAATTACGTCAGCGTAAAGCAACAATACGAGAATATCTGGCTAGTTAACGATATCTGGGCGATCGCTGTAGGAGTGGGTTTTGAGCTTATCTTTTCTCCTTTTGTTTTAAGGTTTAATGCGATCGCCAAACCCACCCCTACTATTTACTGGTTACTGTGAATAGGGAATGCTAACAATAAATGTCGTCCCCTCTCCAACTTGACTTTGTGCTTCAATTGTGCCTCCATGTATATCGATCGCTTTTTTGACAATGGCGAGTCCTAATCCGGTTCCTGCGATCGAGCCAACGTTACTAGCTCGATGAAAAGACTCGAATAATCTTTCTTGTTCTGCTTTGGGAATCCCTATTCCATAATCTCGAATGCGAAAGATTATTTCGTGGGAGCGAGCGATAAAAGAGAAATCAACGCGATCGCTATTGGGCGAATATTTAATAGCGTTAGAAAGCAAATTGACAAGAATATGTCGCAACAGTTTTTCGTCGAGAGATGCGATTGTATCTGGATTTGACGAGTCAAAAAAGATGGTATGCTTGTTAGCACTCAATTGAATGTCTTCTACAATTTCTCGACAGAACTGTTCTACATTGAGTTGCGTTGGTGAAAACTCTAATTTGCCCGCTTCTGCTTTGCCCAATACCAATATATCATTCATCAAGTCGGTTATATGTTTGACAGCGACTTGAATGCGACTTAAATAATGAAGTTTTTTCTCTTCGTTCCATTTGTGTCCGTAATGTTCGAGTAATTCGGCAGAAGAGAGGATGGTAGCTAGTGGCGTGCGAAATTCATGAGAAGTCATCGTAACAAAACGAGATTTGAGTTCGTTGAGTTGTTTTTCTTTTTCTAGGGATTTACGCATATCTTCTTCTAACTGCTTTCGCTGGGTAATATCGCGGGCGATACCAGTAGTTCCGATCGCTTCATCGCTGTTGTCATAAATAGGAATTTTGATAATTTCAACCCAAATCGGATTGTTTGTTCGGTCGAGGATTATATCCTCAACACATTTTGGTTGACCGGATTGCATAATCTCTAAATCGTCCTTTTGGTATTGTTGTGCGACTTTCGGGATATAAAAATCAAAATCTGTCTTGCCCAAGATATTTTCTACATCTAAACCAAAGATTTGACAAAACGCTTCGTTGACGGCGATAAATTTACCTTCTCGATCTTTGAGCCAAGCTATATCGGGAATATTATTGAGGATCGCTTTGAGCAACTTTTCCTGTCTTTTTAGTTCTTCTTCTGCTTGCTTGCGATCCGTAATATCGCGAGCGATCGCCATAACTTCGTTATCCGCACTAACGGCAAAGCGAATCTCGTAGTAACACAGTTCGCTATCAGAGGGTAACTGACACTCTAACAGTTGCATTTCGTTAGTGGCTAACGCTTTTTCGATAGAATCGAGAGCAAGGGTCGCTATCTCGGCAGGAAAAACCTCAGATACGTGCTTGCCTAAAAGATTATTGTTGTTATTGAGAAGGATTGAGCTAGCATTTTTATAGTTTGCCGACTTAAAATTGACAAAAATGCCCTTGTGGTTGATACGGAACAACCAATCGGGGATGGCATTAATAAGAGCGCGATTGGTTGCCATACTCGATCGCAAAGCATCTTCAGAGCGTTTGTGTTCGATGAATAGTCCCAACTGCCAGACAACTGATTTAACGAGTTCTATCATGCGCTGGTCTTCTTGGTAGGCGATCGACGTGTAAAAGACGAATACCGCAATAACTTTCTCATTAGTTACAATTGGAATGCCCAAAGCGGATTTGAGACCTACTTGTTTAGCCACATTCGCCCTCAAAACAAGTTCGATAGGATGCTCGGAAACATTTTCTTGCCATTCCGCTTTTTTGGTTGCCCAAACCCGTCCTGGAATGCCGACATATCGAGAAAAACTAAATTTTTGGCTGGCTTCTCGAAACGCGACCATATTTTTCTGATTGCTGTACCAAGCGGGACTAAGTTGCAGGGTTTTGTCTTGTAAATCGGGAATCCAAGCTTCGGCAAAATTCCAACCAATTGTTTCGCAAACTCCTCTGAGAGTGACCGATATAGCCGCCTCAAAATTGGGAGCTTCGGTGATGGCGGTAGTAATCGATTGTAGTAGGCAAAGATTCTCTTCTGCCCGCTTGCGCTCCGCGATTTCCGCCTTGAGCGATTCATTGATAGCAGCAAGTTCGGCGGTACGTTGTGCGACTCTCGATTCGAGTTCGTCGCGAGATTGTTTGAGTAAAGTTTCTACTCGTTTGCGTTCTGTGATGTCAGTTAAATAACTTCTAATCAGCTTACCCGCACTGATATAGTAGATGGATTGTTCGTAGGTTTTGTTGTTGACTTCAACCTCGCGAACCCAATAGGAATCGCGATTGTCTCGAACCAGCGAAACAATCTCGGCGAGGATGGGATGTTGTAATTTCTTGTCTTGAAGCGTCGGAAAACTTACCAACGCAGCGGGATTGAGATAAGTAATGTTTCCCTTTAAATCGATTTCAACAATGGGATGGGAAATAAGTTCTGGGAAAGAAGCCAATCGTGCTAGTGCTACATCGTTAGCTTGGATGGTATCGTTTTGAGTGACCGTAAATGATTGTAAAGGATCGCTCAAATTTGAGAGAAAACCGGAGACTTCTTCCGCTTGACAAGAAGTTAAAAATTGAATACTCGCGCGATCGACAGTAGCATAATACCTTGCCCTGACATCGCTACCAAATATTATCTCATCTCCGTGTTGAAGGTCATGAGATAGGCAAGAACGGCCGTTGACTTTCATGCCATTAGCACTGCGTTTTCCTTGCCAATCCCCATCAATGAGGCGAAATACGTGGTGCTTTTTATTGGGTTGAGTTACTCGCAGCAAGAGAGCATGATGGCGCGAAATACTTGAAGAGTTTAAGACGATCGAGTTACTTAAGTCCCGACCAATCGAACAGGTAGCCTCTCCAAGTACGATAGTGCGCTTTTCTCGTTCGTCTTCGATAACAAGTAAATGCGCAATTTGTTGGTGTTCGCTCATGAGTTCTTCTCTCAAGTACGATTTTGATTCGATACGTGCTGAATATCAGTATTTATAACCCTCTTTTGTCACTCTCCGAAATCAATTCATAATAAATAAGTTAGTTTACCCAGAAGAATAAAAGGGTTGAAATTGATTCATGCTCTCAATAAGCTGATGAAATCCCAGCAATAAACGACGT
>JAAUUT010000074.1 GCA_012031035.1 Candidatus Altimarinota bacterium | reverse complement strand
TAAAAATGGCGTTTTTAGGGGTTTAGCTAAAAAATCCCAGTCATTTTTGGGAATTTGAGCCATTTTTTCTATCCATGCGATCGAATATTGAGGCTTAATTTGTTCAAACATTGAGGTGATGAGCGATTAGTGATTAGGGATTGGGAAATGGCTTCGCTTGGGGAAAGGGGAAAGGGGAAAAGATCGATGAAAGTTTTTCCCCTTTCCCAAAAAAATTCTAGTTACCATTCACCAAATTAGATTAACGTAATATTACTTAACGTTGCAGGGAGTAGTGTAAAAAAATTTCTCCTTCTTTTTCTTGAAGGCTCATTAATTTTAAGCGCCGCGCCTGTTGTGCTGTAAATCCAATTCCCGTCACTGGCGTAGGTGCAGTAGTTCCCCCCAAAATAACGGGACACACGGTTAACCAAAATTCATCGATCGCGTCTATTTCGAGCAAAGAAGCGACTAATTCACCCCCGCCGAGAATTGCTAGTCTCTGCAATCCTAATCCTTTTAATTGTGCCAAAGCATCTATCCAATCAATTTTTAAGCTATTATTTTCAGATTCTGCTACTAAAATGCGATCGAATCCTTGTCCCCTTGTCCCTTGTCTCCTTGTCCCTTGTCCCTTGTCCCCTTGTCCCCTTGTTCCTTTGTCTCCCCATCTCCTCCGAAGAATGCTTTCCCTTGCCAAAATTGCACTCCCGTGGTAACTGTAAGCAACCAGCGAGGTACAGGCTGACTGAAAAAACGCCATTGGGGATCGAGTCGAGCAGAAGCAGAACAGACAATATGGACGGGTTGCGATGGTTGTTGTAACTGCTCTCTAGCGCTTAATAAATCGGGGTTAGATATAGGGAATGTCGTTTCATAGGCGCGAAGCGTACCAGCACCGAAAAGAACGCCATCAACTAAAGAAATCTGTTTTTCTAAATGCGCTTTGTCAGTAGCCGATGAAAATCTAGCTGGCGATCGCTCTCTATCGGCAATTTTTCCATCAGCCGTCATTGCAAGAATAACTGTTGTTCTAGGACGAACTCTCATTTAAAGTTCAAAATATCCAAAAAATTACGAGTATTTTCCTGGTAATTGACCAAAAATAAAAAATTGTGAGCCATACTACAAATCTTTAAAAGATTTAACTAAGTAATTAAAGGATTTCATATGCTATAACAGTGGAGACAAATAGGTATAACAAAGCTATCTGTTCTCAAATCGATTATTACACTCTTACTTTTTTAACCGCCAGAGATAAGTTTGATTTTGCATAAGCTATCCACAATTTTTGGGCACTAACCTCTGCGTTATGGCACTCAGTCAATCTTCTTTTCGCCGCATTCTTTTGACTCGTTTGTTAACAATCAGCGTTCCAGTGCTGCTGATGGGAGTCTACGTAACTTATCGCAAAGCTCGCACTGCTTTTTTAGAGACAGCAAGACAAAATTTAACCGAAAGTGCCATTAGAAAAGGAGAAAATATCGATCGCTCTATTGAAGCACTACAATCTAATCTCGCTACAGCCAGCGATAGCGTCATCCTCAAACATGGTTCTCAAGCGCAACAACAAGTTTTTCTCGATCGCCTAGCCGTTAAGCTTCCTACAGAAATTCAGTGCGTACAGCTAACCAATTTTCAAAGCAGTCAAATTGTTGCAAGTACGTGCGAAAGACAACCTATCAACCAACTCGATAAAAGCTTATGGACTAAACGTCAAAACACGCTTCACACAGAAATTGATGAGATTGATGTCAAGTTTTTGTCACCAAAACCAGGCGCTAAACCCAAGAAAAGCAAGAAGGCCCAACTAGAATTGCTTTTATCCTCTCCCCTATACGACGATCGCGGCAATCTCCGTTACATCCTTAGTTTTAAGTCGGCTTTGCTAGAAAAAGAATCGGTTACTCGCAACACCGAACCAGGTTCCCTAACAGGCTATACCGTTGTTATCGACAGGCAAGGAACCATTCTGGCACATCCCTACTCCCACAGAATTGGGCATAATATCAAAGAAGAAGCGGATGCCAAACGACTCACCGATCTAGTTAAAAATGCGATCGCCGGACAGTCAAATTTTTTACATTTATTTGCCTTTGAAAAAAATGGCATAGAACTCGTAGCGGGTTACAGTTCTATTCCCAGTCCTATTACTAGCGAAAAAAATCAAAAATGGGCAATTCTTGCCGTTACGCCTATTGATAAGGCTCTTGCACCGCTCGAAGAAATTCAAAAAGCGCTAATTGGCATGACGATCGCATTATTTGTAGCAAGTGCTTTAGTCATTTTATACATTGCACGCGAGTTAGCACGTCCTCTCGAAAAACTAAGAGATTATGCAATAGAAACGGAAGCTTTTTGCAAAAACGAACAAATATCCCAAACTTGTCCTCAAAACTTTAAAATTCGTGAATTCAACCAACTGGCAATAGCGATTCAAGAAATGCTCGAACGACTCCACACTTGGGGAGAAGAAATCGTATCTTCTTGGAGAGAAGCTCAAAATGCCAATCAGCTAAAAAATGAATTTTTAGCTACGACTTCGCACGAATTGAGAACCCCACTCAACGGGATTATTAACTGCATTCGGATCGTCAAAGAGGGATATTGCGATAGTAAAGAAGAAGAAATGGAATTCTTGCAGCAAGCTGACGATGCAGCAGTTCACTTGCTCGATATTATTAACGATATTTTAGATATTGCTAAAATTGAAGCGGGTAAACTCTCGGTTAGCTTAGAACTTATCGATGTAAGTAAGCTTCTCAAAGAGGTTATCAATTTACAACTCGTTCCCATTCAGAAAAAAGGTTTGAAGTTAAAAACGCCTGCTTGGGAGAGTAATATTAAAATTTATGCCGATCCTGCCAAACTCAGACAAGTATTGCTCAACGCGATCGGTAATGCAGTTAAATTTACCCAGTCGGGAAGTATTTCGATTAGTCTGCGCGTCCAAAACGAAGAAGCAACCGTTTTGAATGCTTCCACGGTACTAATAACGGTCAAAGATACGGGGATTGGTATCGATCCTAATCAACAGGATAAACTGTTTCGTCCTTTTGTGATGGTCGATGGTTCAACCACTCGTCAGTTTGGTGGAACGGGATTAGGATTAGCAATTTCGCGCAATTTAATCGAGCTAATGGGCGGTAGCATTAGTTTATATAGTGCAGGACGCGGAAAAGGCACGACCGTTAAGATTAGCCTTCCTCTCACACAAACCTCTCTCTCTCATGAAGTACAACCACAAGAAGTAAACGATACACAGCCGATGCTCGTCAGTCACTGCGAATTACCAAGCACCGATTCGCAAGAAGACATTGTTCGTTATTCTTTGAGTCCTTAGTTTTTGGGGATTGGTGAATGGGGATTAATGATTAGGAAACAGTAATCAGTGACCAGTCTAGTACTTTGGTAACTGATTACTGATTACTGAAAAAGTGTCCCAGTCAACAATCACCGATATCCCAATCCCCAATTACTGGTTACTGTAATAATCTCTCCTTCGCGTTGTAAAGAAAGACTCAAACAGCTAAGAATTTGAACGAGTTGAGCGCCAACCCAACCCGAAGAAAGGGAACTAGTTTTTGACAAGCGAATATTATCCAAAAAGCGATCGCAAACTTTCCTCAACGGTTCGCTAGCTTCTATTTCTAATACTTCACGAGATTGACCGTTGGGAATAAATCGTTCTCCCTGTCGCTGAAAATATCCTTTGTGAAGGGTTAAAGGTGCTTCGGCTATTTCATCAAAAATCAAACTTCCTTGCGTTCCAACTACGCACAACCGTCTCTGTTTGTCGGTATTTAACCAACATAGATGAAGATAAGCTTGAAACCCATCAGGATAGAATAGCGTCGCCCAGACTAAATCGGCTAATCCTTTTTGTAACCAGACGTTTCCCCTCGCTTGTACTCGATTGGGTGTTTGTCCTAACCAATGGTTAAAAATCGTGATATCGTGAATAGCTAAATCCCAAAGAGCATCGACATCCTGACGAACGGGGCCTAAATGAGTTCGAGTAGCGTAACCGTAACGCAATTCACCTAACTGTTGCGATCGCATTACCAGAAAACCTCGTTCTACGGCAGGATGAAATAGATAGGTATGATCGACTAAAAGTTGCCGCTGTTGTTTCTCGGCCAAGCGAGTTAATTCTACACATTCGGCTGGATCTAGGGTAAGCGGTTTTTCTGCTAGGACATGATAGCCGAGTTGTAGCGCATCAGCAATCAGTTGGTAATGCGTTGAAGCAGGCGTAGCGACAATTACTGCATCGATGTTATTTTGCGATCGCACCGATTCCCAATCGGTAGACCAAACAATTTTACTCTCATCTAAATTAAATTTATCTCGACATTCTTTTAATTGTTCGCTACTGCGATCGACAATTGCAACAACTTCCGCTTGGGGATGTTGCAGGAAATTTCTTACCCAATGAACGCCCCAGCGTCCGACTCCTAAGATAGCAATTCTAGTTTTCATTAAGTAAATATGACCTATCTTTTTGCTAGTCGTTATTTTTCATGTTTTTTTCGTTTATTTCAATTTTATTAAACATTGTTGCATAAACGAACTCATCAACCCCCAAAGTATCGATAGACATTAGCAAATTTAGCAGCTATTTCTTGGTGTCAAAAGCCAATGCGATCGCCGTCTTGCGCAATCATGCCTAACTGAGCCACTTTTGAGAGACATAAACGATGAGGAATACTCCGACTTTTTCTAAAGCGAAAGAGTTAGCTACTTGGTCTATTTTTGAATTACTCGCTACTTTTACCGCCGCTTTGCCAGCAGAAGCACTTACCACTTTTGGGAATCCAGATGATTATATCGTTACTGCGCCTTCAGCCTTTGATGGCGTGGTGAGTGTTTTAGTTCAAGAGATTACCGAACCCGATCTATTTAATTTTTGTTCTGGTTCTTTGTTGACGACCGGCAGACATATTCTCACTGCCGCTCATTGTCTCACCGATGACTTAGGATCTCTTAACTCTGCTAATGGCGTAGTCGGATTCGAGTTAGACACTGGCGATGTCATCTTGCCTGTCACCAACTATTTTATTCATCCCGATTGGCAAGGAGACTTTTTAGGTAACGATATTGCTATTTTAGAACTTGGAGCGATCGCGCCCGATACAGCACAACGATATGATATCTATCGAGGTACAGATGAAGTCTTTCAAGTAGGCACTAAGGTAGGATACGGTAATTCTGGTAACGGCAACGAAGGAGAAGTTTTCTTTGATTTAGCGAAACGTTCTGGTAAAAACCGATACGACTCCGTAGGAGACATTTTCGATCCAACAGTAACGCCTGGTGCCTTGTTAGCCTACGACTTTGATAATGGTTTGCCAGAAAATGATGCTTTTGGTTTCTTTTTTGGCATCAATGATTTGGGACTGGGTGAAGAAGAAGTTTTTTTAGCATCTGGAGATTCTGGAGGCCCAACATTTATTGAGGGAGCGATCGCAGGCGTGTCATCATTTACGCTAGGAGGTTTCTTTCCAGTAGATATCGATCCTTTCTTTAATCGCTCGTTTGGAGAGTTTGGCTTTGATACGCGCGTTTCTACTTATGCTAGCTGGATAGATGGCATTCTCTCCCGTCAATCCGTGCCCGAACCTTCTACAATGTTTGGCTCGTTTTTAGTTATGGGATTTGGAATCTTGTCAAGCAAGCGAAAGAAAAATTGAGAAAAACTTTGAAAAACTTTATATTATTCGCACATTACACTTAAAAAAGCTTCTTTTGCTGCTGCTTGTTCGGCAGCCTTCTTAGAACGTCCAATTCCAGTCCCTAAAATGCGATCGCCAAGCCGAACTTCTGCACTAAAGCGTTCTTCTTCATGATGAGACGGTATAATTTCCTTAACTCGATATTCAGGTAAAATTTTGTATTGCGCCTGCGTCCATTCTTGTAGGGCATCTTTATAATTTTGACGGGCGGGATCTTGCAGGATTTCTGCGGCTTTTTCTTTGAGGAGATCGTCTAACCAAGGACGTACCAATGCCATCGTCTCCGTGCTGAGATAGAGTGCGCCTAATACCGCTTCAAACGCATCTGCTAGACGAGAAATTCTTCCTGCTTTATCGGCGATCGCACTATTAGAAATAGATAAATAACGCTCCAATCCATAAATCTCAGCAAATTCAGCCAAAGTGCGATCGCTCACCATCATAGACCGCACTGCGGCAAACTCCCCAACCAGTGAATCGGGATAGGTTTCTAATAGCACTTGCGCTGCCGCCAATCGCACCACTGCATCCCCAACAAATTCTAACTGCTGATAATTCTTTTCGCGAGAAATACTCGGATGTGTTAGCGCTAGGTTTAATAGCGACCAATTAACAGATGTCGTTGCTGGCAATCCCAATTTTTGTATCAGGGTTTGTAGTTGTTTGCTGCGTCGGGGATCGAGATTCATCGAAAGTTTGTGTGGTTTTCCAATATTTAGTATGAACGATGGTTGCTTCTTATCTTACTTGCACTAAACAAAACCATTACACTTACTGCGCGGCGGATAAGAGAAGTCGGAAGTCGGTAGAGACGAGGCGGGCTTTTTGTCGTTGTACGGCAAAAAGGTTTTGCCTGCCGTCGCGATATATTGCGTCTCTACTCCTTGTCCCCCTTGTCTCCCTTGTCCCCCCGTCTCCTTGTCCTCCCGTCTCCTTGTCCCCCCGTCTCCTTTATCGAACGAAGAATGTTCACCTAATCACCATTCCCCAATCCCCAGTTACCATTCACCTTTCACTAACTCGATAAACGCAACGACGCGCCCCTGCTACAATATGCTCGGTTCGTTCTACTGTTACCCCATGTCCTAAAACGCGCTGAAAAACTTCTAATTCTCTGGCGCAAAAACCCGTACAAGCAGTAGCCGCCGCACAAATCGGACAATGATTTTCAATCAACAAAAACGAACCATCGTCTAGCGGCTGTATTTCAGCCATGTAGCCTTCATCTGCGCGCAAGGTGGCTAACCCTTCTAATCGCTGTTGCAACGAGTTAGGATTGGCTAAGAAAGCTTGATAAGCTGCAATTTGATGGGTAGTTCTCACGTCGAGGAGTCGATCGAGTCCAGCTTCGCCAAATGCTTCTTTTACTGAGTCGATCAAACTCAAGGTTAACTCAGCATAGCCATCAGGAAACAAGCGATCGGCGGCCGAGGTTAAGTGCCATAATTTAGCAGGTCGCCCCATCGATCGCTGATCTTCTTTATAAGCGACTAAATGCTCGTCTTGCAGCGCGTACAAGTGCTGGCGTACAGCCATCGCTGTAATATTTAAACGGGAAGCTAGAGCGACTGCATCTAGATAACCTTCTTGTTTGAGCAGTTGCAAAATTGCGCGTCGGGTACAAACTGCTGATTTGTCAGATGATTTAGTCTTCATATCTTTAAACTAAAGAAAAAACTTTATAAAGTCAAGTTGCTTTCCTCTTCAATTACGAATTATGTCTAATCCCCGTCAGCTTGCTTTTGTCGCTCTCCAGAATATTTATCGACGGGGAGCTTATACTGATATTGCCTTGGATCGCGTCTTGCGCAAAACTGACCTGAACAACGTCGATCGCGCTTTAGTGACAGAATTAGTTTATGGAATTGTTCGCCGACAGCGATCGCTCGATGCTTTAATCGACCGACTCGGCAAAAAAAAGCGTCCCAGCAACCTCCCGAGCTACGAATCATTCTTCATATTGGTTTATATCAGTTGCGATATTTCGATCGCATTCCTGCTGCTGCTGCGGTCGATACCAGCGTAGAATTAGCCAAAAATAACGGATTTAAAGCTCTTAGTGGCGTAGTAAACGGACTTTTGCGCCAATACGAACGTTTAGCCGCCCAAGGTAACGATCCACTCCAATTACCAAGCGATCCCATACAAAAGCTAGGAATTTTATATAGTTTCCCCGACTCGATCCTACAACTTTGGCTCGAACAATTCGGACAAGTACAAACAGAAAAGCTGTGTGAATGGTTTAATCGTCCTCCCGCGATCGATTTGCGGGTAAATATTCTCAAAACTACACTTGATGAAGTTGAAGCAGCTTTTTCTGGGTTAGGGATAACAGTAGAGCGCGTTCCTCATCTACCGCAGGCGTTAAGATTAACGGGAGGAGGACGAGCGATTCAACAATTACCTGGCTTCCAAGAAGGTTGGTGGACGGTGCAAGATAGTAGTGCCCAACTTGTAGGACATTTACTCGCGCCTCAAAGTGAGGAAACGGTAATTGATGCCTGTGCCGCACCGGGTGGAAAAACGACTCATATTGCCGAATTGATGGGCGATCGCGGGAAAATTTGGGCGTGCGATCGCGATGCGTCTCGTTTGCGCAAACTACAGAGAATATCGAACGCTTACAACTAAGCTCGATTCAAATTCGTGCGGGGGATAGTCGTCATTGTTCCGATTTTAAACAAACAGCCGATCGCATCTTATTAGATGCACCTTGTTCTGGACTGGGAACCCTACATAAACGCCCCGATATTCGCTGGCAACAAAACCTAGAAAAAATCGGTCAACTATCCTATTTACAAGAAGAATTATTGACGCAGACAGCGAGTTGGGTCAAGCCAGGAGGTATATTAGTATATGCCACTTGTACGCTAAATTCGCTAGAAAATGAAAAAGTCGTACAAGCCTTTCTCGCTCGCCATAGCGATTGGCAAATTCAAGCTCCCGATCCCGATTCTCCTGCCGCTTTTTTTGCCAGCGATCGCGGATGGATTAAAATCTTACCAAACGTACATCAGATGGATGGTTTTTTTATGGTGAAGTTGAAGAAAAACTAAAGGAGTGCAAAGACAAACCTCTCCACTAAAGACGTTAAAGATGGACTCGTCGAACTATGGAAAACAACTTGAACGCTAAAAACTTTTAAAAATTCTCGTTGGTGCTGCTTGGCTCGACGGCACGATCAAACCAGAAGAACGAGCGTATCTACGCAGCATGGCAACCTACTATAATCTAACTGATAACGCAGAACTCAAACCTTTTTTATCCGAACTCAAACCCGTACAACCAGCCGAATGCTATAAATGGCTGAAAGATTATATGGGAGACAATCCCAGCCAAGAAGATTATCAAGGATTGTTAGAAGCGCTTAGTGGCTTGATTTACAGCGATGGTGACATTCCAGTGCAAGAAGCCAAATTTTTAAACCAAATGCAGCTTCTCGCACCGTCGCACCAAGTTCATAAATCGAATTTTGATAAGGTTCTCAAAGTCATTCAAAAACTATATCGTCAAGCCATAAGCGAACACGTTTAGCGATCGCAAAAAGCGCTATCTTACAAGCAACGCTCGGTTCGCGAAGAACGATCGCTGCTATGAAGTGGGAGACACCGAACCCAATCGATCTGCAATTTGGATATATGACAGCTTAAACATAATTTGTTAGATTCTGAATGTTTGTTAGCGATCGCGAATTATGTTACTAAGACCAGAGCAACGCAATAAGCTAGATAATACGAACGATACTGATTTCTATTCTTTTCCACGTTTTGTTACCCACGTCGATGAAGGGTTTATCGAGCAACTAACTAACCTCTATCGAGAAAGACTCAAACCCAACACTCGCATTCTCGATTTGATGAGCAGTTGGGTTTCTCATTTGCCAGAAGAAATGGAATTTGCTCGTGTCGAAGGACATGGGATGAATGAGGAAGAGTTAGCCAAAAATCCTCGCTTCAACCATTTTTTTGTGCAGAATTTAAATGCCAATCCTAAGTTACCTCTAGCTGATGCAGATTTTGATGCAGTTCTCATCGCGGTTTCGGTACAGTATTTGCAATATCCCGAAGCTATATTTACTGAAATCCAGCGCATCCTCAAACCTGGGGGAGTTGTCATCGTCAGTTTCTCTAACCGAATGTTCTATCAAAAAGCGATCGCAGCTTGGCGAGATGGCACAGATATGAGTCGTCTTGAATTGGTGAAGCGTTATTTTAGATCGGTTCCAGGTTTTAGCGAACCCGAAGCGATCGCGCGTACTTCTACCCTGCCTAGTTTCCTCCAAATGTTAGGCATGATGGGAGCAGATCCATTTTATGCTGTCATCAGTAAAAAAGTCGAAAGTCAGTAGAGAGGAAGCTGATAGGCATCGCTAGTCAAGCTACAAAGCGTCTGTTCGTAATTGACACATTTCAATTACGAATTAGTATTACGCGATCGCATAATTTGAGTTGACTATAAGTTCATAATTATAAAAACCAGTAATTAAATTTTAAGCTTTACATTTTTTTCTTTTTTCTGAATAAATTATTCGATAAATTTATTGAAAATTTCTATTTTTTTGGGGACTGACATTACTCTAAACAATCTTATAGAGTTAGTTTGAGCCAACAAAAACACAATTTGACTCGTGAAATTGTTATTAAGGAGAGAGATAAAAACCATGAAAACAATACCTCTCAAATTTAAACAAAATCTTGACCTTACAGTTGGCGCGATCGCATGAAAAGCCTTGTCTGGAGAGCGATAGGCTTGTCTGCTGCCTCGAAAAGCAATCGCGCTATTCTCTTCATTAGACCTCCTGCAAAATTCAAAAACAATTATTTAAATTCAGCGAAAAGGAGAAAGGTTAAATGTTACAGAAATTGCTTTTGTCCTAATTCTCAAACTTCTTCAATTAATTGGCTATGTTGGTGCGCTGATTCTTGCGATCGCCTATAGCAGTTTGATGTCGATGACTTTTGCCAGTCTCAATCAGGGAGTTGCTTTTTTAGTGATTGTTGGATTTTTATGGTCGCGATCGCCCTTTTAGCCCTGGCTGACGATTATAGCACCGAGATAGGTTGTTTGAAGAAGGATACAAAACAAACAACTATACACCTGCTCATCGGTGATTGGCGCTCGAACAATTAGAGCCGGAGAAATTTCCCAACCCTTTTTTATTAAGAAAAGTAACAAAAAAGCATAGCTTAACTGAAACGAACCAATACAAACTGATTAATAAATAGGAGGATTAATTAAAGCCAATAATTCTAACAATATTTTGCATTTCTTGCTGTAAATCCTTAAAGATTATATGCTCTCAGAAAATCTTGATAAATTAATTTGCGATCGAGCATATACTTATCTTCCCCTCGAACGAGAAACAATCGTTCTGTGAGTTAAAAGTATAATTTTTATAAAAAGTAAATTTTTTTTGCATAAAAATAGATTTTTTTGCATAAAAATTTACAAAATTCAATAAGTAATATATAAAAGGAAGATTTTCTAAAACATTAAGCTTTGTCGAGCGGGGACAAGCAGGATTAAATTATGAATGCCAAAAAAATTGCCTGTTTCTATCAAAACAAAAGAGAAATGGCAGATAGTTTTCCATAGCGGTCTGACAAAACCAAAAATTGAAATATTAATTCAATCGGAATAGAAATTAGACATTTGTTTAGGGCTAGGAAAATATAAGGAATCAACTGAAATGAATCAAAGTTCTGTATTGAGATTGCCATCCACAGATGCTTCTAATTGCACAGATTTTTTAAAAGTTTTACACTTGGTAGAATCTGAAAAACAATTTTTCTCCGAATATAATAGCTATTTTAAATGGCTTTTTATAGAAGAAGGGGAAGGAGCGATCCAGATAGAAAAAAGCCAAATTAATGCTCGAAGTGGAGATTTGATTCTCATTCCTCCTGAAAAAAAATATAACCTCAGTAAGTTAGTCACCACTAAATACTGGATAGCTGTTTATCGCGATGAAACCAAAGAAGAAAATGTCGATAGTCAGACCCACGAGTTTTTAGTTTTACTACCAGATAAATTTCGGATTATGTCTTTGATTAAAAGCCACAACCTTCAGACGCAACATTTTAATCTGAACTCTTTGGAGCGTTTGCGCTGGCTGAACCGTTTGCAGCAGATGAAAAGCGAGCTAACCGAGCAATCATTTGGTTTTGTTGAAATGCTCAATACGCTTCTAACTCAATTGTTTATGGATACACTCAGACTGATGACTCCCAACAATAATTCTAATCCAGTCGAGTCGCATCCTTTATTAACCAATGTTTTTAGGGCGATCGCACAGAACTATCATCAACATCAATTTAGCTTGTCAGATGTGGCTAAAATAGTTCGGCTGTCTCCGGCTTATCTTACCGATTTAGTCAGACGAAAAACCGGAAAAACCGTAGTCGGTTGGATTGTTGAATATCGGATGAGCGCAGCACGACGTTTGCTCGAAACGACAACTCAACCGATTACCCAAATTGGGATCGAGGTGGGTTACGAAGATACGGGTTATTTTATTCGGCAATTTCGACGCTTACATGGGGTAACGCCGAAAGCTTGGAGAGATAAAAACAAAATCGTTTTTTAAGCTTGATAGAACCGATCGAAAGGTGTGGGGAGTGTAAGGGGTACGGAAAGAAAAGTTGTTTAAACAAAAGAAATGTCAGTAATTTTAAATAAATTGCGATCGCTACATTCCTAAAAAAATTTCTATTTTTAGTTTCAAATCTAGTTTTTTTAAGCGCCAAGATAGAGAAAAAGAAAGCTTTCCCTATCTATAGAACTATTTTACACAGATTAGAATATCTAGCCGCTTCACCCTACAGGTAGATTCAGCGATGAAAGCGTCCGCGCTATACAAAGATCGTGTCGAAGCGATCGCGCCAAAGCCGCTCGCAAAAATTATAGCTTCCAATAAAGCTCTCGGACACAACGCTTCGTAAATTTAAATTTCATCAAAAATCGAAGGAAACATTATGTTTGACAGTGCATTAATAGCACAAACTATAGTAGAACCAAATGCACCAGTAGTAGGAAATACAGCCGTAGTATTTAACGGAGCGCAATTCTTTACAGCCCTAATTTCGGGTGTTGTATTAGCTTTTGCCTTTCAATTACTATTAACCAATCTGGGTGTTGCAGCTTTAATTTCTAATTTAGGAACATCATCGGATCGAGATGATGACAAAGACTCAGATAGTTTTGGCACGACTATTCGGAAAATTAGTGTCAAACTCGGATTAGCAACCCTCGTCACCGTGACCCTTGCCCTATTTATTGCCTGTATGTTGGCAGTTAGGCTGGGTTTATTTGTATCGCCTGTTACTGGTGCGATCGTCGGTTTGACCATTTGGGCAACTTTCTTTTCGCTGATGGTTTGGCTGAGTTCGACAACAGTAGGATCTTTAATCGGTTCGGTCTTCAATACCGCTACTTCTGGGGTTCAAGCCTTAGTAGGAACTGCTACCGCAGCGTTTGGCGCTAAGGCAGCGAGCAAACAAGTCGTGTCAACGGCAGAAGCAGCAGCATCGGCGGTGAAAAGAGAACTCGGTTTGGGGATCGATCCGGTGACGTTACGCGAAAAAGTAGAAGATTATTTAGAAGCGCTAAAACCGCCAGAGGTGGATGTCAATCGGATTGCTGCTGACTTTGAGCGGTTACTGGAAGAAGAAAATCTCCAAGACATTGCCGATAGCGAAAGTCTGCGCAACATTGACCGCCAGACTTTTATTAATTTAATTTCCAATCGCTCCGATCTATCTAACAAAGATCTCAACCGCATTGCCGATAAACTCGAAGCCGTTTGGCGCAAGAGAACGAGTAAGATGCCAAATACTAAAGGCGGCGTAGCGGGATTGATGGATTATCTAAAGTCTGCTTCTAAAGAGCAGCTACTGGGCAAAGAATTTAGCAACAAGTTAGATACTCTTATCGAAGAAGTCCGTCAAAGTCGCCAACCCTCAAACGCGGGTACGGGTGCGGCGGCAGGGGGATTAACAGTAGGACTTAATAGTCTCATTGGTTTGATAATGGGACGTACCGATCTTTCCGATTTTGATGTAGACAAAATCCTCTCTCAAATCGAAAGTCTTAGAGGCAAATTGGGCGAACAAACCGATAAAGTCGCTGTTAAAGCAGGCGTGAAAGCGCCTGAGCCTCCTAGTAGGATAAAAGCAGATATCGAAGACTATTTACTTCATGCTAATACTTGGCAACTGACGCAAGAAAACCTCGATCGCGAGTTTCGAGATGTATTGTACGATCCACAGGCCGATCCAGAAGCAGTTGCAACCGAGTTAAGACAAATTAATCGCTCGTATTTTGTCGAAATTTTGCAGCAAAAGAGATTTATACGCCACAGAAAGCCAGAGCGATCGCAACTTTGTTAGATAATATTCGTTTAGAAGTGTTAGATGTTGCCGATGCAGCGAGCGAGCGAGAAAAAGCGATCGCAACTCTAGCCGATGTAGAACATTATTTACTTTCTACTCCCAAAGAAGCGCTAACTCCCCAACAGATTCAACTTGGTTTCAAATCTGTCTTACAAGATTCTGATGCTGATTATCAACAACTAAGCGAGCGTTTGGCTCAATTGAATCGCTCTACCTTGAACGTATCTTTGCCAAACGGCGCGATGTCTCAACCATTGAAGCATCTGCCATAATTAGCGAGCTAGAACTCGTTAAAGAGCGAGTTCTCCAAGAGGCATTAGAAGAACAGCAATCGGCTCAAATCAAAGTCGAGACACAATGGTTAAAAGTCTGTTCTTATCTCAAAGAGGCAAATATAGAACAACTCAAGCATCAAAGTCTTCAAAAAGAACTAACGTTCCTAGACGAGCAAGCCGAAGGCGCAACATTTAAAATTAGAAGAGCGCTTTTCTCTCGCGAAACATTAGCAGAGTTGCTCCACCAGCGTAACGATTTGACGCAAGAACAAATCGATTCAATCGTTGATGAAATCGAGAAACTCTGGAATACAGAGCGTCCCGCCCCGCCGAAGCTGGTTGCTAAAGCGCAAGAACAGTACGATCGCGCTACATTGGCAATTACTGAATATTTACGCAATACGGGCAAGGCAGAACTCAACCCCGAAGGGATTAAGCGCGATTTAACGCTTCTTTTAGAAGAGCCTAAAACTGGCTTTAAGGCGATTAGAAGCCGCTTAGCATCGATGGATCGAGATACCTTAGTCAAATTACTCAGCCAACGAGAGGATTTGAGCGAGGAACAAGTCAATCGAGCCGTTGACGAAGTACAAGCCACCTTACAAAGCCTTGCCAAAGCGCCTCGTCGCCTCGCCAGACGCACGCAAGAAAGGGTGCAGACCTTCCAATACGCGATCGGCAATTATCTGCGCTCTACGGACAAGGAAGAACTGAATCCTGAAGGGATTAAGCGGGATTTGCAACTATTACTCAACGATCCGCGTGCGGGAATGGGAAGTTTGCAAGAACGCCTGTCGCACTTCGATCGCGATACCCTAGTTGCATTGCTCTCCCAACGGCAAGATATTTCTGAGGAAGATGCCAATCGCATTATCGACCAAATTTTAGCCGTTCGCGAGCAAACACTTCAGCAGTTGCAATCGATTCAAGAAAAACTGCAAACAACGCTGGATCGAGTTTTAGCCAAGATTCGCGACTATCTCAATAGTTTAGAACGTCCCGAACTCAATTATGAGGGCATCTCGCGCGATCTGCGAGTATTATTTGACGATCCTAAAGCAGGATTTGAAGCGTTGCGCGATCGCTTTTCTCATTTCGATCGCGAGACGTTAATGGCTATTCTCACCTCTCGCGACGATATTTCCAGAGCAGATATCGAGCGAATTGTGGATCGCGTCGAACGAACTCGCGATCGCTTCTTACAAAGAGCCGAACGCATTCAACAAGAAGCCAAACTGCGTTTAGAAGAAGTGAAGCACGAAGCTAAAAAACAAGCTGAAGAAACCCGTAAAGCTGCGGCTGTTGCAAGTTGGTGGCTATTCTTTACCGCGCTCATTTCTGCCCTTGCATCGGCGGGTGCAGGTGCAATTGGCGCGATCGATTAACGGTAGGAGATGGGGATTTCATATCATTGGGCGTTAATTACAAAAGACTTTGAACTAATGGCACGAAATTCCCATTTTTTTTAGAGCAGTCAATGCAAAGATTAGTGTCTTGCGATCGCAAAAAATATAAATAATAAACACAAAAACTGTTAACAAAAAATCTAAATGTTGTAATTTAGATTTTTTTTATTAATAATGAGCATATACTAAAAAATAAAAAGTCAAGCCCCTCTATTAGGAGTTTTTGTATTGACACAACTATCAATGCAACTCACTGCACAAAAGTGCATGTCTCATCGGGCAAGGATGGGAAGTTTTTCATGCTAAATTAAGCCTCTGTTAAAGAAAAATTTAGTATCAACATGCGATCGCAATTATTTTTTTTCTTTTGCGTTCTTTTCAAAAAATTTGGGCATACTTAGCTCGAAAGCTTAAGCTCATATACAAAAATCTATAATCATCATCTACGCTAAAGCCCATATTTGCCCCATCAACGATAGATAACTATGATACAGCGCCAGTACCAAGCTCAACAGTTAAGCACTCTCCTAGAAACTATCCAAAGTAAAAAAACTAGTGGGACGTTGCGGATTAACGCAAGTATCCCATCCAATCGTCCAACCCGTTCTCGTATTTTGGTTTGGCAGAATGGCGCGATTTCTTATACAGGTTCCAGTCTGCCTCATATCCCAACGTTGGCGAAAAAGCTTATCAAGGAATTTAAGCCCAGCGTCAGCGACACGGCGATTAAATTTGCCCAAGAGAAATTAACAAATCCTGCTTCGGCGAGGGAACTTTTTGAGATCCTGTGCAAAATTCGCATTTTGACTTGGGAGCAAATAGAATCCTATTTTCAAACCCAAGCAGCTATAACCTTAGAACAATTGTTACCCTATGGCGGTCAGTTTCAATTTAGTCCCGCTATCGAGTTCGATCTCAGCTATGGCGAAGACCGTCGCGGTTTAAATTGGTCTGAGTTGAAATTCGAGTTAGCCCGTCGTAAAGATGAATGGGCTACTCTTGCTCCTACGATTAACTCAATGGAAGACGCTCCGAGCCTTTCCAAAGGAGGTTTGGAGGCAATTCCTCACGAGAACGTTCGCCTACACGCCAAGCAATATATTGATGGGAAACGTTCTATTGTTGAGATTGCTGAGAGGTGCGAGCAAGACCCCTTACAGTTAGCGCGATCGTATGTCACTTGGTCGCAGACTAACTGGATTATTTTTGAGGAATTCATAAAAGCTGCCCAAAGTCAAGATTTCCCAACCATTCTCTCAGTAGATGATAGCCCGATCGTACAAACCATGATTAAACGGTCGTTGGGCGATCGCTATAACGTCTTATTGGCAAGCAATGCTGTCGATGCCCTTAATATCCTCAACCAAAAGTCCGTTGCCCTATTACTACTCGATGTCACTATGCCCGATATCGATGGCATAGAAATGTGTCGCACGGTGCGGAGTATTCGCAAGTTTCACGATCTGCCCATTGTCATGCTGACGGCGAGAGATAGTTTAGTTGACAAAATGAAAGGACAAATTGCTGGAACGAATCGCTATTTAACTAAGCCATTCGATAAAGAAAAATTGCTGGAAGTTGTTGGCGAGTTTATCGACCAGTGAAATTATGAATTATGAATTATGAAAATTAGAAGAAAAGTAGGGGTAAATGGCCATTCGCCCGTACAGAATTTCAGGAATTAAAAGTTTCTCAGAATTATCAGCAACGCCATATCTTAAAACCAAAATATATGAAACAGACATCCTATTTAACTTTTAATCTGCACGACGTGCGATATGGAATAAAAGCCAATTTCGTCAAAGAAATCTTTTTCTTACCAGAACTAACCCCCATCGCTGAAGCCCCAATGGATATCGTTGGTATCCTCAATCTGCGGGGAAAAATCGTTCCGATAATGCACCTCGATTTGCGCTTGGGAAACCCGATGTCAGAGTGCCAAGTTAGCGATCGCGTTATCGTTTTAGAATGCGATGGATTAATTATTGGCGCGATTGTTAATGACGTAAAAGAAGTTCGACCCATTGCATCGAATATAATCGAAAGCGCGATCGATTACGGACGCGCTAACAAGATCAATCCTGCCTTTATTGGTGGGGTTGCCAAAGAAGAGAACGAATCCATTATTCTGCTCGACGCTAACGCATTGATTCGCGAACCCGATGCTGTCAAAAATCTGACGGAAGAGGGACAAACAGAAGAAGACTTCGATAGTCGCGAAACCATTAGAACTATTGGCAGTTTTTATCAAGCTTGCTGTCCGAATGCCACACCAGCAGAAAAAGCAATTTTTCGACGACGCGCCGAAAATCTCAGACAGGTAAGTTTTGAGGAAACCTCAGAAGTGGCAGGACAAATGCCTATCGCGGTTGTCGGGTTGGGGGGCGAACATTTTGGCATCGCTCTCGATACGGTACGAGAATTTATTAACATTCGCAGCTATACGCCGATTCCCTGTTGCCCCAAACATATCGTCGGCAATATGAATTTGCGAGGCGAGATTCTAACCCTAGTTGATATTCGCAACATCCTAAATCTCCCCGCTACAACGGTCAACACTGGTACAAAAGCGGTAGTTATTAATGTTGACGATATTGTAGCTGGATTGCCAGTTGATGAAGTCTTAGATGTGATGTATTTGCATCCTGAAACGGTTAATCCCGTCCCTATTGCCGTCTCTGCGGGAAGCTCGGCATATCTTAAAGGGACGATTTCTTATCAGGATAAAAACCTCAGTCTAATTGACTTGCCGATACTTATTGCTCAAGGAGGATTAGAAGTGAATGAAAAAGTTTAACTCGAAGCTAATAGCTGAACTCTTGTAAAGACGCGATCGATGACGAACTGTAAGGCAAGGTTGCCACTCCTACGGGGAAGCAAGCTACACCATCTTGTAAGCTCCGTCGCGTTTATACTCCCAAAACTCCCGAACTAATTTATTTCTAAACTCAATCAAAAAAAAGAAAAATCACAATGTTTAACACACTCAAACTCAAAGGTCGCATTCTCGTTGGATATTCGGTTCCAGTCGTTCTTTTGCTCTTATTCGCTGGTATTGTTAGCGTGCAGGTAAACTCAACCAAAAAGGCGAGCGAGTCGCTAGCAGTTACCAATGAGAACATAGACGACGGACTAGACACCTTCTATGCGCTTGCCAATATGCAGAAGTACGGTCGCGGCTACCTATTGGCTAGAAGCGATATCTCTCTCAATCAATACCAAGAAGCCAAAGCCGAATTCTCTGAGAATTTTAAAGAGTTACAACAGGCAGTTAAAGATCCCCAACAGTTAGAAAATTTAGAAAAAATAGGGGTTTTAGGAGAAAAAATCGATGCCTTGAACCAACAATTGATGGCTCTAGTCAACCAGGGCAAAGTCGCAGAAGCAATTTCTAAATGGAAAACTGGGGAAGGACGAGAACTCGCAGAGCAACTCGACGTATTAATAGAAAACTTTGAAACCAGAGAAGAGGAAATTCTCGCCGAAAAACAGCTAGAACAAAATGCCGCTCTCAATTCGTTAATAACGATGACGATTGTAATAGCTATCCTCGCTGTAGTCTTCTCGATCGTCCTGAGCTTCCTTGCCTCTACTACTCTGAAACTATTAGGGAATACCGCGAGTGAGATAGCCAGTTCGTCTAACGAAATTGCCGCTACCATACAGCAGCAAGAACGCACCATCGCACAACAAGCGAGTTCCGTCAACGAAACCACGATCACGATGGAAGAATTGGGCGCATCTTCCCGTCAAGCTGCCGAACAAGCCGAAGCAAGTGCCTCTGGCGCGAGGGAAGTATTGACGGTCGCTGAAAATGGGAGCGATGCCGTCAAAGAAACGATGGAAGGCATGACCCTTCTCAAAGAACAAGTCAGATCCATTGCCGAGCAAATTATGCGCCTGAGCGAGCAGAGCGGACAAATCACCGGAATTTCCGATCTAGTAGCTGACATTGCCAACCAAACCAATATGCTTGCCCTCAATGCTGCCGTAGAAGCCGCTCGCGCTGGAGAACAAGGCAAAGGCTTCAGCGTTGTGGCTAGTGAAATTCGCAAACTCGCTGACGAAAGCAAGAAATCCGCCGAGAAAATTAATACGCTAGTTTCAGATCTGCAAGCGTCGATGAACAGCACCGTCATGGTGACAGATGAAGGAACCAAGAAAACGGAGCGCAGTATCGAACTAGCACAAAAAACAGCACAATCCTTTAGCAGCGTAACCGAGGCAATCAACAACGTTTTCGTCAACACCCAACAAATCTCCCTGAGTTCCAAACAGCAAGCCGTTGCCGTGCAGCAAGTTATCGCGGCGATGAATGCTATTAACTTGGGAGCGCAAGAAAACTCTGCTGGAATCAACCAAGTCCGAGTTTCCACCGAGCAGCTTAATGTTGCTGCAAAAAATCTGCAAACAGTTGTTTAGGCGTTCAGTAGAGACGCGAAATTTCGACTGTCTCTACTGAACTACTGACTACTGACTACAAAACTTTAACTAACTCTCAAAGGAAAATCCCAATGACACCCATCAAAGTTCTTTTAGTCGAAGATTCCCCCGTTGCGATCGGACTGTATAAAAAATTGCTGGAATCTTCCCCAGAAATTCAAGTAGTTGGTACTGCTCTCGACGGCAATCAAGCGTTAGCGGCGATCCCTAGCCTTAAGCCGCAAGTTATCGTGACTGACTTGCAAATGCCAGGAATGGACGGCTACGAACTGATTAAACAAGCAATGGCAAAGTATCCCGTGCCAATTTTGGTTCTCAGCAATGCGGTACAAAAGGACGATATCGATAATTACTTTAAGGTATTGCAGCTTGGAGCCTTAGATGTAATGGCTAAACCCCAAGGAGGGACGGCGAACGAAGAGGAACTCAAAAAGACGTTGATTACTAAGATTAGGGTTTTGGCGACTAAGAAAGTTTCTGCCAAGCCAATTACTTAGAAAAGGAGTTCAGTAGTTCAGGAGTACAGAAGTTCAGTAGGTAAGAATGCAAGTAGGACAAGAAGAAAGAATAAATCGAGAAGCCGCACAAAGCTTTCAAGACTTAATTGTTTGGAGAAAAGCCCATCAATTTGTTTCGTCAGTCTATCGTTTTAGTAGCGATTTTCCTAAACATGAAATGTATGGCTTATCGTCTCAGCTTAGACGTGCAGCTATTTCAATTCCTGCCAATATAGCTGAAGGGTTTAAGAAAAAAGGCGTATCAGACAAGTTACGTTTCTACAACATCTCAGAAGGTTCTATTGAAGAATGTCGCTATTACTTAATTCTTGCCCAAGATCTTAATTATGGAGATAGTACGGCATTGATGATGCAACTCGAAGAAGTAGCAAATTACTAATCGCCTACTCAAAAGGCATCATCAAAAAATCTACCTCCTAAAACTCCCAAAACTCCTCTAAAGACGCGATATATCGCGTCTCTACTCCCAAAACTCCTAAACTCCTAAAACTACTGAACTACTGAACTCCTGAACTACTAAACTACTCAAAAAAGCTATGTATATAGAAGACGCAGAATTAAGAGATATCTATAAAACAGCCACGACAGAACGCTTGCAAACCCTGGAAGCTTCTCTCTTGCATTTAGAAAAGAATCCGAGCGATCGCGCTCAATTAGAATCCTTTTTGCGAGAAGCTCACACCCTCAAAGGCGATTCGCGGATGTTGGGGGTAAAAGATGTCGAAACCCTTATCCATCAAATGGAAGACTTGATGGCAGCCGTCAAGCGCGGCGAGAGCGTTGTTACCTCCGAACTGTGCGATCGCATGTATCGCGGTATCGATGCCGTTCGCAAGCTAGTTCGCGAAGCCGTTACAGGCATCTCATCAGGTGTGAATACTTTTCTCGTTTTAGCAGAGTTGATGGGCGCTCAATCCGGCGCGGCAACGCCAGAAACTGTTCCAATTCCTCCTCTAACTAATGGAAACGGCAACGAGAATCTGAGCGATGATTTCCTGTTTGCTGACTTTGCTGCCGCAATTGACAACCAGACAGAAATTCCCAGTACCGAACAAACAACCGCTATTAATGAAAAACCCGTTGAGAGCGAACAAACCCCAACTGCCGAAAGTATCGACACCATTCGCGTCGAAGCTACCAAACTCGATACACTGATGCGACAGGCAGGAGAACTCAGCATTACTAACCTACGGATTTCTCGCCGTACCAGCGATATTGAAGAAATTTTGCGACTTTATGAAGAATGGAGCCGCGATACCTCTATAAATCACTCCGCTCTCAGACAACTCGATCCCAAATTCAAACAGGTTCAAGACTATTGGAAACGCGCCGAAACCCGTCTAGAAAAACTGGGCAATCTGGTAAGTTCTCTCAAAGCTGCTGCGACCGAAGATAGTGCCAGTCTAGAAAGTATCAGCAACAATCTCGAATCGGGCATTCAAAACCTAAGATTGCTACCGCTCTCAACCGTCTTCAATGTCTTTCCTCGCATGGTACGGGATTTAGCCAGACACGTCGGCAAACAAGTCAAGCTAGAACTAGAAGGCGTAGAGACGCGGGTTGATAAACGTATTATCGAAGAAATCAAAGATCCTTTGTTACATATTATTCGTAACGCGATCGACCACGGAATCGAACCCCCCGAAGAACGCCAAAGCAAAGGCAAACCCAGTCGGGCAATCATTTGTCTGAAGGGCTACCAGCGCGGCGATAATATCATCATTGAAGTAACGGACGACGGACGCGGATTAGATCTCGAAGCTATCAAAAAAACGGCTGTAAGACGCGGTATCGTCCAAGAAGAAGAACTTGCCAATTTTTCAACCGAGCAAATCAAATCTCTCATTTTTACGCCAGGCTTTTCAACTCGTACCGAAGTTACAGAAATTTCTGGGAGAGGTATTGGTTTAGATGTAGTACGCGCCAATGTCGAACGTCTCAAAGGAAGAATTGAAATCGAATCGGTTCCCAATCAAGGCTGCGAATTCCGCATTCATTTAAATACTAACCTCTCCACCACCCACGTTCTGATTGCTCAAGTCAACCAAAACCCTTATGCTATTCCCGTCGAATCGGTGGAAACAATGTTACTGCTGTCTCGACAAGAGATCTTTTCAATGGAAGGATCTCAGACGATTACCTTTGAAGGTCAACCCGTATCGGTGGTTTGGTTGGCAGATTTGTTAGAGTTACCTGTCTCTACTCCTGCTTCTCCCCAATCTGCTAATACCGCAGCCAGGAATTTATCTTGTATTATTCTCAAAATTGGGACAGAACGACTGGGGATTCTAGTAGATGCGCTTTTAGACCGTCAGGATATCTTCTTAAAACCGCAAAGTAAACTGCTCAAACGCATACGTAACATCTCTGGGACAACTATCCTGGGCAATGGGGAAGTGTGCATGGTTGTCAATCCTCAAGACTTATTGAAGTCTGTCCGTAAAGGTAGTAGAACTGTTGTTAGCAAGACTGTTGAAAAGATCAAAACTAAAAACAAAATTCTACTGGTGGAAGATTCGATTATTATTCGTACCCAAATGAAGCGATTATTAGAAGGGGCGGGATATGAAGTTGCGATCGCCGTTGATGGGGCAGAAGGCTTTAATCAACTCAGACAAAACGATTTCGATGCTGTGGTTTCCGATGTAGAAATGCCTAATTTGAGCGGATTGCAACTGACAGCGAAGATCCGCCAGTATCCAGAATATAATGAATTACCGATTATTCTGGTAACTACCTTAGCCTCTGACGAAGACAAAAGGCAAGGCGCGCGGGCAGGTGCTAATGCTTATCTAACTAAAGGCGATTTTGACCAAAAAGCCTTGATTGAGACGTTAAAACGTTTGATTTAACGGTTTCTTTAACCAATTCGATCTCTTTTGGCGTTTCAATATAGAGCGATCCCGGTTTTCCATTGATTTTTAGTCGGGCAAGCGTAATTAAACGTAAAATGGTGGGCAATACAAAAATTCTATAACCCTTATTCATAGCTTGTCTTAGGCATTGCCTACACTACAAGAATTTCAATTTTATTTTGCCTACCTGCTTATCGGTTACATCATGTCCCAAACCCCTATTAAAATTCTTTTAGTCGAAGATTCGCCCGTCGCGATGGCAATTCTCCAAAAAGTGCTTCAATCCTCGCCAGAGATAAAAATCGTCGGAACTGCTTGCAACGGAAAAGAAGCTTTAAACTTAATTCCTCAATTAGACCCCCATGTCATTTGTACGGACTTTCATATGGCACAAATGGATGGTTTGGAGTTAACCAGACAAGTCATGGCAAAGTATCCTAGACCTATTTTAGTCATCAGTAACTCAGTGCAAGCAAACGATCCCGAAACTATTTTCAAGCTGATGCAAGCAGGGGCGATCGAAATTTTTCCAAAACCTATAACCGGACTACCCTCAGATTACGATCGCATCAGGGAGAGTTTAATCACTAAAATTAAGGTTCTTGCTGGTGTAAAAGTCTTTACCAAACCACTCTCAAAAATCGTTCCCAGCAAAGCTGAAACCGTTCCCACTCTTTCAACAAAAATTTCTGTCCCAAAGTCATTTAAAGTTACTGCACCTATTAAAATTGTTACTATTGGCGCTTCTACAGGCGGGCCTCAAGCTTTACAAAAAGTTTTATCTCCGTTACCAAAAGATTTTCCAGTACCGATTATTTGTACTCAGCATATTAGCGAGGGATTTTTACCAGGTTTTGTAGATTGGTTGGCATCGGAATGTCACTTAAAAGTCACCATCGCAACCGAAGGCGAGTTGCCCCTTCCTGGAACCATCTATTTTGCCCCGGATGGCAGACATTTAGAATTAAATTCTTTAGGAAAATTCATTCATAAAACTTTGGGTACGGTAGACGGTCACTGTCCTTCAGTAACAGTTATGTTTCAATCTGTTGCAAAATTTTATGGAAATACAACGCTAGGAATTTTACTCACGGGAATGGGAAAAGATGGAGCAGCAGGAATGAAGACAATTGAGCAAGCTGGAGGGATCACAATTGCCCAAGACGAGGCAAGCAGTGTTGTTTTTGGGATGCCGAAAGAAGCGATCGCTCTCGGTGGGGCACAATATATTTTACCAGTCAAAGAAATCGCTCCCTCGTTGTTAAAATTTTTAATCTAAGTTTTAGTAAATTTACCGAACACTATGAGGTAACTATGCTATGTATTTTGGGGAAACAAGAGAGACAAAGAAAATTAATTTGTAATTATTCGGTCACTAATAACTGAACACTGTAAAGAAGGTTTTTATGTCAAATCAAAAATGGTTATCTGAAGATGTAATAGAGGCTTTTAATCGTTTAATTACTAAGCAAACAGGAATTATAATTCGGGAGCAAGATCGAGATTCATTCTGTGAAAAGATTTATTTGAGAACGCAAGCTGTTAAAACAGGAAGTCCCGTTAACTATTATCAGTTTTTGGAGTCTAACACGCTGGAAAGCTATCAAGAGTGGGAAAAATTAATTGCTCTTTTAGCCAATAATGAAAGCTACTTTTTTCGAGACAAAGAACAGTTAAATCTTCTCAAAAATCAGATTTTACCAGACCTCATCAAACGCAATCGAACTCAAAAAACTCTCCGCATTTGTAGTGCGGGATGTTCGACCGGGCAAGAACCTTATACAATAGCAATTATGCTTAAGGAACTTCTTCCCGATTTTCAACAATGGAATTTATTAATTTTAGGAATAGATATCGATCGCCATGCCCTAGAAGAAGCTGAAAAAGGCGTTTATGAAAATTGGTCTTTTAGAGGGGTTGATGACAAAATAAAAAAGCAATATTTTCAACATAAAAATAATCAATATTATCTCGTTTCAGATATAAAAAAAATAGTTAAATTTCAAGTGGTTAATTTGGTTAAAGATGTATTTCCTCAACTTCACTCAGAACTGAGAGAAATGGATTTAATTTTATGTCGCAACGTTTTTATCTATTTTGACAATTCTGCGATCGCAAAAGTTTTAAATAAAATTTATCAAACGCTGCGACCGTCAGGATATTTTGTTACCGGACATACCGAACTTTCTGCACAAAATCTAAGTCAGTTTGATAAAGTAGTTTTTCCTGCCTCAATTATCTATCAGCGTCCATCCCAGCCAAAAGCTCAATCAGAAATCATAGAAAAGAAATCCGCGATCGCACCTTTACCCGAACCTATTATCGGTCATAAAAAAAATACTACCCTAACTCCAGAAACATCTTTAAAATCGAATTCAAATAATAATTTTGCTCGTTCTACTCAGCCCAAAATAGCTTCCTTCTCGCAACCAAATATTTCAGAGATATTAACTGAAGTAGAAAATTTATTATTACAAGAAAAATACGAACTCGCGATCGCCCCAATTCAAAAAGTATTAAAAATCGATCCTCAAAACCTTAAAGCTTATTATTTTTTCGCTCAAATTCAGGCTAATCTCGGTCAGTACGAACGAGCAATAGAAGCGTGTCATCAAGCCCTAAAAATAGATAATTTCGCGAGCGACAAAGATACTTTTCCTTGGACAATCGCTATTCATTATCTATTAGCTCAAATTGCTGAAGAACAACGAGATTTAGAAAATGCTAAGCGTATTCTCAAACAAATTATTTACCTCGAACCTAACTCAGTGAGTGCTTATTTAGACTTAAGCCATATTTATGCGCGAGAAGGAGATCTCAAAAGAACAAAGAAAATGCAAAAAGCTGCTCTCGATATTCTTCAGCAGTTACCTCCAGATACCAAAATTCAAGAAAAAGGAAATATTACAGCAGCCGAACTGCTTGAGAGCATACATAAATAAATCGATGAAATTGCTCAAGTGGTAGTAGCAAAGGCGGCGCAAAAACATTGCCTTCTAAGTAGGCGGACCAAATAAAAGTTAACTGTGAGAATAAGGCAATAGGTAACAGTCTAAATTTCAGAAACAGTAACATTTGTTGACATAGCGATTACTTATCTCCAAAGGCGGACGGCGTAAAGAATCACAAAGCTTAATCTGAAGAGAAGGCGATTCATAAAAGCTTTGGGAGCAACTTATGCAATCCATCGATTTTCAAGCAGGCGACTATTTCGAGAAAGAAAAAATTGTCTCTCCAGCAAGCCATACAGTGACGAATCAGTTGTCAGAAAATGTCATTTTAACAACATTAGATGACATTTATAGCTGGGCTAGACTATCTAGTCTATGGCCTTTAATGTACGGTACGGCTTGCTGCTTCATTGAATTTGCTGCCATGATTGGTTCGCGATTCGATTTCGACCGCTTTGGTTTGATTCCTCGTGCGGCTCCGCGTCAAGCAGATGTAATCATTTTAGCAGGCACGCTAAATATGAAAATGTCTCAAGCAACGCTGCGTCTTTACGAAGAGATGCCCGAACCAAAATATGTTATTGCCATGGGAGCTTGCATGATTACTGGCGGCATGTTCAGCGCTGATTCTCCGACTGCCGTGCGAGGTGCTGACAAAATTTGCCTATCGATGTCTATATTCCAGGTTGCCCCCCTCGTCCAGAAGCCATCATGGATGCAATTATCAAACTCCGCAAGAAAATCTCGAACGAATCAATCCAAGAACGAGGCAAAATCAAGCAAACTCATCGTTTCTACAGCACTACCCACAATATGAAACCCGTTCCTCGCGTTCATACAGGTCAATACTTACAATCACCTGCGCGCGAAAACCTGCCAGAAGTCTTTTCACAAGCAATGGGCGATTTAGTCCCTCCTGCTTTGATAACCAGGAAAAAGGAAACAGAAAAAGAAACTCGTTCTTAAAATTGTGCAGCAGTCTTGGTTGGCAATCTGTAAAATCTAATGCTTTTGTGTTAAGAAAGCTAGCGATCGCCATCTTAATATAGCTACGCTTTTATAGGCACAGGAAAAATGTCGAGATAAGCTAGATAAATAGCTTGTCCTGTTTGTTATACCCATGCCTGACTTATCGGCTGCTACTTCGTTATATAAAGTCGGTGGAAGTCTTGCGTTTAACCATCCTACCTATGTAGAGCGTAAGACAGATAAAGAACTTTTAGATGCCCTCAGAGTAGGTAAATTCTGCTATGTCTTCAATTGCAGACAAATGGGCAAATCGAGTCTGCGCGTGCGTGCCATGCACCATTTGCAGGCACAGGAAATGAGTTGTGCTTCCATTGATATGACTAGTTTGGGAAGCGATGTTAGCTTGCAGCAGTGGTATAGCGGCATTATTACTCAGCTATTTTTAGGATTTAACCTAACTGGAAAAATTAATCTCAAAGCTTGGTTGCGCGAAAGAGACGAACTTCCTCCCGTTCAAAAATTGAGTCAATTTATTGAAGAAGTTCTTTTGGTTAACTGTAGTGGAAAAAAGATTTTTATTTTTATTGATGAAATTGATAAAGTTATCAGTCTCGATTTCTCCCTGGACGATTTTTTCTCTCTAATTCGGTTTTGTTACAATCAACGGGCTGAAAATCCCGAATACAATCGTTTAACCTTTGCTTTATTCGGCGTTGCTACCCCGTCCGATTTAATTCGCGAGAAAACCCAAACTTCCTTTAATATCGGAGTTGCCATTGAATTGACGGGTTTTACAAACCAAGAAATTCAACCTTTAGAACAAGGTTTTAAGGAGATTGCCGATAATTCTGGGGCGGTTTTGGCGGCTGTTTTATCTTGGACGGGAGGACAGCCATTTTTAACGCAAAAGCTTTGTCAATTAATTGTAGAGAGTGGTTTTTCTATTGTATCGGGTGCAGAAGTTGAAATTGTCGAACGAATCGTCACAGAAAAAATTGTCGAGAACTGGGAATCGCAAGACGAACCCGTTCATCTCAAAACGATACGCGATCGCCTTTTAATCGACGAACAACATGCAGGCAGGCTTTTAGGACTCTATCAGCAAATCTTACAACAAGGAGCGGTTGAAGTCGATAACAGCCCCGAACAAGGTCAATTGCGGCTATCGGGATTAGTCGTCAAGCGTAATGGTAAATTGCAGACCTATAATCGAATTTATCAAGCTGTTTTCGATCGCGCTTGGGTAGACAAACAATTAGAAAAACTGCGTCCTTACTCGGAAGCGATTATTGCTTGGCAAGTCTCTCAATATCAAGATGACTCTCGTCTTTTGCGCGGACAAGCCCTAAAAGATGCCCTCGCTTGGGCGGTAGGCAAAAGTCTAAGTAATATCGATTATCAATTTTTGACAGCTAGCCAGAGATTAGATAAACGAGAAGCCGAACGACAATTAGCATCCCAACAACAAGCTAATAAAATCCTTACCGATGCCAACGCCAAAGCTAAAAAAACGATACGTATCGGATATGCTATTTTAATTATCTCTATTGTCGGCTCTGCGATCGCGATTTCGACGGCAATTCATGCGTTTAACAAACAGCGAGAAGCCAGTCTCGGCACGCAATTACAACGAATCGGCGATAGTGCTTGGCGGCAGTTCGAGTTCGAGCAAATAGAAGCGTTACTTTCAGCCATGCAAGCCGGACAGCAATTAAAAAACCTCGTTCAAAAAGAGAATCCGCCCTTACAAGATTATCCCGCCACGAGTCCTATTCTGGCCCTGCAACAAATTCTCGATAACATTCAGGAAAAAAATCAGTTAGAAGGACATCAAGAAACCGTTAACAGCGTTAGCTTTAGTCCCGATGGCAAATGGATGGCTACGGCTTCTCGTGATGGAACGGCTATTTTATGGGATAGACAAGGCAACGAACGCGCTAAGTTGCAAGGACACAAAGGAGATGTTTATAGCGTCAGCTTTAGTTTTGACGGACAGAAGCTAGCAACGGCTTCTAAGGATAGCACGGTCAAGGTCTGGAATTTACAAGGACGAGAACTCGCCACCTTCAAAGGACATACCAATTCAGTTTATAGCGTTACTTTTAGCCCCGATGGAAAATGGCTGGCTACCGCTTCTCGTGATGGAACCGCTAGATTGTGGAACTCAGAAGGCAAACAGATAACGATTTTTAGCGGACACAGCAAGTCGGTTTACGATGTCAGTTTCAGTCCCGATGGGAAACGTTTAGTAACTGCTTCGATAGATGGGACGGTGAGAGTATGGAACTGGCAAGGCAAACAATTAGCCGAGTTTAAGCAAGATGGGAATGCTTTTTATAGCGTTAGTTTTAGTCGCGACGGACAGAGAATTGTAGTAGCGGCGAAAGATGGTACGGCTAAGATTTTAGATACAGAAGGCAACCTTCTTTTAACGTTGAAGGGACATCAACAGTTAGTTAATAGCGTTGCTTTTAGTCCAAACGGACAAGAGTTAGCAACAGCTTCTAGCGATGGAACGGTAAAGCTTTGGGATAATCGCGGCAAAAATTTAGCAACCTTTAAAGAACAGGAAGAACCAATTTATGATGTAGCGTTTAGTGCCGATGGAAGCAAAATTGCTACGGCTTCTAGCGATAGTAGCGTCGAGATTTGGGATTTAAATAAAAATCCCGTGCGAGAATACAAAAGTCTCGCCAATAACGTCGCTAGTGTAGGATTTAGCCCAGACGGAGAGTTAATTGCGATCGCATCGCAAGATGGCGAAGTCTATTTACAAGATACCCTAGGCAATCTTAAATATCAATTCAAAGCCCATCGCGATCGCATCTATAGTATCAACTTTAGCCCTGACGGTCAGCGAATTGTCACGGCTTCAAGCGGGGGACGGGTGAAAATCTGGAATTTGCAAGGACAAATTCTCATCGAGTTAAAAGCTAATGACGTTCCCGTCTACAGTGCTAATTTTAGTCCCAATGGAGAATTATTAGCGATCGCATTTCGGGATGGCGATGTTTGGTTGCTAGATTTAACCCGAAAACCGCCACAGAGAATTGTATCTTTTAAAGCCCATTCCGAACCCATCTACAGCGTTAGCTTCAGTCCCGTTCGCGTTACGCTTACCCCTAAAGTCGGACAGCAAATCGTCACGACTTCCAGGGATGGAACGGCAAAGTTATGGAACTTACAAGGAAAATTATTAGCCGAGATGCGCGGACACGAAGATTTAGTATATCGAGCAACTTTTAGTCCCGACGGACGAAAGATAGCTACAGCATCAAGAGATGGGACGGCGAAGCTATGGGATTTGCAAGGAAATCTCATAGCCGATTTAAAAAGCGATCCTTTTGCCATTTATAGCGTTAGTTTTAGTCGCGACGGACAGCGAATTGCGACGGCATCTAGCGACGGAACGGCGAGACTGTGGGATTTAGAAGGCAATCTCAGGACTGAGTTTAAAGGACAGGAAGATTCAATCTATGGAATTGATTTTAGCTTTTTGCGATCGCCAGCGCTATTTGTTAAAAAAGCCGCCCCACAAGTGGTTACTGTTTCTAGAGATGGCACAATCAGAATTTGGCAAGTCGAAGAAGAATTAGTAAGATTAGAACGCTTGCTCAAACAAGGCTGTCAGTGGCTAGATGATTACTTAGCCAGTCACCCGCAAGAACGAGAAAAATTAACCGTTTGTTCGCCAGACGGGGAGTAGGGAAAGACAAGGGAAGGTAGACAAGGGGGACGGGGAGACAAGGTAGACAAGGTAGACAAGGAGGACAAGGAGGACGGGGAGACAAGGGGGACAAGGAGGACAAGGGGGACAAGGAAGAATATTGACTGCGG
>JAAUUT010000073.1 GCA_012031035.1 Candidatus Altimarinota bacterium | reverse complement strand
ATGTTTTTCCCTCACGTCGTTTATTGCTGGGATTTCATCAGGCTTATTGAGAGCATGAATCAATTTCAACCCTTTTATTCTTCTGGGTAAACTAACTTATTTATTATGAATTGATTTCGGAGAGTGACAAAAGAGGGATAAGCATCACCTTAATATTCGGATGGTCTAATATCCTCTCGAACATTCGAGTAAAGCCGTGTAGGGGCATTGCTTGATAAGAATCAGTAAAATAGCGATCGTCGCGGTTAGTACGGGTAGGAATGCGAGCAATCACTGATTTATCTAATTCTGAAGGGTCAAGTCCCCATTGTTTGCGAGTGTAGTTGCGGAAGAACTTTTCATACAATTCCCGACCAACTTTACTGACCACCACATCTTCAGAAGTGCGAATTTGTTCTCTCGGTTCGGCAAGCGAATTGAAGAATTCTTGTGCCTCAAAGGAATTGAGGTTCATTCCATACAGCTTGTTAATCGTGTCGAGGTTGATAGGAATCGAAACGAGTTGTCCGTCTACGCTAGCCAGGACGCGATGTTCGTAAGCCCGCCATTGTGTAAATTGAGACAAGTATTCAAAGACTTCGCGCGAGTTAGTGTGGAAAATGTGGGGGCCGTATTTATGAACGAGAATTCCACTGTCATCATAATGGTCGTAGGCATTGCCACCGATGTGATTGCGTTTGTCCACTACCAAGACTTTGTTACCGGATTGAGTTGCCAAACGTTCGGCGATAACGCTGCCAGAAAAACCAGCGCCTACAATTAAGTAGTCAAAAACAAAGTCTCTAGTAATGACGCTTGGTGTTTTGGGGATATTGGTAATGCTGTCTTGGCGGGCAGCAATGGCAGAATCTATCAGTTTCATCATTGATGCCCAAGTTCTATCCCAAGAAATCTCTTGTAAAAAACTATCAACTCGACTTAACCACCCAGTTGCAGAGGTGTCTTCTTGCATTGCTTTCTCGGCGGCGGCGACAAACTCATCGGGAGTGTCTGCAATGCGCACTAGCCCCATATCTCCATAAGGACGCACTACGTCTCGAATTGAGGTAGAGACGACGGGTTTACCTGCGGCCAGATATTCTGGTGTCTTAGTCGGACTAATAAATTGGGTTGATTCGTTTCGCGCAAACGGCAGCATTGCCAAATTCCATCCTGACAAATACGCAGGTAAATCTTGATAATCTTTACTGCCAAGATAATGAATATTCTCGCGTTGGGGCAAAATTGCCGGGTCGATTTTTACCACTGGGCCAATCATTACCAAATGCCAGTCAGGACGCGCATCGGCAAGTCCAGTCAATAGTTCGATATCCATGCGTTCGTCAATCACCCCAAAGAACCCTAGACGCGGATGCCCAATATTTGCTTGGTCGTTTGGTTCTTCCTGAGATTGCCTGCCCCGTGCAAAGTGCGCTAGATCTACGCTGCTGGGAAATGCGTAGACATTGGGGTGTTGATTTGCCTTACTTTCATAGAGGCTGTGTCCTCCGGTAAACACTAAATCGGCACGGCAAAATAGTGCGGCTTCGTATTCTTTTAAAGCGGGTGACGCGCCTTTAAATGCAGATAACTCATCCATACAATCGTAGACGATCGCGTCTGGTTGTAAATGGTTGGTAAAACTAAGCGCCATTGGCGTATAGTACCAAAATATATATTTATGGATGTTATGTTCGGCAAATAAATTATCGATTAGTATTCGTAAAGATTCTGCGATCGCGTCTTCACTCAAATCTTGTGGTAAGTGAGGAACGACGACTATTACTTCACTCTTATCTTGACTAACTTCTAATTGACCCAACGGTTCGGCAATAAAAATTGGTTCTTCAATAAAAATACTCGCCGTCCTACAGCGCAACGACTGAGAAGATGTTGCGGTCTTTGATAGACAAAATTCCAACGCAAATGAGATAGACAGACCAAATCTGGCAGTTCTGAAGCGATTGAGCCATCGCTTTTGTTAGATGACCAACTCGATATTGGCGATTGAGCTAGCTTAGTTTGTTCTGCTTCAATGAACTTACGAAATTTCCCATTACCGATCCCGTTTTTTGTTGTTTGAGTTTTTTCGCCGACCATAAATTTTTAATATACGATAATCACTCAACAATAGTATCTGTGTATTTTTATTACTTCTGTCCGAAGTTGAGAATAATATAGTTTTATTTATGTCGCCAGAAATAATTATATGTAGCAATCAAAAAATGCAATATTTTTACTGTTATTTAAGTAATTTGACAAAAACAATAGCTCACTCTGTATACAGTGCTACATTTGTCGTAATTGCGATCGCTAATTATTAATGGTTTGTGAAGTTTAGTTGACAAGCCAAATAAAATCTGTGTTTATAGATCGCTAAACAAATCCGGTGACGAAACTAATTCGTGAATTTTAAACTATTAAATGTTGAGATTGCTTATAAAATTGTGAATTTAGCCTTGCAATAAATTGAAAAATATATTTATGGATTCCCCTTATCTTTGTCCTTGATTGTGTAATAATGGCACAAATAAGGAGTAATATTTTACTCGACGATTCTCAAGATTATAGGTAATATTTACTGGGGATTTTGGGGAGTGACAAAACCAAGAAAATATTAAAATAAAGAATTTGAAAAGTGACTTCAAACTTAGACTTTTTATAGAGTAAAACAACGTAACTTCGTCGTTTTTTCTTAAAATAGTAAGAGAAAGCTAAGTAGATTAGGTACAGAAAAGCATTAATGAAGATGGCTTACAATAATTCAGCGATTAACAGCCTCTACTATTATCTTGCTCTGACAAAATCTACTTAACAGTTTGCCTGCCTAGATTTCAGGCAAAAACAAGCCATTTGCAGCGTTTGGCTAGATTTTGAATGACTTTATTAGAGCTAGAAAACTATAACTTTAAAAAAACAACGCGAGCGAATGCAGACACGGCATATCCGCGCCCACAGTTGCAGCGATCACACTGGCAAAGTTTAAACGGTCTTTGGAAGTTCGCATTTGATGACGAAGGAAAATGCGTTCAACCTAGCGACCTTACTCAATGGACACATCTTATAGAAGTTCCTTTTGCTCCCGAATCTACCAAAAGTGGTATTGGCAATACGGGATTTCATGCTAACTGTTGGTACGAGCGAGAATTTGAAACGCCTCCGGGCGAGGGCAGGCTGCTGTTACATTTTGGCGCAGTGGACTATCGCACCCGCGTTTGGGTAAACGATCGCTACATTGCCGAACATGAAGGCGGACATACGCCTTTTACCCTCGATATTACCCATGTCTTGAACGATAGCGGCACGACGAAAGTGACAGTCTGGGCGCAGGACGATCCCCACGACCTCGCGAAACCTCGCGGCAAACAAGATTGGCAGTTAGAACCGCACAGTATTTGGTATCCTCGCACTACGGGGATTTGGCAGACAGTTTGGATCGAGCGAGTAGACACGACTTATATCGATCGCATTCGGTGGACTCCTGATTTTGAGCGCTGGGAATTTGGCTGTTCAGTCGTGCTAGCGGGCGCTGTACCTGCTTCGGGCATCCAAATTAAGATGCAACTGAGCGTTGGCGATCGCGTGCTGGTAAACGATGCTTATGAAGTGTTTAACGGAGAAGTTAGCCGCCGCCTCGCCCTTTCCGATCCTGGAATTGACGATTATCGTAACGAATTGCTGTGGAGTCCAGAAAAACCGACGCTGATCCATGCCGATGTCGAACTGTGGTATGGAGGCGAACTGCTCGATAAAGTGAAAACTTACACCGCAATGCGGACAGTAAGCATCCAACGCGATCGCTTTATGCTCAACGGTCGTCCTTATTATTTGCGACTGGTTCTCGATCAAGGTTACTGGCCCGATAGCCTCATGACTGCGCCCGACGATGAAGCGTTGCGACGCGATGTAGAACTCATCAAAGCCATGGGTTTCAATGGAGTACGCAAGCACCAAAAAATTGAAGACCCGCGCTTTTTATACTGGGCAGACGTGCTAGGACTGTTAGTATGGGAAGAGATGCCCAGCGCCTATCGATTCGTACCTAAAGCAGTGGAACGCATGACTCACGAATGGAGCGAGGTCATCAAACGAGATTTCAACCATCCCTGTATCGTTGCCTGGGTTCCGTTTAATGAATCTTGGGGAGTTCCGAATCTAGTGGAAACACAAGCTCACCGGAACTACGTTTTAGCAATGTATCACCTAACCAAAACCCTCGATCCGAGTCGTCCGGTAATTGGTAACGATGGTTGGGAGAGTACGAATACCGATATTCTCGCCATTCATGACTACGATACCGATCCGCAGAGCTTGGCTCGTCGTTACGGCCCTGAAGTTAAGCTACCCGATCTCTTCGATCGCCGCCGTCCTGGAGGAAGAGTTCTAACGCTTGACAACTATCCCCATCAGGGACAACCCATTATGCTGACAGAATTTGGCGGCATTGCCTATGCTCCTATAGACAACCCCGATGCGGATAAAGCTTGGGGATACGATCGCTCCTCGAATAGCTCCGAACTACAAATAAAATATACTTCCCTGCTCGAAACCGTCAACAAAATAGAGCTATTTAGCGGATTTTGTTACACGCAGTTGACCGATACCTTCCAAGAAGCTAACGGTTTATTATATGCCGATCGCACGCCGAAAATTCCCATTGAGGCGATCCGAGCAGCAACCATTTCAGGTGGATTATGTACTCCCACAAGTTGTTAAAACCAGATGGTCGCCAACTGACCTTATACAGTCGATCTGCGATCGCAGAAGATATCGCACCCCCTAGCCCCAGTAACGAACCAGTACGGGCGAATCCTCACCTGCGCTGGCATCCGTTGCGCGGCGAATGGGTAGCTTATGCCAGTCACCGTCAGGGACGGACTTTCATGCCGCCCCCAGAATATAACCCGCTTGCGCCTACTACTAACCCAGAGTTTCCCACCGAATTACCTCAAGGCAAGTATGACGTGGCAGTGTTTGATAACCGCTTTCCGTCGATGACTCCAGCAGCACAGAATCCGCCTCAGTCCATCGTGGAAACGTTGCCCGCTAATGGCGCTTGCGAGGTAGTGGTTTTTACCCAAGATCCCCGTGCTTCCCTCGGTTCATTGGAACTAGAGCATTTGGATTTATTATTGCAAGTGTGGGGCGATCGCGCTCGCGTACTGGGAGAGCAGTCGCAAATTCAATACGTGTTGCCTTTTGAAAATAGGGGCGTAGAAGTGGGCGTGACCTTACACCATCCCCACGGGCAAATCTATGCTTATCCCTTTATTCCGCCAGTTCCAGCGCGGATGTTAGAGCAAGAGCGCCGCTTTTACCGAGAATATCAAAAAAGTTTGCTTGCCGATCTCATTGAAAAGGAGATTGCCGACGATAAACGACTTATTTATCGCGACGAATACGCGATCGCGTTTGTTCCTGTCTGCGCTCGCTATCCTTACGAAGTTTGGGTTGCGCCAATTCAAGCAGCAGCAACCTTTTGCGATCTTACTCCAGAGCAACGATCTGGACTTGCTAAGGCGCTAAAAACGGTTGCGCTTAAATATGATGGATTGTGGAATCGTCCGTTTCCTTACTTGATGGCTTGGTTTAGTGCCCCCACTGACGGCAAAGCGCATCCCGAAGCGCATTTACACGCAGAATTCTATCCGCCCTATCGGACTAGCGACAAGCTGAAGTATTTGGCAGGAACCGAACTCGCAGGAGGAATGTTTGCGAACGATGCTTTGCCGGAGGAGAAAGCTAAGGAATTACAAGCAGTAGCAATAAATCTTCAAACCCCGATTTCGATCTAAACTTTGCACCGCAGATAGACGCAGAGAAGCATCAATCACTTAACAATTATCTTTGTAGATATCTTTGCGATCGCTTATGACCGCGTTTTTTGAATCAATAAAGGTGAATGTGTTATTAGAAAAACAACCGAGAGATCGCAACCCCAATGTTGCTCAAAACATCGTCGCGATCGCAGATTCTCAAGGAGGTCTAAATGCTCTTTACCAAATTATCTCGGTACTGCCTGCCGATTTTCCGGCGGCAATTGTAGTCGTGCAGCATTTATCTGCCAAATTCCGCAGCTATAACGCGATCGCCGATTGCATCGACTTACTGATGAGCGAAAAAGCCGCATAATAAGGCACTAATCAGTTATTAGTCATAAAAAACTCTCTGCCCTCAGCGTAACTCCTTTAATGAACGAAGAAGTCTGTGCGAAGTTGGAACTAATTAGAAAAATTTTAAGTAAAACTGAGGCAAAGGGTTTGCGTCTGCGCGGTACGGATTGGTTTGCTTGGGCAACTGCTGGCAGTTCTAACACCGTGTTGCTAACGGCTGAAACTGGGATAGCAGAAGTTTTAGTAACTGCCCAAGATGCTTGGGTGTTGACCGATGAAATTGAAGCGCAGCGTCTCAAAGATGAAGAACTGCCAGCTAATTTTAAGCTGTACGTCAACCCGTGGGCGGATGCTGCTGCTCGCGAGTCTTTTGTGAGAGATGTGACTAATAGTGGAAAAGTTTTAAGCGATCGCCCAATTCCTCACATTGAAAAGCGATTGCCGCCATCTCTTCTTTGCCACAAAAAAGTAATTGTGTCAAGTGAACTGGAGCGATATCGCCAAGTGGGGCGTAAAGCTAGCGAAGCGATGACGGAGGTATTAAAAGCTGCTCGACCGACTTGGACGGAATATCAGTTAGCGGGTGCGGGCGCGGAGGCGTTGTGGGCAAGGGGGCTGCATCCTGCGCTGACGCTGGTAGCTGGGGAGAGACGATTGCCGCTTTATCGCCATGCTACACCAACTCAAGACGCGATCGGACGGCGAGCGATGGTAGTGTTTTGTGCGAGAGGCTATGGTTTGTATGCAAATCTGACTCGCTTTGTTACATTTGGGACGATTCCAGATGAAGATGCTAAATTACATCGCCACGTTCGCGAAATCGAAGCACAAGCATTAAATATATGCCAGCCAGGAGTATCGCTAGACGCAGTTTATTGCGCTCTGGCTCAGGCTTACGAACAGCACGGTTTTCCTCATGCTATCCGCGAACATCACCAAGGAGGAACGACAGGATATCTAGCGCGAGAGATAATAGCCAATCCTACCACTACCGAATCTTTAGCAGCGAACGTGGCTGTCGCCTGGAATCCGAGTTTACCAGGGGCAAAGCTTGAAGATACTTTTGTCATACTCAACAATGGCGCGTTAGAAAATTTAACTTTCGATGCAAGCTTTCCGAGTGTAGAAGTAAAAGGTAGGTTGCGTCCCGTGCCTTTGAGCAAATAAAATTATGAATTTTCAACAAAAGTTTCATAAACCGACGGAAATAGAAGCTAGTGCGCCAGGAAGAGTAAATTTACTCGGCGAACATACCGATTACAACGATGGATTCGTTCTTCCAACTGCAATTCCCCTACGCACGACGGTACAGCTAGGTTTGAGTAACAACGAACAGCATCACTTTTATTCTGAGAATTTAGACGAGTATGCTAACATTTTAGACATTCATCATACGCCATCTGGATTCGCTAGCTATATTTTTGGCTGTATCGAAGTTTTAAAAAAACAAGAATACACGATTCCATTTTTAAATGTGTATGTTAAATCGTCGATTCCGATAGGTTCGGGTTTGTCGAGCAGTGCTGCTTTGGAAGTGGCAACGCTGAGGGCATTGCGCCAACTTCTCAATCTTCCCATCGATGATGTTGCGATCGCTCAACTCGCCCAACAAGCCGAAATTCACTATGCAGGCGTACAATGCGGCATTATGGATCAGATGGCTGCTAGCCTTGCCGATACCGACCATATCCTATTTTTAGATACCCGTACCTTAGAACGCCGCTTGCTGCCTTTGCCATCTGGGACAGAAATTGTGGTAATTGATAGCGGCGTGGCTCGTACTCTGGCAAGTAGTGGCTATAATAAGCGTCGTGCCGAATGTGAGGAAGCGGCGCAGTTGTTGAGGGTGAAAGCGCTGCGAGATATTACTGAAGTAGAGGCGGTGGAAGCGTTACCCGAACTTTTACGAAAGCGTGCCCGTCATGTGGTAACAGAAAATAGTCGTGTCTTGGAAGTTTTGCAAGGAGTATCATCTCAACGTTTTGGGGAATTGATGAACGCTTCCCATACCAGCTTGCGCGACGATTACGAAGTTTCTGTTCCTGTGCTGGATAGATTGGTTGCAATATTGCAGAAAACCCCAGGAGTATTTGGCGCAAGGCTAACAGGTGCGGGTTTTGGGGGAGCTTGTGTCGCTTTGGTGACAGCAGGTGAGGGGAAAGCTATTGTCACAAAAGTCCTCGAACAATACGAACTTACAGGCGATCGCGGACAAATTTTAGTTCCCATTATAACCAGGTAGAAACCGATCGCAATTCTTCAGGAATTTGCGTATTGGTTGAAAACTCTAATATCGTTTCCGAATCGCCTAAATATCCCGATTGAGCAAAAGAAAGCAACATTCTCGATAAAGCAATCCAAACCTCGCGATCGAATTCCCAATCGCACCCTTTTCCCGAATAGCAAGCAATGGATTTTAACGCCCAAAAATAACCATTGCGAACGATTGACCCTCCTTTTTTATAAATCGGAAGATCTTCATTGTGGATGGCTAGAATCTCATCTTTTAAAGAAACTCTCACGATCGCGCTAACACTAAACGCCTTGTCCGATAAATTTAACTAACGGTTCAAAAACCGGGACTAAATCAGCCCGACTAACTGCCAAACAAGGATAAGGAACATCCCCATAATCACTTTCCGTTTTGAGGGGAAACATTGGTTCTGCCTGGAGCGATACAAATACGCCTCCAGCAGCTTGTACGATGACCCAAACGGCTGCAATATCCCAAATCTTTGGCGTGGCTTCAACGCCCCCTAGAACTGCCCCAGAGGCTACTAAAATCAAATTATAACTAGCTACGCCAATGGTGCGGATTTTGCAAGGAAAAGGTTTTTTGAGAATGTCGGTGCTGCGGGCGCAGATGCTAAAAAGGTGATTTTTGCTGGGATCGTCAGGACTCGTATGGATTGGTTCGCCATTCATATAGGCTCCCGTTGGGCCAGTCAATCCCGAATTTCCATACCAGTATCCATAAAAAGATTGATTTAATTGCGGTAAATAAACAAATCCGAAGACAGGCGTTCCTTTATAGAGTAAACCTAACGAAATTCCCCAAATCGGAATTCCTCGCGTGAAATTCGTCGTCCCATCAATCGGATCGACAATCCAACACCAATCGTTGGTAGGGAAAATATGTTCGGTTTCTTCAGTAAGAACGCCATGTGTGGGGAAAGTTGTCGCGATCGCATCTCGAATGGCTTTATCGGCCCATCGATCCGCCTGCGTCACTAATGTACCATCGTCCTTGCGAGTTGGCTTTAGCTTCCCAAAATCGGCAATCAACTGAGTGCCGATATCTTTAGTTGTCGTTTGAGCAAATTGTAAAACTTCAGTCCAAAAATCTGTCATGGGGATTGGGATTGGGGATTGGGGGTGATGGGGAGTAGGAGAGTCATCTGGAAAGTCGGAAGTCACAAGGATGAGACAACTAGGACTGAGGAAGATAAGAAATTATGTGCTTAGAACTTTCATAATTCATAATTCATAATTCATAATTTTTCTTCCAATATCTCTTCGGCAATATTTACCGTCAAATTCAACGAGATCGACAGCTTGGTAAACGAGATCGCTGGCTTGCTTAAAGGTTTCTCCAACTGCTACGATCCCTAAAACGCGACCGCCATCAGTGACAAGTCCTGTCTCATTAAGTTTCGTTCCTGCGTGGAAAACGGTTGCTCCGGTAGCTTCGGCTTTATCAATGTGGGCGATCGCGATTCCTTTTTTATAAGTTCCAGGATAACCCGCCGAAGCAGCCACTACACAAATAGAACTTCCCGACTTCCAGCGCAGGGGAAAGATTTGGGCTAGCCGTTGTTCTACACAAGCCATTAATAGTTCGTCTAAAGGCGTTTCTAATAGAGGAAGAATTGCTTGCGTTTCTGGATCGCCAAAACGACAATTATATTCTAAAATCTTGGGTTCGCCATCGGTTGAAATCATCAACCCTGCATAAAGTACCCCTCGATAATCGATTCCTCGCTTTCGTAAGGCTTCTAGCGTTGGCTTTAAAATTTCTCGCTCGATTCGCTGCATTAATTCTGGCGTAGCGATGGGCGCTGGCGCATAGGCTCCCATTCCTCCCGTATTGCTTCCTGTATCGCCTTCTCCGATGCGCTTGTGGTCTTGTGCGGGGAGCAAGGACGCGATGGTTAATCCGTCCGTCAGCGCCAATACAGACACTTCTTCGCCAACTAGGTATTCTTCAACGATTAACTTAGAAAAACCTTCTTGAAACAACGTATCGATCGCCGCTTGCGCTTCTTCTACCGACATCGCTACAATTACACCTTTTCCCGCTGCCAAACCATCGGCCTTGACGACGATAGGCGCTCCTTGACTAGCTACATAGGACTTCGCCGCTTCTGCTTCGGTAAATGTCTGGGATTTCGCCGTGGGAACGCCTGCTTCTTCCATTAAGGCTTTTGCCCAAGACTTGCTTGCTTCGATTTGCGCTCCTTCTTGGGTAGGACCAAAAACTTTGATGTTATTTTCCAGCAAACGATCCACCAGTCCCAAGGATAGCGGTAATTCTGGCCCGACGACGACGAGATCGATCTTATAATCGAGGGCAGTACGAGTAATTCCATCGCGATCGCTTACTGCTATATCAATATTCTGACATCCTTTGAGGGTTGCCGTCCCGCCATTGCCAGGAAGACAGAAGCATTGTTCGACATTAGCTGACTGTAGCAGTTTCCAAGCTAATGCGTGTTCTCGTCCCCCATTACCAACTACTAAAACTTTCACCCTTTGCGCTCCCTAAGTTATATTGTTGTCTAAACTATCAGCTTGACTAAATATCAACTCTTAGTAGACTATTTTCATCATCTTTTAACAAAAAGTACCGATCGCAATGGCTCGCTCAAGTTGTTCGCTCTGGATTATGGTTGCCCGAACCGATATTCCTTTCATGATGCACACCCTTCCTCATTTGGTGAAGATGAGTAATTTTCCTTTTGAGGAGAAGGTTTTAGCGATCGATACGGCTCCTTTAAGCGGAGAAAAAATCAATCGTCCCGGTATCGGCACGATGGAGCAGTTACGCGATTATACCAAACAGCTAATTGAGGCTGGCGTAGTCGATCGCGTTGTCGATATTAACTACGAAATAGCTTATCGCCAGCGCGTTATGCAAAAACACTTTGGCAGTCCGCTTCGCTTCACGCACAACTATAAAGGTTATCCTATCCTCGGCTCGATTTTCAAAATTGAGGAATGCAAAAGTGATTATATGTTGCATTATGACAGCGATATGCTCCTGCACCAGAAGGCGGATTATAACTGGCTTGAAGAAGGCATGAAAATGATGGAAGAACACTCAAACATCATGTCTATCAGACCTTTGACGGGGCCGCCAACCAAAGACGGAACGCTTTACCAAATTCAACCTTACGACAAACATCCCGATGGATTTTATCAATTTAAATTTTTGGCAGTCGGGCTTATTTAATTAATTGCAAGCGTTACGATCGCTTATTACCGATGCCGATTATCTGGCGACCCTACCGCAACCAACGGCTAGATCGTTTGTCTGTCGCTCTCAAAACACTCTACAGCAATAGTACCGGAAAAGGAGCGCTCGATTCTTGGGAAATTATGGTTTCAAAGCAATTAGAGCAAACCGATTATGTTCGCGCTACGCTAACCAATCCTAACGCCTGGACGTTGCATCCAAAAGATCGCTCTCCTCAGTTTATTAAAGCTTTACCTCGAATTATCGAGAAAATAGAAGCTGGGGAGTATCCAAGCGGACAAGAGGGTCATTACGATCTAATTTCCGAATTGTGGTTCGATCTCGATCCGGTTTGAAGCATCATTTCTAGAATTGCAATCGCGATGCTAGATTGGTTTAACAAGATATTTTGAATTTTATGACAATTTCTATCGTAACTGGAGTCGCGGGTTTTATTGGGTCGAATTTAGCAGAGACTCTGCTCAAAAGCGGAGAAACCATCGTTGGAATTGACGAGATCAACGATTACTACGATCCCAAGTTCAAACGCAACAACCTGACCGCGCTACAAGAGTATCCTAATTTTAAATTCATCGAAGCTTCAATCGAGTCGTTAGATTGGCGATCGCTGCTAGCGGATACGGAAGTTATTTACCATCAAGCGGCACAAGCTGGAGTTCGTGCTAGTTGGGGACAGAGCTTTCATTATTATACGGAACGCAATATTAATGCAACGCAAATTATTTTAGAAGCGGCAAAAGAGACTAAATCGTTGAAGCGATTGGTTTTTGCGTCTACTTCTTCCATTTATGGCAACGCTGAAACGCTACCGACTCCAGAAACGATTTGCCCTCAACCCGTTTCTCCCTATGGCATCACTAAATTAGCCGCCGAACGTTTATGCGAGTTATATTATCAAAATTTTCAAGTCCCCGTTACTATGCTGCGTTACTTCAGCGTTTATGGGCCCCGTCAGCGTCCCGATATGGCATTTCATAAATTTTTTAAAGCTGCGATCGAAAAAACTGCCATTCCCATCTATGGAGACGGACAGCAAACGCGCGATTTTACTTTCGTAGGCGACATAGTTGCAGCTAATCTAGCAGCAGCAGTCGTTCCCGAAGCAATTGGAGAAATTTTTAATATTGGTGGCGGCAGTCGGGTTGTTTTGGCTGACGTGTTGGATAAAATAGACGCGATCGTTGGTTTTTCGATTCAAAAAAATTATCTCGAATCCGCTAGAGGCGACGCGCGTCACACGGGAGCCGATGTTTCTAAAGCGAGTAAAATTTTAGGATACAATCCTCAAGTTTCATTAGTTGAAGGATTGACGCGCGAATGGGAATGGGCGCGAGCATTTTACAGTTAATTACAGAAAATTTATGCTTCTGGGGGCAAATGACTATCCGCCCCTGATTTCCTTTATCTTCAGCTTTTTAATAACTGGCAACTGGTGAATTTTGTCTTTGTTGTACTGCGATCGCTTGTAAGCGTTGAATGCGCTGTTCGGTTGATGGATGAGTGCGGAATAGCGATTGTAAGCCTTCAACCCCTAACGGATTAACGATTAATAAAGGCGACATAGCAGGATTGCCATTCATCGGAATCTGACGACCCACGCTTTCTAATTTTTCTAACGCACCAGCAAGCGCGAGCGGATTTCCGGTAATTTCTGCCGACCCTGAGTCGGCAGCAAATTCACGAGTGCGAGAAATGGCTAATTGAATTAAAACTGCTGAAATAGGAGCTAAAACAAGCAAAAACAAGATGCCGAGGGGATTGCCGCCTCGACGGTCGTCGCGACTAGCTGGATAGTACAAAGCGCCAAAGCTTAAGAGTCTGCCGACAAAGGTAATTGCCCCTGCAAGGGTAGCTGCTACGGCTTGGGTGAGAGTATCGCGGTTGCGAATGTGAGTCAGTTCGTGTGCTAAAACGCCTTCTAGCTCCTGTGGAGAAAGTAATTCTACAATCCCTTCGGTAACTGCCACGGCAGCGTGTTCGGGATCGCGTCCCGTGGCAAAAGCATTAGGCGATCGCGTGGGAACGACGAACAGTTTTGGCATGGGAAGGGAAGCGCGATCGCTCAGTCGCTTTACCAGATCGTAAAGTTCGGGCGCTTGCGATCGCTCGATGGGTTGGGCTTGATATGCAGCAAGTGCCGCTTTATCCGAGTAATACCAAGACCCAAAGCTGGATAGGGCTGCAAAGGCCAATCCCATATATAAGCCTTGTTCGTTACCCATCAAATAGTAACCCGCTAGTACCAAAATTCCGCTCAATAATCCTAATAATGCTGTTGTTTTTAGTTGATTGGCTAACATATTTGTAACCTCCAGAAGTAAAAGGGACAGGTGAGTGGCGATCGCTAGAGCGGAAGATAGGGAAATAAAGATAAAATTTTTATACGTTTGTTTATAAATTTATTGGTCAAATTCTTGATATTCATCTCTCTTTGGCAATAAATTTGTAAGAATTTCGCTAAACTTAGCTTTTTGCGTTGAGATTCGCGAAGTCGAAAGAAGTCTCGTTTTTAACAGTTTTCTCAGTGAATAGGGAATAGGGAAATGGCTTCGCCAGGAGAAAGGGAATAACGCGCTTAGCGATGCAGGACGAACGTCGAAGCGATGGGCGAGCATCGAGGACAATGGGGACAACTTTTATCTCCCTTGTCTTCAAAAAGACACTTCCCAATCTCCACCCACAAAACAATACTAAAGATATAGATGCAAAGATTTATTAATTCTTATACTCAGATGTAGCACTCTTGTGCATTTGCGTCAGTAAATTTTTCTTTTTCCGAGCGAAACTATGTACGACAACTACTCGCCACAAGATCCCATTGATACCTCAGCAGTGGACAAAGTTTTAATCAAGTCAAGAAATGGAATTTGGTTATTTGGAAATGTTTGTTGGTTATTTGAAATTTGCGATAAGGCGATCGCCATAATTTCGGGGACGCATACTTCGGCGCTAGATTGGGTGCAACTATCGGTAGCGCTAGTCTTTTTCGTCGGTTGGTTATTACTGAAACCTTACTGGAAATCGCTTGGAGAGGAAAGAAACGAACTATGATTGTCAATCAAACCAAACAAGGTTGGGAAATAATTTCCCATAGGGCACACGCTTTACTGGCGGCTCAAATTGGGGGACAGTGGAATAGAAAGACAATTCCACCTCGCTTTTTTGAAACCATAGCGGCAATTTCTCACCATGACGATCTAGAGAAAGAATGGGAAGATGCTCAATTAACTGATGCGGGTGCGCCTTTGGATTTTACGCTAGATACAGAATCTTCAATCGAGCAACTGGCTAAATTAGTCGATGGCGCTCAACATCGAGGGCGATGGGTCGCTATGTTAGTATCGATGCACATTTGTTTGCTTAATGAAAATCGGCGCGGTACATCATCGGAGTGGGATAGGTTTTTAGACGACCAGATCGAGAAGCAACAGAAATGGCGCAAAGCATTGGGAATTAAAAAAGAAGAAGCCGATCGCGCTTATCAATTCATGCACTGGTGCGATCGCCTGTCGTTAATTTTGTGCCAGCAAAAGTTACCCGCCGACGAACGCGCTTTGGAGATTACTTCGCGTCTGGATAACCAACGCTACGACGTAAAACAATACAACGACGGGCATGTTAGCGTTGAGCCGTGGCCTTTTGAAAAAGACGAATTTACTGTTAACCTAGAAGCTACTCACCTATCAGAATTGAAATTTAAGGATAATGACGCTCTCAAAGCAGCGCTCAAAGATGCCCCTATCGAAGTCTTGGAATGGCAATTCGTCAAGTCTTCCTAAACTAGGATTGGTGTGCATTACCGCTTCCGATGAGGTACGTTTCAAGACGATAACTCGCAAGCGTTTGTTGCAGTTGCCTATAAACGAGCAAGAACGAGTGTTGCAGGAGTTATATGAAGAAAATCTTCGTCGCCTCAAGGTAGGGATTGAGTTTTGCGATCGCGAGGACATTCAGCTTTATCGCATGACTTCAGCCCTGTTTCCTTTTGCTGACGACCCGATTGGGGAAGCAATTTTGTCCGCCATGGCGGACAAAATAAAAGTCGTTGGAATGCAGGCGCAAGCGTTAGAAATTCGATTGGTATTTCATCCCGACCAATTTGTCGTCTTGAGTACGATCGCGCCGAAGTAATCGAGAATAGTATCAAGATTCTCACCATGCACGCTCGCATTTTAGACTTTTTAGGACAGCCGCGCTCCCCCTGGGCGCTGATGAATATCCACGGGGGAAAGGGCGATCGCGCCGAACGATTGATACAAGTCATCCGCAGCTTACCCGATGCCATTCGCTTGCGTCTAACCCTAGAAAATGACGAATATACCTATAGCGCTCAAGATATCTTAACCATCTGTCAAGCCGCAGAAATCCCGATGGTCTTCGACGCACACCATCACGTTATCAAAGAACATCTTGATTCTTACGAAGATCCTAGCGTCGCCGAGATGGTTCTAGCATCTCGCCAAACTTGGGCAAACCCAGAATGGCAACTCGTTCACATCTCTAACGGTAGCGAATCCTTTGCCGATCCCAAGCATAGCGACTTGATTGCGGTGATGCCGAGTGCTTACAAGGATGTGCCTTGGATTGAAATAGAGGCAAAGAAAAAAGAGCAGGCGATCGCAAAGTTGCGTCAAGAATGGTTAGTAACGCTTTAACCAATAATTGCTTCAGCAGCCAAACAATCTAGCGGTTTAGAAAAGAAATATCCTTGCGCGAATTCACAACTTAATTCTTTGAGGAGGTTCATTTGCTCGATCGTTTCCACGCCCTCAGCAATGACCTCCATTCCCAACGTATGGGCTAGCGAAATAATAGTACGAACGATTTCTAAGTTTTCAGAATCGGAAGTCATTTTCCAGATGAAAGCGCGATCGATTTTCAGTAAATTGACGGGAAAGCGCGGCAAATAACTCAAAGATGAATAGCCTTGACCGAAATCATCGATACTTAAAATAATTTTTCTAGCTCTTAACTGACTTAGCAACTCGATTGTTTTTTCAGTATTATCCATCAACATACTTTCGGTGATTTCCAAGCGAAGCTTCGAGCCATCTAACCCGGTTTCTGCAAGAATGCTATCAATTTTTTCGAGTAAATCTTGCTCTCGAATTTGTCTACCTGCCAAATTAATACTCATCGTAAACGGTTCGCTTGGGTGGAACTTAGACAGCCAAAAGCTATGTTGGCGACACGCTTCGCGCAGTACCCATTCTCCTAACGGGATAATCAATCCCGTATCTTCGGCGACGGGAATAAATTCACCTGGGGAAACCAGGCCTCGTTTGGGGTGGTGCCAGCGAACTAAAGCTTCAAAACCCGTAATTTTGCCGCTTTTTAGCGAGACAATCGGCTGGTAGTGCAGGAGAAATTCTTGACGTTCCAATCCCACGCGCAGATCGTTTTCGATTTGTAAAAGTTTGAGGGTTTCTGCGTACATTTCTCGATCGAAAAGCGTATATCTCGCCTTTCCTTGTTCTTTAGCTCGATACATAGCGATATCGGCATCGCGCAGCAACTCGGCTCCTTGTTCGTAAGCAGGAGAACCAATCACCATCCCGATACTGGCGCTGGTAAAAACGGTATGACCGTCAATCTCGATGGGAGAGAGGAGTTTTTGTCCGATGCGATCGGCGATTCTAGTTGCATCGGCAATATCTACAAGCCCTTCGAGTAAGATAGTAAATTCATCGCCGCCAAGACGAGCGACCGTATCAGTGCCGCGCAGACATGACTCTAAAATGCGAGCGATCGCGACGAGCAGGCGATCGCCAATCCCATGACCGAGACTATCGTTAATGATTTTGAAGCGGTCTAAGTCGATAAACAAAAGGGCAAATAAATAATCTTTGTGTCGTTTGCATTGTTTGAGTGCTGTCTCGACTCGCTCCATAAACAAGGTTCGATTGGGCAACCCAGTCAGTACGTCGTGTAAAGCATCGTGAATTAATTGTTCTTCAGTGCGTTTGCGCTCGGTAATATCCTCGGTGATGCCATCGATGCGGATAGGAGAGCCTTGCTTGTCATAAATGACTTGAGAGCGCGCGCATATCCAACGAACTTCTCCATCGAGCCTCAGAATTCTATACTCTAATTCAAAGCTCCCTTTCTCTAAGACTATTTCATAGCCTCTCTCAAGCTTAGGACGATCTTCAGGATGAGCGGCTTCTATCCAAAGACGAGAATTTTCATAAAATTCTGACATTGGTCTGCCGTAGATCTGTTCGGCAGCGGGATTGATATAGAGTAGCTTGAATGTTGTCGCAGAAACAGACCAGACCAACTCTTGTAAAGAATTGAGAATGCTTTCGAGTCGTTCTTCGCTTTCTTGGAGAAGGTTTTCGGCTTTTTGGCGCTCTATAATTTCTTGTTTGAGTTTTTGATTAATACTTTCTAATTGAATAGTTCGCTGTCGTACCCGATTTTCGAGTTCTGCGTTGAGGGCGCGAATTTCTGCTTTAGCATTTTGAAGGGCAAGATGATTGTTAATGCGAGCGAGAACTTCTTCAACCTTAAAAGGTTTGGTAACGTAATCCACGCCGCCGACTTCAAACCCTTTGACTTTATCGACAACATCATCGAGGGCGCTCAAAAAAATTACCGGAATATCGGAGGTGACGATATGAGTTTTTAATTTTTGACAAACCTCGTAACCGTCCATATCTGGCATTTTGACATCGAGCAGAATCAAATCTGGAGGGACGCTCTGGGCTGCCATCAATGCCATAGAACCACTTTTAGCACATCGAACTCGATAACCTTGTTCGGCAAGCGTAGCAGATAAAACACGCAAGTTGTCGGGTAAATCGTCAACAACTAGGATGAGTGGTTTAATATTATTTTGGGGATCGTTCATTGGGCAGCCGCCTCGCGAGCGAGATTCAGAATCTGGTCGAAATCAAAGTTATGTACCTTATCTCGTAGGGCTTGGGCAAGAAGCTGATGTTCTTGAGGAATTTTAGCAATCGTTTCGAGAAGCAATTTTCGTCGAGTTGAGCCGCTGCCTGTCGGAGTCGGTCGAGCCATTCACTAGGCATAACCGTTAAGCTGCGAGCGGTTAACTCATAGGGACGATCTCTCTCTAGACGGCTTAGAGAAACACAGAGATTGGTTTCCTCATAACGATATCGCACTCCTAAATACTGTGCCATAATTTCAAAAATTTCATCTTCTTTGAAAGGCTTGCAGACAAAAGCATCGCAGCCAGACGAAAGAACGAGCGATCGCTTTTCCTCAAAAACGCTCGCTGTCAGGGCAATAATTGCGGTTGCTTGCCCCTTTAGATAGGATTTAATTTGTTGGGTAGCCTCAAAACCATCCATTACGGGCATTCTCATATCCATCCAAATCAGGTGAGGTTGCCAGTCGTCCCAAATAGCCACTGCTTCTTGTCCGTTGGCGGCTTCTCGTATTGCAAAACCGATAGGTTCTAAGAGTTTGAGGAGAAGTTGACGATTAGTAAAGCGGTCGTCTGCAATTAGGATGCGGTATTCGGGTTGTCCGGGTTTTAGACCGATAACACGTCGGCGAATTGTTGGATTAGGATCGCGCGGGATCGAGTAAAGTGCGGATTTAACTCGAATGTCGAAGCTAAATGTGCTGCCTTGCCCTAAAACAGAGCGAGCATTAATTTGACCTCCCATCAGTTGTATGAATTCGCGACTGATGGCCAATCCCAATCCCGTTCCTTGTTGAGATTTTCGTCCGCTTTCCGTTTGTCCAAAAGGTTGAAATAATTGTTTCATTTCTTCTGGTGCAATCCCTAATCCAGTATCTTTAACTTCAAACTGTAAAGTGAATTCCTTAAGAGGAAAATGAGAAACGCTCAGTGTAACCGCTCCTTTTTTCGTGAATTTAATCGCGTTGCCCAATAGATTAATTAATACTTGACGAAGTTTCTTCTCGTCAGTTTGAATATACTGGGGAATTTCGCAATTGTACTCAACTAAAAGGCTAATTCCTTTAGATTTGGCTTTAAGAGCGAACATCTCTTCTACTAGTTGTATAAGTCGATATAGATCGAAATTGGTTTCATTGAGCGTTAAGCGACCTGCTTCGATTTTGACATATCGAGTATGTCATTAATCAACGAAAGTAGATGCTCGCCGCTTTTACTTATGATGCCCAAATTTTCTTTGTGGGCTAACGTTAGAGATGAATCTCTTTCTAGAATTTGAGCAAAGCCGAGAATTGCATTGAGGGGAGTTCGCAATTCATGGGTCATATTGGTAAGAAATTCACTTTTGGCGCGATTGGCTGCTTCTGCTGCTTTTTTGTCGTCAGAACTTTGAGCGGCTGCTCGCATGGCGGCTTTGACTGCTTTTTTGAGTTGAGACGTTCTTTCTCGAACGCGATCTTCTAATTCGGCGTTAGTTTTATCTAAATCCGCAAAAGAGGCTTGTAATTGTTGCGCCATTTGGTTAAACGAATGGGCGAGGGTTTCAATTTCCCTAACGCCTTTAATTTCGATAGTTTGTTCTAATTTTCCCTGGGCAATCGCTACTGCTGCTCGATTTAAACGAAGAATGGGACGAGCAATCCAACGAGAGGTTAGCAATCCCAATAAAGTCGCGATCGCAAAAGTAATAATACACAAAACAATCGTCGTGCGGGTATTAGCGTTAATTTGCGCCATGAAATTCGATTCTGGTACGACAACCACGACTAACCAATCGAGTCCCAATTTATCTTGCCAGGGATTGACATAAACGAACTGTTTTTCTCCTTGAAATTGGAAATCTAGGTGTTGTTCGTTTCTAATTGCCCCAAAACTGCCAAAATTTTGTTTTAGGCGCTCAGCGGTTGCTCGAATTAAGGGGTCGCTACTCTTTGATATATTCAGTCGTTGAGTTGTCTTATCGATTACTTGAGAGACTTCTTCGCGAGTGGAATTGCCAATGACTAGGCCATTTCGCTCGATAATAAAAATTTTTCCTGACTGACTGACTTTTTAAAGTTTGTAGATAATTATTAATCTTTGATAAGAGAAAATCGACACTAATGATTCCTACCAGCTTCTTAGCCTTATTGTAGATTGGATAGCTTGTAGCAATAGAAATCATTCCTGGCTTTTCGTCCCAGCTATAAGCTTTATTCCAGATATGTTTGCCTGCTTTGATGGTTTCTGCATACCAGTCTTCAGATCTCGCGTCGTACTCTGGTACAGTTTCTATAACTTTAGTTCGATTGCCATGGCGATCGGTTGCGTAAATATAGGCACTATTCTTGGTTCGGGGAGAACGTTCTTCAATAGTGACACCATTATCTGACCAGCGACCCGAACCGATAAATTCACCCGTGACTAGAGTACTAGAAATATAACTAACATTATCAAAAAGCTGCATTTGTTTCCAATAATATAGCCCCGAACTTTGCATATCGGTGATATCGAGCAGACCCAAATCGATCGCGTCAGCATTAATCCGATTAATCAGTGGTGGAGTGGCTAGATATTCATCCAAATAGCGATTGACGAGACGGTTAGTCTTGTCCATCACCTGTTCGGTCAGATCGTTAACGGCCTGCTGACCGTTTTTAAAAGATAGATAGCCAACTAAGCCGACTGCACCCACAATTTGCAAGACAAAAGGCACTACTAACAACAGTCTTAACGAAATGTTTTGAGAAGGGTTGAGATTTTTTTTAGGTGCGATCGTTTGGCCCGACTTCATGTGAATTTAACTAAACATTTGCCTAATTGCTGGCTTACAGTTTGGTAATGACTAACAATATATCTAAAAATAAAAATAAGGTTGCTATTTTTGTTTCAATAAAATATCTGTTAAGTTAAGAATTTTAAGGATGGGCATTCTCATATCCATCCAGATTAAGTGCGGCTGCCATATTTCCCAAATAGTTACTGCCTTTTGACCGTTGCTGGCTTCGTCCAATTGATTGACAAGATTGTTGACCGCTTGCTGTCCGTTTTGAAAAGATAGATAGCCAACTAATCCTACTGCGCTAACAATTTGCACGACAAAAGGCACTCCTAACACTAGGCGTAGCGGGACTGCTTTTTGAGTTTTTTTAGTTAACGCATTCGCGTAGTGTTGGCTTTGCCCAATCGGATTGGCCGCCGATCTTTGGGCGATCTCTTCCGACTGTTTCATAACTATTTTTTAGAGATAAACCTTGGCATTGCGCCAGGTTTACTTACAATCTTAGAGTTCCCTAAAGTCTTTTTAAAATCATAATTGAACTTCAAACGTTTCGCCCGGTTTTGGCTCGATAACTTGCGTTGAGAGATTATTTTGGGCAAGTAATGTCCGAAAAGCTTCGGCACTGCCTTCTTCGCGCAGCAAGGACATCAACAGTCCCTCAAAAGTAATATCTCCTCCTGCTGCTGTGGGCAAAATGACTTGAGGTTGCAACCACTGACAAAGTTCTAAGGCACTTTTTTGTCCTTGAATAACCGATCCTAAAAGGGGAATTTTGAGATCGATAATTGGAGTAATTACGACATCGACCGGGGCATTTTCTTTAAGTATAGGGGCATGATAGCCGTGCGGTTCGTAGTAAATCTTGCGATCGCTTATCTTATCTTCAAGCAAATAGCCATTTTCAACCAATTTCGGTCCGATAGGAGAACCAGGAACGGCTTTGATTTCGATCTCATCAAAAATAAACGTTTCTCCGTGCGCTAGAGTGGTTATCTGAACGTATCCCAACTCGCGAACTACTTTAGCGGCATTAGGAGAAGCGACAACGGGAATTTTGGGGTCGAGTTTCTTGAGTGTTGGTGTATGGGCGTGGTCTTCTAATCCTTGTGACAAAAGAATTAGGTCGATTTGTTCGGGAATAGGACGGGCGGTATTTTTTACGCCTTTAAATAGCCAGGAAAGATTGCCAAAGACTAAAGAATCGACTAACCAGGGGTCGAGAAGGATATATTTATCGGCGATTTCGATCCCCCAAGAGTTACTATCAAACCAAGTTAATTTCATCGTTGTTGTTTATGAATACTTACTAGATTTATTGTAATAATTTGTTACAAATATTCACTCAGAAAGCGAACAACAATCGCTAGAATGCTTAAGCGCTAGAGATTTTTTATGGCTTTTATGACTCAGCTAACTCTTAACCTCATCCAAGGTGCAGTTTCGTTTAGTTTTACTCCTGAAGCTGCCCAAGGATTGAAAATTGAGATCGATCGATTGATGCAAAGTCTCAAAGCGATCGCGGCTAATGCCTCTAGTGGAGGGCGACCGACTCCGCAAAAGCCAATGGAATATCGCTACACGGGCGAAGTTTTTTTGGAAGTCTTCTGCAATCCCAACATTTATCCCAGCCCTTTTGCCGCTAAAGTTCTGTTAACGATTCGAGACGATCGCATTCGATTGACAACGGAAGCCGAATTAACCCGTCTTATCGAAGATTTAGACGGATTTTTAGCATGAACTATTCACCCCGTCAATCGCAAGCTTCAACATCTTGAAGCGTCAAGCTTTCATAAAATTTTTAGGGTTTGCTTTTATGCCAATCCTCTTTAAAACGAGTTTGTCTGATGTACGGGGACGATAGCTGAGTTTTTCCCGCTTTTGAGGAATAAACGGTCGTTTGAAAAAACGACTTAGCTAGTCTCGGCCAAGTAAATTGAAAAGTTGTTCCTTTTCCTAAATGGGACTCTAAAACAATCTCGCCGCCTTCAGTAGCGATGATTTTTTGTACGATAGACAGACCAATTCCCGTACTGTCTGGACTCTCGCTTTTTGCGAGGGTTTGAAAGATGCCAAAGATTTTTTCGTGATATTCGGGTTCGATTCCCGGCCCGTCATCGGAAACCGTGAATTCGGAGTAATCTTCTTTCTGGGTAGCTGAAATCTCGATTCGTCCATCTGGGCGATCGTGATGTTTGATGGCATTACCGATTAAATTGGTAAATACCTGAAATAAGAGCAATCGTCTAACCATTATAGTTGGCATAGTCGGTTGTACTACAATGGTAAAAGTAACAGGCGGCGCAATAAAATCGACGATTTCCTCAAGCAATGCGCCAACATCTACCATTTCTTCTTGAATTTCGGAACGACCTACTCTTGCATACTCTAAAAGTCCGTTAATCAGGGCTTCCATGCGATAGACGCGATTTCGCAAAAGCTGCATCTGCTTTTTATTCTCTTCGGGTAGTTGTCCTTCGAGGTCATCTTCGATCCATTCTGAGAGATTGGCGATCGCCCGCAATGGGGCTTTTAGATCGTGGGAGACAATATAAACAAAGCGATCTAATTCTTGATTCTGCTGGGCTAACAAGCTAGTAGTTTGTTCTAAGTCTGCGTTTAATTGTTTCAATTTTAGTTCTGAGTGCTTGCGATCGGTAATATCTTGGTTGACTCCGATTGTACGTAGGCGATTACCATCGCTGTCGCAAAAAACTTTTCCTTTGGCAGCAATCCAATGTACGCTACCGTCGGGCCAGACAATGCGAAATTCTGTATTTAAGTCGGTACAATTTGCCACTGCTTCAAAGACTGCTTGTTCTGCCCGATCGCGATCTTCGGGATGAAGTAATTGTTTCCAGTTTTCGTATTTTCCGCCAAATCCTCCAGGCGGCAATCCATACAAAGCTTCTTCTTCTACCGACCAGATGGTTTCGTTGGTTTGAATATTCCAGTCAAACGTGCCGATTTGGGCGGCGTAGGACGCTAGTGCCAAGCGTTCTTCGCTGCTTCGCAACGCCTCTTCAGCTTGCTTGCGATCGTGGATGTCGAGGGCAATTCCAACCCATTTGAGAATTTTTCCCGATTCATCTCGCACCGGAAGACCTCGTGCAATGTGCCAGCGATACATCCCGTCAGCAACACGGCGAAAGCGAATTTCGACTTCATACCCCGTATCGCTGGCCGCAGCTTGTTTCCAGATGTTCAGAACTCTAAGGCGATCGTCGGGATGGATAACTGAGACCCAGCCATCTCCGGCTGTTTCTTCCATTGTCAAGTTTGTATAATCAAACCAGTAACGATTGGCGTAGGTAATGTAGCCATCGGGGTTACTTTGCCAAACGATCTGGGGCGATACTTCGGTTAGGATTCGGTAGCGTTCTTCGCTTTGATACAATGCTTCTTCCCAGCATTTGCGATCGCTAATATCGGCAACTATCCCGACCATTCGTATCGGGCGACCCTCGCTATTGCAATGTATTCGCCCTAGCGCATTAATCCAGTGCAGACTGCCATCCGACCAAATGACTCGATATTGAGTTTCATAGTCTTTTTTATTGGTTAAAAGTTCTTCTAAGAGTGCTTCTGTACGAGGCAAATCCTCTGGATGCAATCGTTGTCGCCACCGTTCATAAGTAATTTCTTCTGTGCGATCGTGGTCAAAAATCTGTCTGTATAGATCGGTTACTTCAAGTTTATCAGTGGCAAAATCCCATTCCCAAGCCCCTATTTTTGACCCATCTAAAGCTAATACGAGTTTTTGGGCATAATTCTCGGTTTCTAATTTAGCTGCTTCTAGCTCGGCAGTTCGTTTGACAACCCGTTTTTCTAATTCTTCGTTGAGGTTGCTAATTTTTGCTTCTATTTGCTTGCGTTCTTCAATTTCCTCGGCTAGTTTTTGATTGGCAAGTTCTAATTGCTCTGGACTCGGCAGTGTCAAAGCTTTTGGGATTAAGGTAAACAATTCTGAGGCGGTGTATAAGGAAATTAATGCTGTTGTTGCTTTGAGCGTGCCTGCTAGCCAATAAACTGGATGCCAAAGCGTCCAAACTTCCATTAGATGTGTAGTCCCGCAGGCAGCAATAAAGGCACTAAACATCCAAAATACCGAGCTAAAAGGTACGTCGCGACGCTGCCGCACAAAATACACTAACATAATGGGAATAGAATAGTAGGCGATCGCAATCAGCGTATCCGATAGCAAATGCAGCCATACTAGTCCTGGTTTCCAGAGATAGCAGTGTCCGTGGGGAATAAATTGCCCGGAAGAGAAAAAGTTTTCTACTAGTTCGAGCATAATGATTTATTCCTAAAGGCTAGTTGACAATGGGAAAATTTTGTTAGGTTTTTGCAGAGCTACAAATAGCCGAACAAACTCGCTTAGCAGCCTTCTTTACCTTAACAAAATATTTTTATAAATATAAAGATTTTTTTAAGTTTTTTATGTTTTTGAAAAATAATTGTTACAATACAGTATTTTTTGAGTGTACTATAGAGCGATCCCTAGAAGCTAAAAGATTGAAATGCCTAGCTCACAAGCCTTGTAAGTGATATTTAAAACTAACACTCTCTTAATTGTACTACTACAAGCGAGAAAGTTGTGTTATCGATCGCCGTTGAGGGGGTTGGATACTGCTCAATCCTCGAACGTCTAAGGGAAAAACCATACCAAAGCCAATCACTTTTTGTCTAATCTTTAAGATTCATTTAAATTTTAGTTAAAATTAGCGCTAGCGCGATCGCTATAACTAAATTTAGGAAAATGATTTCTTATCCCAACAAGATTCTTGCGAAACGGAGCGAGAGATTCACGCAAGTTATCAGAATAGTTTTAACAATCTTCGGAATAGGAGCAGTTGTTTCTCAACTCCTAAAAATATTTCCTTGGCTATGGTCTGACTCAGAATGGGATTTAAACTTTAGCCAGATTGCTGCTTCGATTCTAGGAATTGTTTTATTTTTGATTGGCAAGGGAACTACCGTTCAAAAAGTCTTGCATTATTCTTTATTTTCAGGCAAGGAAAGAATGAAACGCTTGCTTTTTTCTTTACCAATTTCCCTGACATTATTAGTAGTTGTTATTCTTAAATTAATTTTAGGTTATGAAAATTCTTCTTATGAAAGAATGATGGGAGAAGGAGGATTTGTTGAATATGGAACGACTCTTACTTATATTTTAGCTTTTGCTTTTTCTCTTCCTATTGGAAATTATTTTATCAAGCAAAAACAAAATCTATTGGGAGTTATTTATTATTTATTAGCTATTTTATTTTTATTTATTGCTTTAGAAGAAGTCAGTTGGGGACAAACTTTTTTTAAATGGGAAACTCCCGATTTTTTGGAAGAAGTGAACGTACAGCAAGAAACTAGTTTGCATAATTTAGTCTGGTTCCACTATAGTTTGCGAGATGCTATTATTGTCGTTAGTTTTTTGGGTGGAGTAAGTTGGTGGCTTGCTTCGTTATTTAAATTAACGCATAAATTTAAGCAATTCATCAAATATTTGATTCCAGATTGGTATTTATCTAGCTTTTTTATAGTAAGTTTTATCCTTTCTGCGATCTTGAAATTTCAAGATATTTTGACATTTTTTATTTCAAAAGACCAAGAATTTGCTGAATTAATCTTATCTCTTGGCTTTTTATTGTTTGTTTTGACTAACTATTTTAGGCAATCTTTCTCATCATTAAAGCTTAGAGAATAACTCGTTAGCGATCGCCGTTCCCAATAAGATTAAACTACATCCCACAATCATCGACTCAGTAATTGGTTCTTGCAGCGCGATCGCACCCCACATCATTGCAAACAAAGGGCCCCACAGCGCACTCAGAAGTAATAGCGTTAACAGATCCAAAATTGACATGGATTTAAATTAATTTTGATTCTTGTTCGAGTAATTTTTGTTTGCGATCGCGTCCCCACGCATAGCCGCCAAGACTGCCATCGCTGCGCAAGACTCGATGACAGGGAACGATTAAAGCGACTGGATTAGAACCGCACGCATTACCCACGGCACGAACTGCTTTCGGTTGTCCGATTGCGAGGGCAATGTCTTGATAAGTGCGTGTTTCACCATAAGGAATTTTTTGCAATGCCTGCCAAACCTGTTTCTGAAAAGCCGTTCCGCGTATATCTAGCGGTAAATCGAGATGGGGTTCGCTTCCACTAAGAAAGTTGAGGATTTGTTGCACCCAGTTTTGATAAGTAAGATCGTCGCATACGAAAGAAGCGCGATCGAATTCTTGGAAAAGAAGACTTTTTAAATCGTCAGCGCGATCGCCTAGCTTAACCGAACAAATGCCTTTTTCTGTCGTTGCAACCAGCAAATAACCCAGAGAACACGGAACGATAGTATAAGCGATTTGCATTGCCCCTCCACCATTTTGATAAGTTGTTGGGTTCATGCCTAATTGCATCGATGCTTGTTCGTAAAGACTGCTAATCGAACTATATCCGACCTCATAAGCCGCATCTGTCACTTTTTCTTTGTTTTTCAACTGTAGCTTAAAGCGATCTAGACGATAAGCATCGGCGTATTGTTTGGGGGTTACACCGACAAGACGCTTGAAAGTACGTTGTAGGTGGTAGGGACTCATACTAAATTGGGATGCAAGTTGGGTAAGCGTTGGCGGACAGTCAGACTGTTCGGCGATCGCGCGACAAATTTTCTCGATTAAATCGAGGTGGGGTTCGCTAGGTAAAATTAGATCGGGACGACAGCGCTTGCAGGGACGAAACCCTGCTGCTTCTGCTTCGGCACTTGTGGAGAAAAATAAAACATTTTCTCGCCGAGGTTGGCGCGACGGACACGATGGAAGACAATAAATTCTCGTCGAACGGACGGCACAAAAGAAGATCCCATCATATCGGCGATCGCGATTTAAAATGGCTTGCCAATATTCATCTTCGCCCATGAATCGCCTCCACAAAAGTAACCTTCTGTGGATCGAGCCTAACTTATCCTAGCTCCATAAATCTATCGATTTCTTGCGCGACCAATTCAAAATTTTGCGATCGAATTAAATAGCTTCTACCCGATTTCTCCCCGATTTCCTCCCAACAATTTTGAAGTTGAAGTAGTAAGTTAATGAATGACAATCGCGATCCCACCTTAGAAACTTTATTGATGAAGACTAAAAAGTTCGGGGTTAAGAGGACGAAATGAGATCGACTGCGGACGAAGGAGCAAAAATAATGGTAGCAACGTTAGTAAATTTAAAGCATGAATCGATCGACGAGGAAATTGACAATATTTTAGAACTCTATTCAGATGAATTTTGCCAGCAACTCTCAACAATTCCTAACTTTCGGCAGAGATTGCACAATTACGTCTTAGATGAAATGGAGTTAGAGAAGGCAGAGAGTTCTTGCAACAAATATTTTCGCTCTAAAGTCAAGCTTCCCTATCGCTCTCTAGAACTTCGCTTGCAACTCGAACGCTATATTAACCAAGGAATAGCACATATTCTTGGGATAGACTCACAAGCGTTAGACCGCTACATTCCCAGAGATGATTATGTAGTTTTTATCCCTTCTCACTAGCTTGAATTAATTATCCGCTCGTTACTAATAGTTAGTAGTTAGTATGCTAAACAACTAAGTTGTGACTAACCACTAACTATTTTTTATTGACAATTGACAGCTATCGGCTAATCTCTTCAAAATTAACTGAAGGGATGAAAATGAAAGCAACATTCTATGAATACGCCGATAGATGCACGACAGTATGCACCAGCTACGCTACGCAACCGAGAACCCATTCTCGAAGTTTTATTGAGGGTTTTGCCTTCTGACGGCAATATTTTAGAAATAGCTAGCGGAACCGGAGAACACGCCATTTTTTTTGCACCGCACCTCAGTCCGCGTCAATGGATTCCCTCTGACTGTAATCCTGTCTTGCTAACAAGTATTCAGGCGTGGCGAGAATACAGTCCGGTAGATAATTTACACCCTCCACTTGCAATCAACGTACAGGATGAAGTTTGGTCAATCGAAGCAAAAGATCTTTCCATCGCCGCGATCGCAAACATTAATATGATTCATATATCGCCCTGGTCAGCTTGTTTGGGACTGATGGCAGGCGCAAATCGTTTATTACCGTCTGGAGGCATTCTTTACCTCTACGGCCCATTTAAACGAGGAGGAAAACACACTGCACCCAGCAATCTCGCCTTCGATGAGTCGTTACGCGCTCAAAATCCCGAATGGGGAGTTCGCAACCTTGAAGATGTCATCGAGGTCGCTAATAATCAAGGTTTAAATTTACTAGAGATTGTCCAAATGCCAGCTAATAACCTTTCTGTCGTCTTTCAACGCGAGATTGTCTAAGCGATCGCTTACGAGATGTCATTAATTTAACTATTTCTGAATATAGATGAATAGAGAGATTGTCGAGCGCACGCAAGTGCATAAATCGATTTTCTCACAGCTATTAAAAAACAACACTATTAACAGAAATAGATTATGCCTTACGAAACTGAAATCTAACAACAAAGACAAGTTCAAAACATCACAGAACAATCTAATGTTCGGATCGCGATCGCAATTAAAGATTCCAATTTAGATAATGAAGAGTTACAAGAAGCAACGCAGAACTTGTTAGAACAAATCGAGGAAAGTGAAATTGTAGAAACGGCGGATTTAGTAGCAGTCGAGCAAGCACCAGAGGGATCGAAGGCATTGGGTAGCTTTGTTTTAGGATTGCTAACAACAGAAGTTAATCCCGCTAATATACTAAAATTCATCGGATTTTTAAAGGATCGTTTGGGAGATAAACCGATTGAATTAGCTATCAAAACTCCCGACGGTCGAGAACTCGAACTCAAAGTCAGCAGCAAGGAAGAGTTTGAATACGTTCTCCAAAAAGCACGGGAATGGTCAGACCAGTAGACCTATTAGCGTATCTAGGAAAATCAATTATCAGCCCCCTAACCCCCGATTCTGGGGAATAATCAACCCAGCATTTTAGCCTTGAAGCGTCACTATGGGCAAAAATGAATTGAAAATCCTGCATTAATTCTTCTTGCTCCGTCCCTATGTCGGAGAACACCTCCGACGGGGCGGTGCGCTTTTTCTCTTTCCCCTAGATTTAACCAAATTCGCTCTGACTTATGTACAAGGTCTAGTAATTTCACCACACTAGAGGAGACTAAACACAGATGGCTAAGATTGCTTTATTAATTGGCGTTAGTGAATTCAATTCACACGATTTAGATCCTTTGCCGAAAAGTTCTGCGGATCTCGAAGCAATGAAAGAAGTGTTAATAGATCCTGAGTTGGGTGGATTTGCCGAATCGGATATTACTGTGCTGAAAAACCCTAACAAACAGATAATGGAAGATGCTATTTACGATTTATTTTCTAAAAACAAACGAAAAAAAGACGATCTTCTGTTATTTTACTTTTCTGGTCATGGAATTACTGATGAAAGAGGGATATTCCATTTTTCTAATAGCGAGACTCGCAAAGAAATGGTAGATTGCGCCCTACCACTGCCATATCATCCCATAGCATACATACGTGGATGAATGAATGTCCATCTAGAGCAATGGCTACGATCCTCGACTGTTGCTATAGTGGGGCGTTTGCGAAGGGGATGAGTGCCAAAGGTACTGCTAACGCCCTCATTAAAGAGCAATTAGGAGGTGAGGGACGGGCGATACTCACTGCGGCTAGTGCCACCGAATATGCTTGGGCGAAGGATGAATTTGACCTTTCTGCTTATACTTATTATCTCCTGGAAGGCGTTCGCACGGGAAAAGCGTCTCTCGACAATGATGACTGGCTTTCTATGGAAGAATTACACGAGTATGCCAGACAAAAGATATCTGACGCGAAATTAGAAATGACCCCAGAGTTTTATCCAGTCAGAGAAGGGGCAAAGATTCGTCTATTCAAAGTAAAAATTACCGCTAAAGAGCAATATCGAAAAGAATTGCAGTTTTACTTAAAGCGAGGACGAATTCCTAATTATGTTCGCGATCGCCTAGAAAATCTGCGCGAGAAATTACAAATCTCTCAAGATGAAGCTCAATTAATCGAACGAGAAGTTTTTGCTCCTTTACGACAAAAACAAGAAAATCTGAAAAGATATGAAAAAGCTTTGAGAGGAGCATTAAATGAAGAAGGTTCTCTCGACAGCAATGCAATAGACATCTCCGAAAATTGTATAAAGCTTATTCTGCTTGAATCCTAATCTGATGCGATTCCCAAGGCAAAAACTGAAGATTTTACGAGCGAATAACTGTTGAGAGC
>JAAUUT010000072.1 GCA_012031035.1 Candidatus Altimarinota bacterium | reverse complement strand
GGTTTTACGCTGGCAAACCATTTTCGCCCCATTCGGCTTCTTCAGAAGGAGCTTCCATAGGGGGTTCTGGTGCAAAACTGTCAAAGCTAGCGGCTTCGGCTTCTGGCTGCGTTTCGCTGGCAAACATTTCGCCCCATTCGGCTTCTTCAGAAGGAGCTTCAAGGCTTTCTGGCGCTAATTCTTCTGCTGTGGTTGCGGGGTCGTTAAAAGGAGAGAATTCTGCGTCAGGTTCTGGAATCAATTCTGCAAATGTCTGTGCTTCTGGCTCGGAAGTTTCTGCGGTAAAGTTATCTGAGGAAGCAACTTCAGGTTCTTCAGCAACAGGTTCGATGGTAGATTCTTCTGCTGTATCAGATGAAAATGCTCCAAACATAGCAGCCGCTCCTGCTGCTGCTGCTGTTGCTCCTACTACGGCGGCTCCTGCTCCAAAACCTGATGGTGATTCGGGAGCGCGTTCTTCTTGTGCGATCGCAAAGTTACTACTCTCAGGTGGTGGGGTTGCTTGACGAGCTTGTAAATCTTGGATTTGAGTTTGATAAGTCGATTCTAGTTCTTGAATTTTAACTTGATGAGAGTCTTCTATCGTTTTGATTTTATTTTGGTGGGATTGCTCTAACTCTTGAATGCGAGATTGATAAGATTTTTCTATCTCTGGTAATTTGTCTTGGGATCGTCCAACTTCTTGCAGTTGGCTTTCAGCTTGTTCGAGGGCTGTACGAGCCTGGTCTAGCCTCTGTTGAATATTATCTACTCTGCTCTTTTGCCATAAATAAACTATGACTGCTCCTAATAAAAAACCAATAATACCAAATACAAATTGCATAAAGACCTCCACAGGTTCATGAATCTTAAAGTTAATATGCCCAATCCGATCGCTGGAATTATCAAGTGTTCGTTAAATCGAGATTTTTTTATCCAGTTTTTTTGAAGATAGTATGAGTCATTTTCATATCTACGAAATTGTTATTATTTGGATTCTATGAATGTAAAGACAATCTTTAGATTTGAGAGTTTAAGCTAGGAAACTTAACAAATCTGTTGTATCTCCTGATAGGCAGCATACACTCCTTGTACGTTATACCAATTAAGAAAAATTCGGGCAATTTCTAAGGCTAGTTGAGATTTTCCGCGATCGATCAACCATTGTAGTAAAGGAGCCATCGTTTTCTCGTTGAATTTTCCACCTAAAGAAAGCAAACCCCATAGCAGGCGATGCAGCCAAGTCATCTGGATCATCATTCGTACTTCCCAAGTAGGATGTTTTTGATAAAAGAGAACGCCCATGCGTCCGCGTTGAATTTCTTTTTCGATGAGTTTGGGAATTTGCTCTAAATTAAAGGGAGGATGCCAGTGATAGCCAACAGCAGCCGGACATTTGATTAATTTTAGACCTAGTTTTTTAAGACGAACGCCTAATTCTAAGTCTTCCCATCCATACAGTTGAAAGCGAGTATCGAAAAGACCAGCTTCTTCAAGCCATTTGCGTGCGATCGCAACATTTCCCGTCGCAAAATAGGCGGCTGAAAAGTCGGTTAATTTATAGGGTTCGGCTGTTGGATTCTCGAAGTTACAAGTGTTAATCACCCAACCATAAGTAAAAATGCGATCGTTTCCTGACTGTTTTTGGGCTTTTTCAATGCCTCAGCATGAGCTTGAAGGAACTTTTCGGTGACAACGAGGTCGCTGTCTATAAAGACGATCGTATCTCCTCTAGCTTGCTTTACTCCTAGATTACGAGCAGCAGCGGGGCCTTGATGAGATTGAGCGAAACAACGAACGTGAGAAAATTCTTCTGCACGCTCTGCTAACCACTCCAATGTTTCATCGGTCGAACCATCATCAACTAATACAATTTCATAGTTAGTTATACATTCAGTTAATTGCTGATTTTCTAGAGCTTTCAGACATTTCTCTAGAATAGGCTTGCGGTTATAGGTGGGTATAACGACGCTGAAAAACACGAATTCTCCCAGAATGACAGTAAGAAGTCTTCTTAATTATTAATCAAATTTTCACATTCAGAAATACTTTTTTTGCTAAAAGATTTTGATTTAAGAATAAAAAGCCTGTACTGACTGGCCTAATTCTAGGATTGGGAATAAACTCTTCCCTTCCACCTTCCGCCGCGTCCTTGCCAATGACGCAAAGCTGAATCGATTGTCATCAAAGTATAAAGAAATGCGATCGCGCTCAAACAAAATGCCCATAATGGCGAAAGTCGATACAATCGAATCGTAGGTAAATACGCGATCGCCACGAGCAACCAGGTCAATAAACCAATACTTGTAATTAACCAATTGCTTGTCACTAAACCAACCCCCAAACTCAGCGGCGCGACGAGATAAGTTAAGCTCATGCCTAACAGCGTACCGAGCAACAACCAAGGAGAATAATTTAGCTGGGTAAACGCTGTACGAGCAACCATATCCCAAATACTAGACAAGGAAGGGTAGGGTCGCAAGCTGCGAGTGGAAGTCGTCAATCCCAACCAAATCGCTTTTTTGTTTGGATAAGTTGCTTTGACGGCTTGAGCTAGGGCACAATCATCAATTAAAGCTTGGCGGATCGCAGCCACTCCCCCAATTGATTCTAACGCCTGACGCTCGATTAAAATACATCCTCCTGCTGCGGCGGCGGTGCGATCGCGTTTATCGTTAACCCAAGTAAAAGGATAGAGTTTTTGAAAGAAAAACACAAAAGCGGGGATCGTTAGTTTTTCCCAAAAACTCTGACATCGTAGCAAAACCATCAATGAAACTAATTGTAATTTTTCTTTTTTGGCTTTAATCGCTAACTGATGAAGATTAGTTTTATCGTGTTCGATATCAGCATCGGTTAGCAGAAAATAATCGGGCGGTGGCGTTCTTTTTTGTGCGTAAATAATTCCTTGTTCTAATGCCCATAATTTTCCCGTCCATCCTGGCGGTAGAGGATTAGATTGAATAATTTCTAGTCGTTTGCTTTGGTTTAATTGTTCGGCAACTTCTTTGGCGATTTCTGCTGTTCCATCAGTGCTGCAATCGTCTACTAAAATAATCGAAAAATTGCCAGGATAATCTTGATTTAATAGCGATCGCAACGTTTTAGGTAATAAGTCTGCTTCGTCCCTTGCTGGAACAACTGCACAAATCAAAGGTAATGATTCTAAGTTCAAATCTAATTGTTCTAGATATTGATTGGCTTGCCAAAATTGTCCTCTAAATAGTAATAAATATATCCAAATCAACAAAGAAATACTGGCGATCGTTAACCAGATAAGCTCGAACATTTTTGTTTTTGATTTAATTTTTCTAAATAATACAAAGAAAAAACCGCTGTTTATTGCGGTTTGGCTTTTAAGTAAAATTATTGAATTTTTTACTCAAAAATCACCATTCCAACTCTAATTCGTCAATTTCAAGCTTTTGTTCGACAAGAGTTCTATATAGCTCTAATTCTCGATACATCTGCTCGGCAGATTCTTTACCATCTGTCAGGATTTCATTTTTGATATCTTCCCTTTCTTGTCCAGAGATTTTACCGTCTGCTACGGCTCGATCTATTCTTGCTTTGAGTTTTTTGAGTTCCTTTATCTCTTTAGATGTCGGTTTTTGAGGGTGAGATTGCACGATCTTCATAGCACGACCTCCAAGGTTGTTTTAAAGATTTTAATTAAACGCGATCGCGTGCATTTTCATAATTCTAAAGCAGCTTTGTTATATCAATGATTAAATGAATTTTAAAACTTTTGCCAATGAGAATAATAAAGAATATTTTTATAATTAGATGAGGGGACTATAAACTAAAATCTATATCGTTCAAAGACATTCCTAAAAACCACTCGTAACCTTCTATAAATTTTTGCTTTGAATCTGTTTCTATTATGCTGCCGTGAGCCATAATAACTCTTTTAAAGTCCCAAGCTATTACTTTTTGGACTGAGGTTTTGACTTTTTCTTTTTCTGTTGTTGCTAATTTTTCTAACCAAGATGGACTCAGTTTTTTATAGCCTCCGATCGCGCGAAATGCCAATTGTGTGAATAATGGAAATGTTTCATCGCAATGAAAAGCTGTATCGGTTAATATCAAAGTCTGACTTTCTCGATGAAAGAACACACATTCATTTAATAATGACACTCCACTTAAGACAAAAGTTTTAAATCCATCAAATAATAAACATTCAACTTCATCGATAAAAAGATTTCGATAATCTCCAATTACTTTGTCAAAAGGAAGATCGGGAATTTTTGTTTCTAAACCTGGTGCTATCCATAGCTTTGCCTGGGGATAAATTGCTTTGAAATCAGCAATAAACAGATGATGATAAAGATTTGGAGCAATGATATAACTAACCTTTCCAATGTCATTAATTTGCGCGATCGCAACCTCATCGACTTGAATCGGAGAAATAACAATTAACTCGCCATTTCTGAGACGAATAATCGTCATTCTCGTACCAACACTAAGTCCAAAATACATTAATGGTTGTTCGGCAACCCAAATATTTTTATCGATTTCTCTGAGCATATTTAAAATTATGAATTATGAATTATGAATTATGAAAATTTTCTATAATTTAGTGGCTCAAAACTCTATTTTGAAATAGGAAATTCTTTGGTTATTCTCTCGTATATAGCGTTTCTCACAGCGATGAAGTACATCTATAAGAGTGCCTATTGCCCGTACAGACGCGAAATTTCGCGTCTGTACCTACTGCCTTAAAACTATAAGCTGTGTATCTCATCTAAAAGAGAATTGCTATATCCGTAAATCGTCTTCCTTGTCTCTCCTACTTTCTCTCAGTTTTTGCCATATATGATGTTTAGCAGCTTAATTTTTTTGGTATTTTTGATGCAGCAAAGCGAAGTATCATTGCAACGACTAACAAGACAACAAAAGGGGAATAGATGAATGGAGATTGAGGAAACCTAAAACTGTATTCAAACAGCAAACCCAGCCATAAAAAGTGCATTCCCGTAGCGTGCAAAATTTTCCAGCCGCGTTTACCCAACAATGACGCAGGGCGATCGAAAGACGTAACCGTCATAGCAATTAAAAGCATATAACCAAACGTGCCCAACGGTTCGATTTTGGGCGCAGCACCAGACGTAACTAGCCATAAACCAAAAAGCGCGATCGCGTGATAAGTATGAGATATCGCCATTGAAACTCCTAAATAGCGGCGATTTTTGAGCAACCATACCGAGAAAGGCGTTGACCAAAGTTTTCGCAGCGAAGAAGCGACAAACGCACCTATAAATAATAAACATGAAGAGCGACCCGTAGCGCGAATTGCCATTCGCATTCCCAATTCGTCGATTCCATATAATATCCAAAGGCAACTTACCATCGTGCCGACTACTAGCGCGGTAAACCCAACAATACGCCATTTTTGTAATGGGAATTGATTATCATTCATGCGATGCGACTCCAAAGCAGATAGATACTCAATTTAGCCGCGCTGACATCGCCCTGTCTTGTCTAATCTTCCAAAAAATGTCCTAATCTTCCCAAAATTTCAATTCTGTAAGCTTTCGGCGTAGTTTGCGCGTGTTGGCGAAACACTCTGGTAAAGTGACTCTGATTTTCAAAACCGACTTGCTGGCAGATTTCTACTAGCGTTAAATCTTGCTTCAGTAACAACTCTTTTGCCTTGTCGATGCGACATTTCATGACATACTGATGTGGTGTCAATCCGGTAGATTGCTTGAATAAACTGGCAAAATAATGAGAACTCATCTGCACGGCATCACTTATCTTAGCCAGCGTCAATTTTTTGTCTAAATGCTCGTTAATATAGCTAATGGCTTGTCTGAGTTTGTAGGAGGGTAAGCCACCTCGATAATCTTTAATTTCTTTGTTGACAGAGCAATATCGCCTCAATAAATGTGCCGATAATGCGGTTGCCATCGACTCGGCATAAAACTGACTATCTGCGCCTGCGGCTTCTAATTCTGCCTTTAAAGCGAATCCCATATGCTCGATGAGAGGGTCGCGGATTTGTAACTGCGGAATTAATTCGATACGTTCCGTATCTATTATGTTGCCAGCAGTCCGTGCCAAACTAGCAGGATCGAGCAAAAGTTCGATGAGAGGAACGTCCCTATCGACTTGCGTTCTCGGAAAGGTTTGGTTTCCTGGGAAAATAGCGATATCGCCTTGAGTATAATCTGAGTATTGCCAGCGACCATCTAGCAGATAGTGCGCGCGAAAATCCGCAAGCGCAATAACAATAAAATGCTGACCAAAGTAAGTTTCTGGCATTTCATTGGCAGTTTCTTCTATCTCGTAGATGAGATTTAAACCATCCCATCCCGCATCAAAGCTGGAGAGGAGATGTAAGTGTTGGGGGAAATCGTTATTGGACACGATGAGATATGCGATCGCTTTTCACAATTATGGTTTAAGATCGACGCGATCGCTCCATTTGTCAAAATCTTAACGGTAGTGTATATCCTTTTTACGAAACAATGCAGCGAGGATATTACTCCTTACTGTACGTGAACCTTTGTACTCACATATACCAAACTTCTGAATGTCCGCGACGGCGACTCATAATCGCCCCGGCCAAACGGATCGCGTTTTCTTCTCCTTCTACAATAACGAGAGATTTACCTTGTTTGAAGCATTTGTAGAAAAACATTCGATCTCCCGGAGCAATATCCAACAATTGCTCGTCGAAGCGATCGCTAATTTTTATCCCTAATGACCGATCGTAACGTCGATAATCTCGCGCGATCGCAACAATCCATCCCATCGGAATCCCCGCATCTTTGAGTTGTGCGATCGCAACTTTGACATCGCGGTGATGATAAAACACGCCAACTACGCAAGGTATCTGGCGAATTGTTTCTGTTGCTACATTAGCGCGTACTAAAGAAACTTCTTTTTCTCGAACGCCAAGACTCCCCAACATAAAACTTGCGATCGACCGATGGAGTGAAAGAGATTCATTCATTGGAATCGAGTAAAACTTTGGATGTTATTAAATTAGCTATTTGATATGACATCGTTGTGACAGATACATGACAAGTGTTTGTCATAGTAAGAGCTTGCAGAACAAAGTCATAACGAGTATGATTAAAAAGAAAGATCTTACATTTAAGTAAACCCAAGATGGTTACGATTAAAGAAATTCCTCTCTCGCAAATTCGTCGTCCCATACCGAGACAAACCAATCCCGAAAAAGTCACAATGTTGATGGAATCGATCGCCCAAGAAGGTTTGAGAGAACCGATAGATGTATTGGAAGTCGAGGGACAATATTACGGCTTTTCCGGTTGCCATCGCTATGAAGCTCACGAACGTCTGGGCAAAGAAACAATTCAATGTCGAGTGCGCCGCGCCCCTCGCGCCGTGTTGCAAAAGCATTTAGCATAATATTATCTTCTTCCATCTATGTCTGCGGATCGAGCTATCTACCTCAAAAACCACCAACTACTTCATCAACTGATGGCTCAGGTAGGAATTGCCAGCTTGAGCGAATTAAGTCAACTTTCTGGGATTTCAGAATTACAATTAATACGGTTGCAATACGGCTTGCTGCCGAAAATGCAAATCGACATTTCGATTAAACTCTCTCAAGTTCTGCAAATTTCAATCGATAAATTGCTATCGTTATTTTGTCTTGAATATACACCTTCAGGAGAGAGCGAACCCCAAAAAGACGCAACCGCCACAGACGCATTAAAACAAGAATATCAACGCTTGCAACAGCAACTAGAACAACAGCAAGAAACACTTGCTCAAGCATTTCAACAAGAAAGCTTACAACGCTTAGAATCGTGGCTCTTACAATGGCCGACTGCCCAGTCAGTTGCCCAGCAGAATCCCCAACTGCCAGCCATAAAATTGCTTCCCTTGATGAAACCCATTACAGATTTATTACAATCTTGGGGGGTAGAAGCGATCGCGTCTGTTGGAGATATAGTTCCCTACGATCCTCAATGGCATCAACTGATGGAAGGAAATGCCGACAGTGGCGAAATGGTAAAAATCCGCTATGTTGGTTATCGACAAGGAGAAAAGCTTCTTTATCGTGCTAAAGTAAGTCCCGTGTCAGCGATCGGCGACTAGCAACCCTGTTATATCACCCTGTCAACCCCAAATGTTTGTATGCTGCTTCTGTAGCAACGCGACCTCTGGAAGTACGATTGATATACCCTATTTGTAGTAGATAAGGTTCGTAAACTTCTTCAATGGTTTTACTATCTTCTCCAGTAGCGGCAGCGACGGCTTCTAATCCTACTGGGCCGCCATGAAATTGCTCGATAATCGTATTTAAGACTAGTCGATCCGTCCAATCGAGTCCTCGCGAGTCTACATTTAATACATCTAATGCTTTAGAAGCGAGTTCCTCATCAATCGTAGCTATCTTTTTAACTTGCATATAATCTCTTACTCGTCTGAGCAATCGATTGGCAATGCGAGGTGTTCCTCTGGCGCGACGGGCGATTTCTTGCGCGCCTGCTTCGGTAATAGCGGCATTCAAAATCTGCGCCGTTCTCAATACAATAAGCGTTAGTTCGTCGGTTTCATAAAAGCGCAATCGTTGAATTAAACCAAAGCGATCGCGTAATGGCGATGTCAGCGCTCCTATCTTAGTTGTAGCACCGATGAGTGTAAATGGCGGTAAAGGAATGCTGCGAATTTTGGTGCTTTGACCTTTACCAATCGTCACGTCCAAGCGATAGTCTTCCATCGCTGGATACAATAATTCCTCAGTGATGCGATTGAGACGATGAATCTCATCGATAAAAAGGATATCCCCAGGTTTGAGAGCAACCAACAATCCGCTAATGTCTCTCTGACGTTCTAAGGCGGGTGCTGCCGTAATTTTACAGCTAACTCCCATTTCTGCGGCTAAAATCAGGGACATGGTAGTTTTTCCCAGTCCTGGAGGGCCATATAACAACAGATGATCGAGTGCTTCTCCTCTGGTTTTTGCAGCACTAATCGCAACCTTAAGAATTTCTTTTAAATCTTTTTGTCCGATGTAGTCATCGAGGCGTTGAGGGCGAATTGTCTCTTCGTTATTGTCGGTTTCATCTAGCGCAGCAGTAGCGAGTAAGATATTTTCTGCTTGTGAAGGGTTAGATTGGTTTTGACGCTTTTTTTTTGCTGGGCGGTCGGGCGGTATATTGTCTTGATTGGAGCGTTTAATTGCCATGAGCGCTTTTGTTACTCGGACAAACTGAAGGAACGAGCAGATCCTGTTTTTCTATGTTAGCTTTCTCTGTTGATGGTTAGAAGCTTTTAAATCTAGAAGTGCGATCGCACTACCCATGGATAGACCAAATTCTCATCTAAATTATCAGAAAATAGATAAATTGTAAAAAGTCGATTTAAATTACATGATTCCTAAACGCGATCGCTATTGGTTAAAAAATGCCCACATTCCTGCTTGCTTAATTGAAAATAGCAACTTCCTTATACAGACCAAAGAAGGTTTATCCTTAGTCGATTTAGAAATTAGCGAAGGAAATATTGTAAATATTATTCCAGCTTCTTTTAACACTCCCGATACTGATTTTGTTGACTTACATAAAGGAATTATTTTTCCGGGATTTATCGATATACATACCCATCTAGATAAAGGTCATATTTGGGAAAGATCCCCTAATTTAGAAGGTACGTTTGATAATGCCCTGACAACTGCTAAAAATGACTCGCAAACTTATTGGAAGTCAGAAGATCTCTATCGTCGCATGGAGTTTGGAATTAAATGTAGTTACGCTCATGGAACGACGGCAATTAGAACTCATATCGATTCATTTGGCGAACAAGCAGAGATTAGTTTTGAGGTTTTTAAAACGCTTCAAAAACAGTGGTCGGAACGCATTATTTTACAAGCCGTTTCCCTTGTTTCTTTAGATTATTATCAAATATCTGAAGGAATTGCTTTAGCCGATAAAGTTGCTGAATTAGGGGGGATTTTGGGAGGAGTTGCTTATACAAATCCCGATTTAGATAGTCAGATAAACGCTACTTTTTTACTTGCCAAAGAAAGAAACTTAAATCTCGATTTTCACGTCGATGAAAATGGCGAAATAGATTCGATTTGCCTGCAAAAAATTGCTGAAGCAGCATTACGACATCAATTCACCGGAAAAATTATTTGCGGTCACTGTTGTAGTTTAGCCGTACAACCGCCAGAAGTCGCCAACAAAACAATCGAGCTAGTCAAACAAGCCAATATTGGTATTGTGAGCTTACCAATGTGTAATCTATATCTTCAAGATCGCCAACCCGTACAGACTCCTTATTGGCGAGGCGTTACTAAAGTAAAAGAGTTAAAAAAACAAGGAATTACCGTCACTTTTGGTAGCGATAATTGTCGAGATCCTTTTTATGGATTTGGCGATCATGATGGATTAGAAGTCTTTACCCAAGCTGTTAGAATTGCCCATCTCGATACCCCTTATGAGGATTGGTGTAGCAGCGTTACAAAAACGCCAGCCGATTTAATGGGACTGCCAAAATTGGGAAGAATTGGGTTAGGCTTACCAGCAGATTTAGTGTTATTTAAAGCAAGATATTTTAGCGAATTGTTATCGCGTTCTCAGCGCGATCGCATCGTTATTCGACAAGGAAAACAAATCGATACAACTTTGCCCGATTATTCAGAATTAGACGATCTAGTTTTGAACCACTAATCCTGCTGCGCTCAGTATTTGGTAGGTTAAAGAATTAACTAAACCTAATAAAAAAGCGCCAATTAAAGCGCTCCAAAATCCAAAACGCAATCTAAAACCACTGACAAGAGCAGCAGCTAAACCAAAGACGATCGCATTAATTACAAATAGAAATAGTCCCAAGGTTATAACAACAAAAGGAAATCCTAAAACTAATAAAATCGGTTTGGCGATCGCATTTAAGACCCCAAAAACAGCCGCTGAAATGAGCGCCTTGCCAAAAGTATCAATCTCAACGCCGATAGGCAGTTTGGAGATGATTAAGAGGCTAACAGTAGTGACCAACCAAGCAATTAAAATATCCATTGTGCTTGTTTTTATGTTCTATTAACTTAGCTTAATTTTAGTATTATTCAAGTCGAAAGAGTTTAACGAATTGTTATTGTTTGGGAAATGCGATAACGGATTTAGTATTACACTTCAACCCAATCAAATCAATAATACGATACGATACGGTTCGATTATGCAAAATTAGACAATAAGCTATAATCAGTAAAATTAATTAATCATAAAGATCTCCACTAACGAGGTGTGAATGTATAAAAATCTGTTAGCTTTACTCGCTACTTCTACAAGCCTAGCGGTTATGTTGTTGATGGCTCACGCGGCTTATGCGGCTCCAGTCGTAGCAAAAGATTTAGATTTTGCTGTCTCTACACCAGTTATACGAGTTGTCAATTTAAATTTGGCAAATCCCACTCTTAACTTAATCAACCAAACCAGCAATCCTATTTTGCATAATTTCGGATGCGCCTGCGCTTCTTGTACGAGTGCTTCCAGACAACCGTCCATTTAAAAAAATAAAGATTAAGACATCAAAAAATTGTAGAGGCAAACGGGCGTTTGCCCTTACAAAGGTTGTGTTTCCATTATCCAATCGTAATTTCTACAGGCGCGGGAACGAGCGAACCGATGTATTCTGGGGTTGAGTTTTCAAAATATTCGATCGCGAGTCTACCAATTCCCTGAGTCGTCATCCAATCAAGTCCGCCACCTATCGCGGCTCCCATTGCGCCTAATGCAATAGTACCAAAAGACTTTTGTACAATTTTTTTAGCCACTTTTTTACCGACTGCCTGACATAATGCCTCGGTTAATGCTTTTGTGGCAAATTTAGAGCTTTCTTTAGCTGCTATGCGAGTTGCAGTTTGTTTGAGAGAATCGACGGTTTTAAGAGCATTTTCGTTTAATAAGATTGCTGCTTCTGTCTCGACGAATTTTTTTAACTCTTCAATCGAGCCGTTAGAAATTAATAGTAAGATGGCAGTTTTGAGATCGGTATTTTGTGGCGTATAACCATAAATTTCAGCCAGACAGCGAATCATAAAACTCTGGATTCTCCAGGCTTTAATAATATCGAGTGGAAGCGCGATCGGTAAAGTAATTGCGCTTCCCAATCCAGTAACCGCACCGAATAATCCATTATTAAAAGATTGTTCGTCAACAATTTTTTGAGCAATATCTCGCCGACTCAGGGACGGATAAGCCGAACGAATTGTTTCTATATATTTTTTTGATTCTTGAGGATCTACCATAAAAATCCATTCTATTATGGATTTAAATGATTGTTCTACAATTCCAGCATACATACAGAATTCCTCCTAGCTTAAATTTAATATATTCAATTTTTTTTAAATGGATTGTTCTGTATCTAGATCGGTTAATCAATTGTTACACTTTGGCAAACTATAAACATGAGCTTGGCTAGGATTTTTAATTTTCTTAAAAATCATATATAAGTAACTAATGAAAGCATTCAGTTTAGTCAATCTTAAATAGATAAAAATCGGATTGAGAAGAAGCAACACGAGCCAAGACTTGATAAATCTCATTGCGATCGGTATTCTTATCCACTCCTATTTAATCGCTCCCGTTATTTTGAGGCTGATTAAATAATTCAAAAACTTGTCGGCAAAAATGTTTGAGTTTTTCGGTAATTGCGATCGCGGGTTGATATTCACCAACTAATTGCCAATTATCGATGGTTGAAAGTCGCCACGCTTGTCCCTGATGGTTAAATCCTACCGTTTCTATCCCAATAATTTTTTGTAACTCATCAACGGGGTCATAATAAAAGCGAATTTGTACGAGAATGCTACGGCTTTGAAATTTAGGACTCCATCCAGGTAAATGAAAGCCAATATCGATAGAATCGGGATCGACCCATTCTCTAGTATCGGGGTCATTGCGCCACGGTTTGAGATCGGCTCTTGCATCGGGAAATTCAGCTTTAAATAAATTGACCACTGCTGCGATTTTGGTGGCAAGTTCTAATCCTTTTGCCTGTTCCGATGCGTTCATACTCGATATCCTAATTTTATTAAAAAGTTTTTTATTAATTACAAGTTAAACCAAAATTGATTTTTGTATCGTTCGATCGATTTCCGTTAGTTGCTCAAAATGCCAACAGGCAGTAAGGTGACAGAAAATAAAATATTTGATAAGCAAGGATAATAACACTCAGTGCAAATAACAGAAAAATCGATTAAAGTTGGTTCTCTTAACTGGTTTTATCGAGAAATCGTTCCCAATCGAGACAATAATAAACCACCCGTCTTATTGCTTCATGGCTTACCTTCTCAAAGTTATAGTTGGCGCGAGATTATGCCAACTATAGCCGAATATGGCTTGCGGGCGATCGCGCCGGATTGGATTGGTTCGGGGTTTTCAGCCAAACCAGAAAAAAGAGACTTTGCATATACGCCAGATACCTATCTCAAAGCGTTGTGCGAATTAGTTAGATCGCTAGAAATCGAAAAGCATTCCCTTGTCGTACAGGGATTTCTTGGTTCGGTTGGCTTGCAATATGCACTGCGAAATCCAGATGCGATCGAGCGTTTGGTTATTCTCAATACCCCCCTATCCCCTACAGCTAAATTACCCTGGAAAATGGCACAATGGGGAATTCCTTTGGTGGGAGATATGTTAACTCAAGATCCCATCTTAATCGATCGCACCTTGGAAGGAGGAAGCGGCTTTGTCATCGCCGATGAGCATCTAGATATCTATCGAAAACCCCTGCTGACTACTTCTGCGTCGGGACGTGCATTGAAAGGGACAATTGAGAATTTAAAACTCTCAGAATCCACGAGCGAGATAGAATCTGGGTTAGCTAAATGGGAAAAACCCACGCTCATAATTTGGGGAATGGCAGATCCTTGGCTATCTTCTGAGGATGCCGAAAAGCTTGCCAATTCTAAATCCAACATAGAATTGGTTAAACTTGAAGAAGCCAAACACTATCCCCAAGAACATTGGTCAAAAGAAATGGGTCTAGATCTGGTTAATTTTTTACGCCGCCAATCGAATTAAGAATGCTGAATGATGAAATTATAAATTCAGAATTCTTCGATCGAACGTTTCATTAAAGACAGATTCCTGAGAAAATCATTAATGGATTTATACGTCGTTGAATAGTAATAATAGAAAAATGCCACGTCTTCGGTCTATTCTATCTTTGATTCTCGTACTGGTAACAACCCTGTTAGTCAGTTGTTCTAGTCCTCAAGCTGCCGTACCTACTACTTACGCGCCAGAAAAAGTCGCTCAACTTCAAGTCTATGTCCAACCGATTGAAGAGATACGGGGGAGAATGTCAGAACTCCAAACTCTTATTGCTAAGAAAAATTGGGTTGATGCAGGGACTTTGATTCACGGCCCGTTTGGAGATCTGCGTAAAGATATGTTGGCTTTATCTCGCAGTCTTTTACCCAAAGACCAAAAACAAGCGACTGAAGTTGCTAAAGAGGTATTCAGTCATTTTGAACGCCTCGATGCAGCCGCCAGATCTCGGAATTCTGAAGTTGCTGAGATTCAATTTCGCGAAGCATTGAAAGATTTCGATGCCTTTTTGAATCTGATTCCGAAAGCGAGTTAATTCAGTAATCAGTTATCAGTAATCAGTTTCCGATCGCTGTTAACTGTTTGCTGACTAAATCTATGACTAAAATTGTTATTATCGGGTGCGGTGTCGTGGGAGCCGCGATCGCCTACGAACTCAGTCGAGTCCCAGGATTAAAGATCGTCCTTCTCGATGAAAAAGTTCCAGCATCGGGTTCTACAAAAGCCGCACTCGGCGTTCTTATGGGAGCTATCAGCCACAAAACCAAGGGACGAGCCTGGAAGTTACGCCAAGCTAGCATGGAACGCTATGAAACCCTTATTGATGAGTTAGAATCTCTTACGGGAATTCACATTCCTTTTAATCGTCAAGGCATTGTCATCCTCTGTTTTAGTAAAGAAGCGTTAGATAAGTATCAAAACTAGCTGAAATTCGTCGTTTACAAGGATTTAATTTAGAAATTTGGGATTTAAAACAACTTCAAGCCAAATGTCCCCAAATTGTCTGCGATCGCATTATCGGTGCTGTTTATTCGGAACGCGATCGCCAGGTTAATCCAACTCTCCTCACCCAAGCACTCGTCGCAGGAGCCGCTATAAACGGTGTAGATTGTAAATTTGGAATAAAGTTTCAAAATCATTTCATAACTGACCTTAATGCTTCAAATTCACAGCATTGCGAGCGGATTTTGCTAGGGGATGAAGCCATAGATGTCGATTGGTTAGTCGTTGCAGCGGGTTTGGGTTCTACTCCCTTGACGACTCAATTAGCAAAATCTATCGACGTGCGTCCGGTACTCGGACAAGCATTACAACTCAAACTAGCGAATCCATTGGGTCATCGAGAATTTCAACCCGTTATTACAGGCGATGACATTCATCTCGTACCCATCGGCGACGGCGAATACTGGGTAGGTGCGACAGTAGAATTTCCTAACCAGATGGGAGAAGTTATTGCCCAAGCTGAGTTACTAGAAAAAGTCAGACAAGACGCGATCGCGTTTTGTCCTGCATTAGCCGATGCAACTATAATTCGTACATGGTCGGGGGTGCGTCCGCGTCCTGAAGGCATAGCCGCCCCAATTATCGGACATTTAGAAGGTTACAATAACGTTTTACTGGCAACGGGTCACTATCGCAACGGAGTTTTATTAGCACCCGCCACAGCATTAGCGATTCGCGAAATAATTCTCTAAGATTATTCTGTTCGCTTTTACTTGTTTCATCATTCATCATTCATAATTCAATTACTATGCTTGAGTCAATCGGCAAGTTACCTTATTGGCTGCGTTTGAGCCTAATTTTCCCGCTCGTTTTTCTCAATGGATGGCTGCTATTTTTACTGATCGATTATTTAGAACCGCTGGTTAGCATATTCGTTACCGCATCGCTGCTTGCCTTTTTACTCGACTTTCCCATCATTTTTCTGCAAGACCGAGGCATTCCTCGCATCCTTGCGATCGCGCTAGTTTTGTTAATAGGATTGCTAGTGCTAGGACTGTTAGCACTGCTCCTCATTCCCTTAATCGTCCAGCAACTCAACGATTTAATTACTATTTTGCCGCAATGGATAGAAACGGGAAGCACGCATTTTCAAAACATTCAAGAATGGGCGATCTCGCAAAAATTATCCGTCGATCTCGGCGAAATCGTTGCTCAAGCTACCGAAAAAGTCTCTCAAGCACTGCGCACCTTGACAAGCCAACTGCTGACTATTTTACTGAGTACCATCACCAGTATCGTCAACATCCTTCTTATCTTTGTTCTAACCGTCTTTTTGGTTTTTACTGGTGAGAAAATCTGGAACGGAATATTTAGTTGGTTTCCCTCTCCTTGGGATCTAAAATTGCGAACGACAATCGAACAGACATTCGAGACTTACTTTGCAACGCAAGCAATCTTAGCAGGAATCTTAAGCATTGCTCAGACAATCGTTTTTGTCGTTCTCGACGTGCCTTATGCCGTGCTATTTGGCGTTACTATCGGCGTGACGACTTTAGTTCCCTATGCTACTACCTTAACCATTGCAAGCGTTAGTTTCATCCTAGCTCTGCAAAATGTTCGGTTGGCGATCGAAGTCTTAATTGCCGCGATCGTTGTCGGTCAGATTAATGATACCGTCGTTGCCCCTCGTTTAATGGGAAAAATGACTGGACTTAACCCGGTTTGGATTATTATTGCTTTATTTATTGGCGGTAAGCTTGGAGGCGTACTCGGATTGCTCATTGCTGTCCCCCTTGCCAGCGTCATAAAAAGTATGACCGATATATTACGCGCAACTAACTCAGAAACATGATATCGGGGATCGGTAAAAGAAGAACCGACGCGCTTAGCGATGCAAGACGAACCATCGAAGCGAGTAGCTTGCTTCGACTTAGGAATGAAGCATCAAGGGGAACAGGAAAACTTTTATCTATCTTTTCTCCCCTTTCTTCAAATTAGAGTAACCTGAGTTCGGGGATCGCAAGCAACAAAAAATTACGCCTGGTATATTTGATGACAAGCGATCGCTCACTCGTTTTGAGAAGTTATCGAACAATCAGGAAGAGTGAAATTGGGACTTTGTGGCGTAACCATAGTTGCTTGAGCGATAAGCGCGATCGTTCCATCAGAATTCTGCATCCAACCTTGGGCTTCTTGAATAATGCTATTTGACTCTTGTTCTGAGTGCAAGCTTGGCGCTTCTACATTGGTACGACCTCCATTTTCATCGGGATTTGCCCATTCAACTGTCCCGGTTAAATTGGATAAAGGTTCGTTGGGATTGTTAGGCAAACCGCCTTTTCCCGTAATAACAAAAGAACTACCGCCAGCGACTTGATTTTCTCGAATGGCACAGACATTTTGAGCGATTAATCCAGCGCGATCGACGGTTGTAGAAGGTAGTTTAGCTAAACTATAGACGGGATTAACTTCTAAAATATTGAGAAAAACGGTTCCATTTATCCCAAATCGGGAAGAAGCTGTGATATCGCTTAGTGAGGTGGGGCGATCGCGAAATTCGATTCCAAAGATTCCATCAGTCGTAATATTAATGTTGCCGCCTTTTCCTTCAAAAGCATTAGCCGTAATATTACTATTTTCACTGGGGGTAGCAATAATAAATCGAGCAAAAATATCGATATTGCCTCCATCGCCACCCGCACCCGCAACGCCTGCATCGGTACGAATATCGCTTTCGCGACGCAATATAAGTAAGTTGTTTGCTATTAAGTTGATATCTCCTCCGTCGCCCGATTGAGTTGAAGCAGTAATTTGTCCCTGGCGATCGAGAGTAAGAAAATCGGTTGTAATGTTAAGGTCGCCTGCTTTTCCTATCCCTTCTTCGTTAACCGATATTTGTCCTCTGTCTGCGATCGCTAATCGTTTGCTAATGATTTCTATATTGCCCCCATCGCCTGTTAGTTCGTTTTTATTAGGTTGGGGACTATCTCCCGAATCATCTCTGCTAACTTCTTCAGGATCGCCCGTTCCAGCAAAGATTCGACTTACCCGTTTTCCCGTCGCTGAAGCGCCTGTTACTTCTACTGTATCGGCATCGATCGCGATATTTCCTCCATCTCCTGCGCCAAAGGTTGCTGCTGAGATTTCTGCGCCATCTTGTAAGATTAAATGGTTAGTTGCGATCGCGATGTTTCCAGCTTTTTTATTGCCTCGCGATGTTTGCACAGAAATTGAACTAGAGCGACGTTCTCCGGGTGAAGTGCCAATTAAGGTCACTGAATCTGTCGCCATGATAGAGATGGTAGGAGTGTCGCTAATGCTTTGGTTTTCTGGTTTTTGTCCCGAAACAGAGGATGAGATCCTTGCTCCATCTCTAATTAATAACTGTCTAGTTCTAATGGTTAATTTTCCTGGATCTCCAATTGTTTCTTGGCGATCGCGATTATTATTTCTGTTGTTGTTGTTATCGTTTTTACTTTGGCTATCGGTTGCAATTTTACTGGGTTTGTCTTGGTCAATCTCGCCTGATGTGCCGCTGAGTTCGACTGATTCTGAAGCATCGATATCTATATTGCCACCTCTGCCCCGACCGCGCGTAGCTGAAGAAATTTGCGCCCCATCTTGAATCGTTAATGTTTGCGCGCCAATAACAATTCCTTGTCCGTCTTTTTCTCCTCTAGTTTCTGCGGTAATCTTTGACTCATCGGTCAGTCTTATTTGTCTTCCTTGGATTTGAATCGCTCCGCCTCCCTGTCCGCTAACATCGACGCTTGCTTTTTTTGTAAAAGAAATATCCGATCGCGCCACTTGCGAAGGAAAGGTTAAATTAAAGTTATTAGCGATCGTCACTATACCCGGCTCTGATAAGCCTCCCAATTCTACTCTCCCCTCTGGTGCTTTAAGCTTTCCACCATCGAAATCGATATCGCCACCCAGCAAGACAATACTATTGCTTTTAGAGACTTCTAACCCTTCTTTGGCGCGATTGGTAATAGCAGCAGGCGAGATTTGATTGAAGAAAAATGCAGAAGGTTTAACGGTTAGTAATGTAGGGGATTGAGGATTGGTAGTGCTAAAAAAACCGCGATCGCCAAATTGAATTGCATTCGCTGTTGTAGCAACAAAAGAACCTTTAATATCTAAACTGGCATTTTTTCCAAAAATAACCCCATTGGGATTCATCAAAAATAGGTTTGCTCTAGTCCCTGTTGTTGCAATTAATCCATCGATCTTTGACGGAGAGTTTCCCGTAACGCGAGAAAAAATATTATCGATCTTGCCACTACTTTGAAAAGTAGCTGCTTCGCCTTTATCTAAACCAAATTTGCCAAAACTATGAAAGAGGTTACTGCCAACCGCTTGTCCATCGGTTTGACGAATAATATAGTTAGGCCCCGTTAAAGTTTTTCGCGCCCCAAGCGTGCCATCGAGGGTAATATTTTGAGCTACTACGCACTCGCTTAACAGGAATGCGATCGCCCAGGGGAAAGCGGCAAAGCCTATCGAGCCTAGATTTTTTCCGTATTGTTTTTGTAGAGATAAAGCCATAGCAGTACCTTTTCTTCACATGGCTATGAATATTTATTTATAGCACTGCTAGATTGCACAAACTCTCCTAGTAATGATTATTTACGGTGCTTTTTTTCAGTCGCGATCGCCCTTGATTGATAAAGTTTTGTAAATTTATGCAAAACTAATATTTTAGTTGCAGATAAATCTATAGAGACAACAATACTAAAGTTATCGCAACCTAGTTATACTGACATTTTTACCTAAATGAGGATGTATTGCTGTCGCTCGTTTTTTAGCCTACAAGTTACTCCGAGGTGGGGCATTAATGCCCCTTTTTTATTTTTAAACTAATTAAGTGCGATCGCCCACACACCGATTATTTAAGATAAGTTATTATGTTCTGCTAATAGCTTTTCTACTCTAGCCTCTTCTATTTTGTAAGTTAGTTTTTTAGCTTCGTGCAAATCTCGTTGAGTTTTTGACAAACTAATCGTAGAGCCAACAGTAAAAGCCAGTCCCATTCCCATAAAACCTTTTGTCCAACCATCGACGGGGAGATAAATAATTCCAAGGGAAGTACCAGCTATAGAAACAATAAAAGATATCCAGGTTTGAGCTATCCAAGCCGAACTATGATCTTGGGATACTTGATGTTTATTCATTGTTTCTTTTCCCGAACGATTTTATTTGAGTGAGGTATTTCAATTTTATTGATGAGTCCTGGCGAGGGAAAAGATCCAGGGTGACAGTTTTTTAACTGGATTGTTCATAACTAGTTAATTTTAGTACGATTATTGTCTTAAGCAAGTAAGCTTTTTCTAAGCAAAGTCAAAAATATGCTCCCAAATCTATTTGCTCGATCGTTAAGTTATTTTTCAATCGTCTCACTTTTAAAAGTTACTTTAAGTCCTGGTAAACCTGAATCTTTTAGTCGCCTACGAATCTCTTCTGTCGCTACTTCAAATGTAGAGAATTCTTTACTAAGTCCAAAAGGAATCCAATAGCTACATCAGCAATCAAATTATTTACCTCTATGTTGTTCGCTTTTTTATTTATGTAAGTATTCCCATTTATGTTTCTTTTATTACTGTTGAAAAGTAAAATAACAATTGCGCACAATCGCAAATTGCTAGAATTAACCGATCGCGATCGTCAAGCTTTTGCAGATGTTTAATGGTATAAGCAATTAATGAATAAATAGTCAATCGAAAAAGCCATTCTAAATTTCATGCAACTCATTACAGGAAAAACTAAACTATTAGGAGTTATCGGCGATCCCGTCGAACATTCGTTGTCGCCAGTTATGCACAATGCAGCGATCGCGCATTTAAATGTTAATTATGTCTATGTTCCTTTCCCTATTAAAAGAGAAAATTTAGAGAAAGCGATCGCGGGTTTTAAGGCAATTAATGTAGTTGGATTTAACATCACAATTCCCCACAAACAAGCAATCATCCCCCTATTATCGGAAGTTTCCCAAACAGCTAAAATGGTTGGTGCAGTTAATACCGTTTGGCGCACGGATGCGGGGTGGTGCGGCACAAATACTGATGTAGAAGGGTTTTTAGCGCCTTTAAAAGCGCTTTCGCTCGATTGGCAGCAAATTACTCCAGTGATTTTAGGCAACGGCGGTGCGGCGAGAGCAGTTGTGGTTGGATGTTCCGAGATGGGATGCCCTGAAATTTGCGTTGTAGGACGCGATCGCGCTAAATTAGAGCAGTTTAAGCAAAGTTGGGCCAACTCGCCTCTTAAAGCAGCTTTAAACGTTTATACGTGGAACGAATTAGCGAGGTTGGTATCGAATACTAAGCTACTAATCAATACAACTCCGATAGGAATGTATCCAAAAATTGATGAGTCTCCTGTGGATGCAGACGTAATGAAGAAACTATCAGCAGATGCGATCGCTTACGATCTTATTTATACGCCCAATCCCACTCAATTTCTAGCGCAAGCTAAAGAACGAGGGGCGATCGCAATTGACGGTCTAGAAATGTTAATCGGACAGGGTGCAGCCGCCTTAAAACTTTGGTTGCAACAAGAGGTTCCCATCGATGTGATGCGGCGATCGCTACGAGAATATCTAAACATTTAATCTTTGCTAATGCTTAATAGCGATCCCAATTTGATTTGCTGTCCTTGAGGTTACTTTTTTGATGGGCTGTTCCGTATTTGATTTGCGTATATAACAAGTCTAAATGAACCATCAATGTTGTGGTTTGAGCATTCTGCCCGCGCCAGCTAGGATCTCCATATTACAAAAAACGCACTTAACAAATCAAATAAACTTGCTATGACCATGCAAAGTATATTCTCAAAGCAAAACCTCAAGTTATAGGGCTAAGCCTTAAAGATAAATAGGTTTTTTTAGCATCAAGCATTAGATAGAAAAATTATTTTTAACTTTAGGTTAATATTTGGTTATGTTATATTTAAGATATAAAATTTTCGTAAACTAAATGAATTGCAGGATTTATCCGGGGCAAAGCGCTAAAATTTTGACATTTATTGCGCTCTTACTCTGTGTAGCTAGTCTAACAGGTCAATTTGGTAGGTATGTGCTGGGAATCGATAATTCTAAACTTATTACCCTCTTTAATGTTAATGCCGAAAGAAATATTCCTAGTTTGTATGCTGGGTTTCAATTATTGTTGAGTTCGTTTATTTTAAGTGCGGTTGCGGTCGTCAAGCGTCAAACAAAAGGCAGTTACGTTAAACATTGGTATGGCTTATCTATCGTTTTTTTATATCTAACACTTGATGAGTGGTTTGCCATTCATGAAACCTTAAATCCCGCGTTAAATGATTTAGCTAAAATTTTACCGAGCGCTCGTTTAGATATATTTAATCTAGTTTTTGTTATAGTTTTTGTTGTAGTTTATCTTAAATTTTTATTAAATCTATCCCCACGGATAAAATCATTATTTATTCTTTCGGGATCTCTTTATGTGATGGGCGCGATCGCTCTTGAAATTATTGGAGTACATTATTTTCCTCATATCTATAATCAACCGCGCTTGGTATCTCAAATACTTTCAACAGTAGAAGAGTTACTAGAAATGTTAGGTCTTAATCTTTTTATCTATGCAATACTTTCACATCTTGCTAGTTTACCAATTAGAACTCTGTCAATTGAAGTTGTTGATGAGTCCTTATCGATTAAGAAAGGTCTAGAGATAAGTCATTATCAATGAAAGGCAACCGATCGCTATGAGAATACTTAAAACTATCTTAGATGTAAGTTTGATATCGATTAATTTACTAGATGAATTCCCATTAAAGATATTCTAACTAATTTCAATTAAGCTATATTTTTCCAAAACGGCGATCGCGTTGTCCATAAGCAATTATCGCTCGATAAAATTCTTCTCGGTTAAAATCTGGCCAGAGAGTATCGGTTACATAAATTTCTGTATAGGCAATTTGCCACAATAAAAAATTGCTCAAACGCATCTCGCCGCTAGTGCGAATTAATAAATCTGGGTCTTCTATTCCTGCGGTATAGAGAGATTGTGAAAACAAATGTTCGTCAATTTTCTCTGGGAGTAATTCTCCACATTGAACCTTTTGTGCTAAATGACGGCAAGTATTAAGAATTTCCTGACGACTGCCATAATTAATAGCTACGTTAAGGAATACACTTTGATTATTTGCAGTCGCATCCATTGCTTTTTGAATCTCTCGCTGTAATGATTTGGGTAACTGAGTTAAATCTCCAATAAAGCGAATACAGACACCTTCTGAGTGCATCTCATCTAACTCTTTACACAGCATCCTCTCAAACAAAACCATCAAAAATTCGACTTCTGTCGTCGGACGACCCCAATTTTCTGTCGAGAAGGCATAGACGGTTAACGATTGAATTCCCCAATCTTTGCAACAGCGTACAATTTCTTTGAGCATCTTAGCACCTTGTCTGTGCCCTGCATTGCGAGGCAAACCTCGTTTTTTTGCCCAACGACCGTTTCCGTCCATCATAACGGCGACGTGGTTAGGTAATTTTTGACAATCTAGCAAAGTAGCGGATAAGGGAGAAAGTAGTTTAGAAGTCATATAGGAAATTAGATCGTTACGAAGATACAAAAAAACTAAATATTTAGCGGACTTTCTAGCTTTGGATAAATTATTCAACTCTTATCAAAAAGTCCTTGTAAGTATTTTGGCGTAAGGGTAGAATTCCAGCGTAAAAGACGATTCATGACACGAATAAAACTGTAAGCTAACTCTGCTTTATTCACCCAAGACCACGCATTCCAATTTAAAACTTTTATCATGCGGCGAAAAGTTCGTACTAATTTTTTGTAGATTGAAAATGGCTGAGTTGAGTAGATTTTTGCTGGACTATAAATCGGCATAAGCTACGATATATCCGAGTTAAATAAGACTCAGGAAATAGCCAGACTCCAAAACCCCAGAATTTAGTCATGTGATTGATTTCGTCTTGAACTAATTCGGCAAAGACCTGTTGTAATGCACCTGTAGTATGTGCCATCAACCATAAGTACAAACAAGTTGCACCGTATTCTGTCATGGTGCGATGGAGTCCGTGCAGATATAAATCTTCATAGGGATTATCAGAAGGTTGATAGGGTTTAACGGAAGGAAGTTGTGGTGTAATTTTTTCTCCGGTTAGGTGTTGATAAATTTTGATGAGTGCTGGCGTATGTTGTCGTTCTTCTTTTTCCCACAAACCAGGTTCTAATAACGTGCCATTTTCGTCAACAATTCCACCCACAAAACGCGCCATTTGAGGATGAATTTTTGTTAAATATTGACGACTGGTTTGGGTGTAGTTGCGAATGGGCGCTTCTGTATTAATAGTACCGATGAGAATGGAAAGAAAGGTTTGTTTGTCAATTCCAATAATTTGAGTGGGAGCGATCGCATACCAATCAATCGATTGCCACAAACGCGGTTGAGGGCGCTTAAATTGATGGGGTAAATCTTCTAGGCGATCGCGTAATTTTTCAACGGATAAATAATAATCGACAAGATAATTAATTCGCTTTTGAATCTGAAAGTAATTAGGTTGCAGATAAACTGAACCTGCTAGATCGATAGTTGAAGAATAATCCGACATATTAACTGTATTTAGCTGCTCTGTACTTTGCCTAGTGTAAACAGCTAAATTAGTCTTGTCAGTCGGAGAAAGTCGGGTATTTTATCGATTTAGTTAGTCGGAAAAAGTCGGCTAAAATCAGCAATCAGTTATCAGCGATATCCCTCGCTCGATAAGCGGACAAAATTAAATTTTTAGGTCACGGCAGGAAATAGATCGCAGGAAACCCTAATATAAATTATGCAACTAAACTAATTTTACATAGGTATTTAACTGTTAAAAACTCAAACCCATCCAACAAAATTAAGTTAGATGGGTAGATGCAAAAATTTAAATGAGTGGCGATCGCTTAAATCGATTATCAATTATTTAGATATATGCCCGATCGCAGTTAAGCCGTTACTTTAGCTTTAGACCAAACACCATTTTCATCTTCTTCATACTGTTGATAGATGGTATCCCAAGCAACGTGTTCTGCTTGCGAAGGGTCGTTAGTTTCTTCTAGGGCTTTATTATAGCGATCGAGGAAGGTTTGTTGCGCTTCTGGAGACAAATGCGATCGCACTTCTGGCGCTAAATCTTCGGGACTGTTGCAGCGACCGGAACAAGCGCGAGGTAAGGGAGCATCGCTAACGTGCATTTCTTGACCGCCTGCACTTTCGAGGATCAACTGAAATTCTCCAGATTTATCGGCGGGAACTTCCGCCATGACGACAAATTTACCGGCTTTGAGCATAGTTTGATAAATGGTAGCTTTATCTTCTGGCATTCCTAAAGCGACCAAGGCTGAAACCAAACCAGCACCCGCACTACCCGCGATCGCACCGCTAGCGGCTCCCACCAGGATAGCACCTATTGGTCCTGCGGCGACAACCGAACCGACAAAAGGAATAAACAAGATTCCGACACCCGTTAGCAGACTAAAAACAGAACCCAACAAAGAACCAAAAATTGCTCCCTGTCTTAACCCACCTAAAATGACATCTTTTTTGGTAAGAAAACCAGCAATTCTGGTTTGCGCCTGAAAATCTTTTCCCATCACAGAAATATTGTCCGATGGGACTCCTCGATCTATTAAACGCTTGATAACGTCATCAACTTGTTCTTGTTTTTCAAAAATTGCCGATATCGTGCGTTCTGCTTTGAAATCTGCAACCATAATCTTATTTCCTCCGATTAATATTCTTAAATGCACGCAAAAAATTTCCCAGAAATTACTTTGGGGAGCGAATTTCTGGGTATTAATTCTTACTACACACTAGCAGGAATTTTGCTAGCTTCTTGTTTAGCTTCGCTACCATCTGCTTGAAGGGCTTCTCCCTCAATAAAGGAGCGAAGCATCCAAGCCATCTCTTCGTGTCCTTCCATTAAACCTGTCAAGAAATCAGCCGTTCCTTCGTCGTGAAACTGTTCGCTACACGCATCGATATGTTCTCTTAAATTGCGAATAATTTGTTCGTGATCTTCTACGAGTTGAGCAACCATTTCAGTTGCTCTGGGGATTGTACCAGCAGCTTCTTGAATTGAAGCCATTTCGAGAAATCCTTTGGCAGTACCGACTGGGTAGCTACCTAACGCACGAATCCGCTCGGCCATGCTATCGATACTTGCTGTTAGTGTTTGATACTGTTCTTCCCAAAGTTCGTGAAGAGATCTGAATTGAGGCCCGACGACATCCCAGTGATATTTTTTGGTTTTGATAAGTAGTAAATAAGCGTCAGACAAGTCGCGATTTAATAGTTCGCATACACCTTGTCGTTGTTCGTCTGTTAGTCCAATGTTAATTTTTCGCATTGTTCGATCGTCATCTGTGGAACTCCACTTATCAGTGAAACAGCGATCGCAATAAAACTACATCGATTGAAGGGTAGAAATAAATTTGAAAAGTTTTCTACCTAATTAGAGATTAAAAATCCTAAAAAAAATCCTAAAAAACCAAACAGTTTTTTAGGATTCAAGTAGATGAATTTCAAGGAAAATCTATTCAATAATGCTACGACTGAACATAAGGTTCTGATTTTTCAGAAAGCAATCCTAGCAACCAACCGAGAACAGCCCCAGCGACAAATCCACCTGCGTGCGCCCAATACGCTACGCCACCGCCTCTCATCCCCACATGAGCCGTCACGTCGAGCATTGTCAAACCGTTAAAAGCTTGTTGGAAAAACCAAAAACCGAGAAAGAAAATAGCAGGAATTCTAACTGTCGGCCAAAAAAAGCCCAATGGAATTAATGTAATAATACTAGCTTTTGGAAACTTGAGAATATAGGCTCCCATGACTCCTGCGATCGCGCCGCTAGCTCCTAATGATGGAATTGGCGAATCGGCTAAGAAAATCCACTGGGTTAAAGAGGCTAAAATACCGCAACTCAAATAAAAAATTAAATATTTTACTCTACCAAATTCTTCTTCAATGTTGTTTCCAAAAATCCACAAAAACAACATATTAAAGCCCACATGAAGCCAGCCAGCATGTAAAAATCGTGAGGTGACTAAAGTTAGTGGTTCTGGTACGGGTTGATTTACAGTACCACCACTTAAACTAGTCGTTAATTCATTGGGAACAACCGCAAATAAATGAAGAAAGCCATTGAGTTGAGGACTTGTTAAAGTTAATTCATAGAAAAAAACTAACAAATTAATTATTATTAAACCATAAGTAACATACGGTTTAATTTGAGTTGGGTTTTCATCTCTTAATGGAACCATAAGTATTTACCTATTTTTAAAGCAGACAAGCTATGAGCCTTGCGAATTTTTTACTGGCAACGACTATTGTCATCTATCGACGACAATTCTTATATCGTCTTTGTTTCAGCAACAAAATTAGCTAAATTCTATTTTTAGGAAAATTGCAGTTTCAGTATATCTGAAAATATTGAATCGTTAATCTATCTAAAGAAAGAATAACGGCGATCGCAGCTAAGTAAGCGATCGTAACTAAGTAGTGATGTAACATTTTTCAAAAACAAATAGAATATAAGTCAATCCATATAATTATTAGTTATTAAAGATAATTTATCTTTTTAACTTTACTCATTTTTTTCAATATAGAAATTTTAAATCAATTAAGATTTTTAATGCCTGTACTGTAATTGACACTATTTAGCTGCCAACAATAAATTAGCTCGACGATTTAAATTTGTTATCAATAAAATTATCTAGAATCTTATCTATTTCTAAAGAACGAGCAAAAAATAATAAATATTAGTCTTTTGATAGAAGCAAACACAAGATTAATTTTTTAAAGTAAGAATATACTAATAAAAATCTTCTGAAAAATTGTTCAGAACTTTACAAAAAAGGAGAAAAAAATGAGTCTTGAAGATAGAGCAAAAGCTACTGCTAAAAATGTAGAAGGTAAAATTCAAGATGCTGCCAGCGAAATTACTGGCGATCCTAAAGATAAAGCTGAAGGAAAAGCCAAGCAAGCTGAAGCCAAAGGCGAACACGCAGTAGAAGATGCAAAAGACCAAGTTAAAAAAGCACTTGACTAAAAATAGTGTTGTTTAAGAAATTTAGTAAAAACTAAACTAGATTTCTCAATCGCTCGATAAAACTTTGTAGGGTGGGTTTACTAAAATCGTAACCCACCTATTTAATTAAATTGTTTTGAGTGCTGGTACGACGATCGCAAATAACCATTAATTTACAAAGTAAATAAAGCAAAATTGACAAAACAGTCATTACTATTTAATTAAAAAATAAATAATTAAACTTCATAAAAAATCTAAAAAATTAGAAAGGCGTTTTTCAAATGCTTTTAAAAACAACGCGAACAGAAAAGAAAACCATTCTAATGTTTACTTATGTTACAAAATGCAGCTTTTTCTGGAACTGTAAACAGTATTTGAGATTCTTAGCTTCTAAGCATGACACAATAACAATTTAGTTCCCAGTACGCGGGAGCGAAACGGGACTAGCATTGGGAAGCAGAATTCCATCAGTTCTAGTTCTGATGACGGAGAGAGTGAGGAGTGAGTAAAGAAGAGATTTTAACTTGTGAGTTATTTTTTCTCTTCTATGCTAAAGCGATCGACCATCAATAGAAACCAGACTTAAAGGAGAAACAAGCATGAAAATCAAGCAAATAGGTCTGAAGGACTACAGCGAGTTAATACAATTACAACAGCATTACCTTTCTATTGTTAATGAAGTTTCACCTAAAGCTAAAGGGACAGTGCGCGGATATCTTCATCGCTTAGAACGAGAGATAAATGCGAGGAAAGAGCGCAAACGTGTAGCTTTTTAAAGTATTTTATGTATATAGGCAGAATTAATTGCACCAATATAATTTTTATTGTCTTTTACCTTTTGTCTGTTTCCTATCTCTATCTATCAATTTAATTTTGCCTACTTACTTAATTGCGACTTCTACCAATTCTCTATGAAGTTGCACTTAATAAAACGCTTGTGATGTAATCCCATCTACAAAGACTTGCGATCGCATCGGGTGAAAAAGAACTTGTTTTAACTTGCATCTTAATTTATCTAAATTCGTACAATATTCCCAAAACAGTTGGTATTTAAAGACCATTAAAAGAAACTGAAATACTTATCCAGTCCTATGAAGACGACCTTATATATAAGGTAGCGATTTAAATCGCTGACGATTTATTGAGAATGGTGCAAGCTCTGAGTTAACGTAACATTTTGCACTCTAAAACAACCAGAGCTAATTTTACATCCTAAATTTCAAATAATTTATAAACTATTAATTAACTCTACCTCTGTGCCTCTGTACGAGAAAAATATCATGACCTCAACGACAACGATTTGGGATACTATCGCCGCCGAACTCAACGGCATAGAAATTATTACCGAACCCACCCAACTAACTAAGCTTTCCCTCGATTACTACCATTTCAGTCCGATTTTGGAAGCACAACTCAAGGATAAACGAGGAAATCTCGTCGTTCGTCCCGCCACAGAAACAGAAGTCATACAAGTAGCGAAAACTTGCGTCAAGCACAAAGTTCCTCTTACCGTCAGGGGTGCAGGAACGGGAAATTATGGACAATGTATACCCCTAGAAGGCGGTGTAATTCTCGATACAACCAAAATGAGTCAAATTCGCTGGATTAAACCAGGACTCGCCTGCGTCGAACCTGGGGTAAAAATGGCAGCTTTTGACAAACAAGCGAGAGTAATTGGTTGGGAATTGCGTATGGCTCCTTCCACCTATCGTACTGCAACCATCGGCGGCTTTATCGGCGGTGGTAGCGTGGGGATGGGTTCGATTACTTACGGACAACTTCGCGATCGCGGCAACCTTCACGCCCTTCGCGTTGTTACTCTAGAAGATGAACCCCGCGTCATCCAATTGCGAGGCGATGAGGTTCAAAAAGTCAATCATGCCTATGGAACTAACGGTATTATTACCGAATTAGAAATTCCCCTCGCCCCAGCTTATTCTTGGTCGGAAATTATCGTTGTCTTTGACGAGTTTATGAGTGCTGCGCGATTTGGACAAGCCTTAAGCGACAGCGATGGAATCGTTAAAAAACTAGTCAGCATTCACGCTTGGCCTATTCCTTCCTATTTTATTCCCCTACAAAGCTATCTTCCCCAAGGCAAGCATTGTGCTTTGTTAATGGTAGACGAAACCTGTTTAGAACCCTTGCAAGACTTAGTACGAGAGTACGGCGGCGAGATAACTTCTAACAAAACTGCTCAAGAAGCCAATAAAGGAACCAGCCTACTCGAATTTACATGGAATCATACCACCCTTCACGCTCGTAGCGTCGATCCCAAGACTACTTATTTACAAACCTTTTACTTTACCCTCGATCGCGTCGAACAGATGTATCGTCATTTTAGAGACGAGATAGCAATCCATTTAGAATTCCTGCGTTTTGGCGGTAAAGCGATTCCAGGCGGACTGCAACTATTTCGCTTCACAACCGAAGAACGTCTCAATGAAATTATCCACTATCACGAGGAAAATGGAGCGGGAATTGCCAATCCTCACACTTATATTCTCGAAGATGGTGGCAGAAAAACCGTCGATCCCGAACAATTAGCCTTTAAAAAGTTAATCGATCCCTATGGATTGATGAATCCTGGTAAAATGCGAGCTTGGGGAGGTCAGTGACCCTTCGGGTTCGGCAGTTCCTCCTCGACGGAAACCGCCTTTTTGCGGACTGCCTCACCAGTGACCAGTTACCATGAAGTCGTAAAATTGTAGATTGGGATGAGGCAACATTGGCGCTCGCCTGCCGTTAGGGATAACCCAACATTGACAAGCTTTGCTGGGTTTTGCCACAATCGGACTGGGTTCCAGTAATTAGGAAAAATTAATAGGGAACTATCGTTTTATGACAACATCATAAAAGGGAAAATTCATCTTGAAAGCTAAAAGCAGCATCATTCTTCTCACTGTTTTTTGTATTGTGGTAACGGGTATAGGAATATATTTCCTCGGCGATATCGACCCAGAACAATTACAAGAATGGCTCAGAAAAATGGGGGTTTGGGCCCCCATTGCTTATGTTTTCCTTTATACCCTGGGAACGCTCTTAATCTTGCCTTCTACTCCCCTTAACTTAAGCGGTGGTGCGCTGTTTGGAGTTTGGTGGGGAACCCTATGGACGACCGTCGCAGCAATTGTAGCAGCGATTGTCTCCTTTGCTTTTACGCGAACCGTAGGACGAGAATACGTCGCTCAAAAATTTGCAGGACGCTGGGAAGCAATCGATGCAGAAATGCGTCAAGGCGGATTATTTTATATGTTTGCTATCCGCTTACTTCCCCTGATTCCTTATGGAATTGTCAATTTTGCGGCGGGGTTGACTTCTATTCGCTTTCGCGATTACTTAATCGGGACATTATTAGGAACCGTTCCTGGGATTCTTCCTTTTGTCATGATGGGATCGGGTTTAAAAGCGCTTACTAGCGGTAATGTCATTCCTTTTATGTGTGCGTTAGGGTTAACGGGAATGTTAGTCGGTGTAGCAACTTGGTATCGCCGTCGCCGTCAGTCACCACAAAAAGCTTTAGAGGAAGTTGAGCGAAGAAAACAGTAATATCGTTGGCGTTGCATATTTGTGGGATGATTTATAATCAAGAAGGAAATTTTACCAGGGCAATCGCCAGCCAATCAAACCAAAATGAACTGTCCAAAATGTAGTTCTTCTAAGATTAGAAAAAATGGTCATAGAAGAGGAAAACAAAATTATCAATGCGCCGATTGCGGTCGTCAATTTCTTGAGTCCTATTCGGAAGTAGGTTATTGTAAAA
>JAAUUT010000071.1 GCA_012031035.1 Candidatus Altimarinota bacterium | reverse complement strand
TGTTAGTCGCGATTACGCTCCGCGTACTGCTCCATGCGATCGCATTATAGGACAAACACTAAACAACCCCCCTCCAACTCCCTTTCAATAGAGATATAAATGCAGCCTTAAACATACTTAAAAAGCTACGGCGGGTCACGTCGGAAGCTGGTCTGAGCAATTAGACCGAAACGCTTGGGGAGAATCTACCTCTACTTTGATTGGAGTAATCCAGTAGCGAGCAAGTAGGCTCGATGAACCAAGAATCCCCGCGTCTTTAGACCGGGGAGTGTCAACTGACTCCTGAACTACTAAACTACTAAACTACTCTCTTTCTAAAACGAGAACGCTAATGTTTACTATGGAGTAAGTTAACTTCCTGCGAATTTTATGTTGCTAGCCTTTCAATTCCAATCTCCCGGCCCGATTATGTTTGAGATAGGACCAATTACTATTCGCTGGTATGGTTTTTTGATTGCTTCTGCTGTCTTAATTGGGGTGACTTTATCTCAATATCTGGCTAAGCGCCGCAATATTAATCCAGATTTAATCGGAGATTTGGTTATTTGGCTGGTCGTTGCTGCCATTCCCTGTGCCAGACTCTATTACGTCCTCTTTGAATGGCAAGAATACGCACAGCGTCCTGGAGATATTTTCGCGATTTGGAAAGGGGGCATAGCAATTCATGGAGCAATTATTGGAGGGACTTTAGCCGCAATTATTTTTGCTCGTCTCAATAAAACATCGCTATGGCAATTGCTCGATCCAATTATACCTTCTTTGGCATTAGGACAGGCGATCGGACGTTGGGGGAATTTCTTTAATTCAGAAGCTTTTGGGCAACCAAGTAACTTACCTTGGAAACTTTATATTCCTCCTAGCAATCGTCCTCCAGGGTATCTCGATTACGAATATTTTCATCCTACTTTTCTCTACGAATCTATCTGGAATTTACTTGTCTTTTTTATCTTGATATATCTCTTTTTTTGGGGATTAAAACATCGCGATCGCCTTAAAATAGGGACGATAACTTTTGTCTATTGCATCGCCTATAGTTTAGGTCGCTTTTGGATAGAAGGATTGCGTACTGATAGTTTGATGTTAGGTCCTTTAAAAATGGCTCAGATAATCAGTCTTGCACTCATTTTTTGGGAGTTGTCGGACTAGCATGGATTTACTGGTACAAGCGTCCTTTGCCAGATGTGGTTAACAGTAACTAGAGAAATTATGAATTACACCTAATGTGAATTAGAAGTTGAAACTCCCATAATTTCGTTACTCGGTCAATGGAAGTGAATTAAAAGCCATTTTTAAACCTCCCTGACACAAGTATAAATACTAATTTCACCTTAGACGTGAATTATAAATTATGAGAATAGGAGTTCAGTGTTTTTTGAACTTTGAATTTTGAACTTTGAACTAAGCAATGACCAACCAAGTTATTGAAATTTTAACAGCCGAAGAAATACGCCGCACGATTACTCGATTGGCTTCTCAAATAATCGAAAAATCGGGCGATTTATCTGAGATCGTTTTAATAGGAATCTATACTAGAGGTGTTCCTTTAGCTCGCACGATCGCTTCTCAAATTGAAATGCTCGAACAAGTAAAAGTTCCAGTCGGCGCGATCGATATTACCTTTTATCGAGACGATCTCGATCGCATTAAAACTCGCACGCCAGAGAAAACAAAAATCCCTTTCGATTTGACAGGAAAAACCGTTATTTTAGTCGATGATGTAATTTATAAAGGACGTACTATTCGTGCAGCTTTGAATGCCGTTATTGAATACGGTAGACCCCAAGCAATTCGTTTATTAGTATTAGTAGACCGGGGACATCGAGAATTACCCATTCATCCCGATTTTATCGGCAAAAAACTTCCTACTGCTTCTGAAGAACAAGTAAAAGTCTATTTCCAAGATGCAGACGGACGCGATGCAGTGGAATTGATTAAAGGATAAAAATTGTTCTAGCTAAACCTGAGAAACATGAAAATTTTAATTGTTGAAGATGAGCCAGAAATCGCCCAATTAATTCAACAAACACTAGAAAGAGAAGCATTTTCATGTAGTATTGCCTCAACGGGTCTAGAAGCGCTAGAACTTTTTGAGCAACAACAACCCGATTTAATTATTCTCGATCTCATGTTGCCTGGTTTAGATGGATTAGAAGTTTGTACGAGAATCCGACAAAACCTACATCAAAAGATCCTTATATTTTGATGCTAACTGCGAGAGGAGAAGAAATCGATCGCGTGATTGGTCTTTCTACAGGTGCGGATGATTATTTAGTAAAACCATTCAGTCCTAGAGAATTAGCAGCTAGAGTTAGAGCATTATTGCGCCGCAGTTTGCGGCAAGTAGAACAGCCTTCTCAAGTTTATCGAACCCCACATTTTATTGTCGATTTAGATCGGCATATTGCCAGTCGTCGAAGCGACAATCTCCAAGAAGAACCGCTCGATTTGACTACGCTAGAATTTAATCTTTTGGCTACGTTTATTAGCTATCCCGGTCGCGTTTGGAGTCGTACACAACTGATCGATAAATTATGGGGAAATGATTTTTTTGGCGACGATCGCGTTGTCGATACTCATATTAGACGATTGCGCAAAAAATTGAACCCGATCCTGCTAATCCAACGTTTATTAAAACGGTTGTCGGTCTTGGGTACAAATTTGAAGACGATAAATAAATAACGATATGTAGCGTTTTATAATTTATAGGTAATGGTAAGGACAATGATGGAAACTAATACACTACTTGACTGGATACTGGGAGGACTTGCTCTATCGATTTTAGTCGGGGGGCTATTGATGCTTTTGAGTGGCGTTCTAAAAATGAATGATAAGTCGTAACTCAGCTTTCTCGGTTACAGATAAATTATTTAGCCATAAAAAGCCAACAATCCCAATTGCTAGATAACGAGCCTCAGCACCGAAACCCAGCGATCGGGATTGTAACATATTACTTTAGGGTCATTTAACCCTTGTTAATTAAGTTTTTAGAACTCTGATTTTAAGATTCAGAGGTCGCTAATTCGGTACTTCCCGCAGTCCGACGGCGAGTAAGCGTATTATAAAGCATCCGACCGATCGCCATAATTAAATTGCCTTCCAACTCTTGGAATAGCTTCATGTTCATTTTAAAAGCATCATTCGCTTCATCGACAATTTGTTGAGCGGTTGCTTCATCGACAGGCAAATCGTTCATCGCTTGGCGAAATTCATTTTTAAAAGCTTTCTCGTCTGAAATCTCTGCAAACTCGTAGAAAGCCGTACCGCCTTCGTTAAGATTCATTGCCCGTTGCGCAATTTTTTTGAGAATTTGTCCGCCAGACAAATCGCCTAAATAGCGCGTGTAGGAATGAGCAACCAATAATTCGGGTCGATTCGCAGCAATTTCCCGAATGCGATTAACGTAAGCTTCTCCTGCTTGGGAAAGCTTAATTTCGTTGCGCCAGTTAGCACCGTAGTAATAGTTCAAATCTTGTTCTAAACTGTGCTTGCGATTCAACTGCGGAAAATAAATTTTGGAAATAATGGGGTGTTGGCGCAGCTTCTCCATTTCCTCTTCCATCGCAGAGTACACATAGTAGAGGTTGGCGACTAACGTGCGATATGAATTTTTTTCAACAACGCCTTTTAAAAAGCACTTGACAAAACCAACGTTTTCTGCCATCGTGTGGGATTTTTTTGTCCCTTCACGCAACATGGTTGCTAAGTTGACACTCATGTTAAATTTCCTATGTTTTGAGTTAACCTTTGGTGTAGTTCTGGCTACAAAAATTTAAGAATCTGCCTATTTGGGTAGATTAAACTGATTTGATGAGAATTTTCATTAAGAATTCTTACAAAACTTGAGTCGTTATGATGAAGAAAAGTGAGGACAACGCGATGACTCAGGTTGTAATTGTTGGGGCTGGGCCAACGGGTGCAACGCTTGCACTCTTGTTAGTACAACGGGGGATTAACGTCAAGTTAATTGAAGCATCTCGTAACTTTCATCGCGTTTTTCGGGGGGAAGGTTTAATGCCAAGTGGATTAGACGCACTAGAGCAGATGGGATTATCTTCTATGCTAGAGCGAATTCCCCATCGCTCCTTAGATGCCTGGGAGTTTTATATTAAAGGGCGATCGCTCTTTCGAGTTAACGAACCGATAGAATCTGGCGGTAAACCCGTAACCCTAGTTTCCCAACCAGCCTTTCTCGAAGCTTTAATTAACGAAGCAAAAACTTATCCTCATTTTGAGTTTTTCCCCAGCACTCCCGTACAGGATTTATTATGGAACAACGGACGAGTTGCAGGGGTTAAGTTAAGCGACGATGGCACGATTGATGCCGATCTCGTTATTGGGGCAGATGGTCGCAATTCTATAGTCCGACAGCAAGCCAATTTATCTCTAGAACAGCAGTCCCAAAGTTTTAACATTCTTTGGTTTAAATTAGCTGATAGTCCGCTTTTCGAGTCTGAGAACGTATTTTATGTTATTCTTCGCGATCGCCATGCCTTTGGGCTATTTCGGGGGTCAGAGGGCAATCTTCAAGTAGGTTGGACGCTTCATGAAAAGGATTCTAAAGACTGGAAACACTTCAATTGGTCTGAAATGTTTGCATCTGCCTCGCCGCCTCCTTTAGCAGAACATTTCCGAACTCATGCAGACACAATCGAACGACCCGTTCTATTATCCGTTATTGTTGGGCGCTGTCAGAGTTGGTCGGTTCCAGGACTGCTACTGATAGGAGATGCGGCTCACCCCATGTCGCCAATTCGCGCTCAGGGAATCAATGTAGCATTGCGAGATGTTATTGTCGCAGCAAATCATTTAGTGCCTCTGTTACGTGAGAAAGCATCGCCTGAAGCAATTGATGCAGTGTTACCAAAAATTCAAGCGGAACGAGAACCAGAAATTATTCGGGCGCAACAACTGCAAGGTGAAGAAGCAGCACAAGCCGAACGATTGGTTAAAAGCGCCTTACTGCGATGGATAGCAAGCCATTTGCCGTCTTTGCTCAAAGAGCGAGTTCGGAAATCTTGGCAATCGCGCCAACGCCAGTTGCGTCAGGGAGTTCAACAAATTCGTCTAAGTGTTTAAATTTGGAGATAAAACGAGATGACGAAAAATCCGGTCAAATTACTTGATGTAGTAGCACTAACAGTCAATCTTCCTGAATACAACTTGTGGCGCGGTCAAGTTGGCACAGTAGTTGAAATTTTGGCTGGTGGAGAAGCGTTTGAAGTCGAATTTAGCGATCGCGATGGACCAACTTACGAATCTATAGGGTTACACCCAGAGCATTTCATGGTGCTGCGTTTTGAGCCAGCATCGCCCGATCTAACTCCTGAAATTGTCACCGCATAAGCTAGAAAAATCTAACCGACATAATTATTATGAAGGGTTGGATTTGGGAAATAAATATTTTCTCTTTGTGCGATCGCTCTGGGAATCGATGACGATGGATATTCAACAACCCCTCAAGGAAATTTATTCATGATTTAAGTTTTCCAAATATAATTCGGCATTAGCGTTAGATTTTGCCGTTTTTGATGACCAGAACATCATCGCACTTGGAATTAATACCAACCAAAAACCAGAAACTGGAATGAGAAATAGCCCCACAGCGACCGCTCCTAGTAAAATGCCACTTACTGAAATTGGCAATGTGAGTTTTTGCTGGTCTGCCCATAGGCATAACTGTCCTAATATCATGAGAAATGGAGCTATCATCATGAACCAAAAGGCATCTTCACGATCGAAAATGGGTGAAAATTGATCGGGAGCTATGACATTAAACCAACCCGCTTGCGCGATCGCCTTCCACTGCGAATAATACATAATTAACCCATATACCACATGAATAACGGCAATCGTAATCCATAATCTGCCAGCAATTCTTAACATGAAGTACCTACCAGAAGTCATATTTTGTTAAAAGTGAAGTTAATAGATTTATTTACCGAAACTTCGCTTATCGAACCATTCTAATACTCGATTCCACGCCCACCAACGATCGCGATCGCCAGCAAGACGCTGACCGAATTTATTGCTGATATAACCGACGTGACCGCCATGAACGGTTAGAATGAGATCGATCGCGGGATTATCCGCACAAGCTGCTTGTAGTTCGGGTACGATGGCGGGATCGAACATGGGATCGTCTGCGGCATAAATAATTAAGGTTGGCGTTTTTAAAGCGGGTAACAATTTGAGAGCATTACTCGCATCGTAATATTCTTCTACCGAGGAAAAGCCCAAGCGTTCGATAACTAACTCGCGATCGAATCCCCAGATACTATTTGCTCGCGCGATCGAATCGGGAGCGATATCCTGGGGATGATACTCGTGTAATTTCAGGGCCAGTTTTTTGAGTTCCTTGGTAATAGATTTTTCTAAATACTTACCCAAAGGCTGTTTGACCAGATAAGACAGCGATCGATTCGAGTCCAAGTTGGGACAAATAACCGCTACACCGCCAATTTCCGATTCATGCAGAGCTAAATCTCGTCCCCATTCTGGAAGCGTTTGTGCTGCTTTCGCCGCCCACAATGCCAATTGTCCCCCCAGAGAGTAACCTATAAACCAAAATGGGGCGGGACATCCCAAAGCCTTCGCACCTGCGGCTATACGAACGAAATCTTCTCCTTCGTATAAGCCATCAGAGGTTAAAGTTGGCGATAATTGAGCAGTTTTACCATGCGATCGCCAATCGAAAAGAACTACGCCATAATTTTGGGCTAATGCTTTGTATTTAAGTAACTTAAGAAACCATTGGTTATCTAAATCGCCTGTAATTCCATAAGTACCAATAATTGTCCCGCGCGGATTTTCGGGGAGCGAGATAGTTCCAAAAATTGGCACTCCTTGCGCGCCAGAAAAAACATATTCTCGATAATTCTGTGGTTCGACTTTTGTAATGGTTGTCTCCCAGATCTGACTTGCTCTCAACGCTGAGTAGAGAGTCATTGACAGACCATTTTTCAACCAAGGGGTTGTCTGAAAAAGATTGCTCATTAAAACTGTAATCCAATCGGCAGTTCTTTTACAAATCTTTACATATAATTTACAAAATCAAAGAGTAATGGCTAATCAAGAAAGGGATCGATCGATAAAGTTTTTATATTTACCGAAAAAACGGCTGTTTTTTAACAAACTTTTCACAACTACTTCTAAAAAGCTCCAAAAATTTGTCTTCAAATTCCGACAAATTGTAACGAGATTAGCAATCGTGCTTATAATCGGTACAGGAATCTTATTTTTGTCTCACAGTTCTTATCCAAATTTTACAAACACTTTAGTCATAACTCTTTGGTAATGCCTCGAATACTTGTAATTGACGACGACCCCTCAATCTCAGAATTGGTTTCTATCAACTTAGAAATGGCTGGTTATGACGTAAATCAAGCTGAAGACGGCATAAAAGGTCAAGCCCTAGCAGTCCAATTACAGCCAGATTTAGTCATGCTCGATCTAATGCTTCCTAAAGTCGATGGCTTTACAGTTTGTCAGCGACTGCGACGGGACGAACGTACTGCTGATATACCTATCTTGATGCTGACAGCTTTGAGCCAAACCAAGGATAAAGTAGAAGGATTTAATGCAGGTGCTGATGATTACCTGACCAAACCTTTTGAAGTTGAGGAAATGCTGGCGAGAGTAAGAGCATTGCTGCGCCGAACCGATCGCATTCCACAAGCTGCCAAACACTCTGAAATTCTCAACTATGGTCCTCTAACCTTGGTTCCAGAGCGTTTTGAAGCAATTTGGTTTAGCGATACAGTAAAGCTAACTCACTTAGAATTTGAATTACTGCATTGTCTGCTGCAACGTCACGGTCAAACCGTTGCTCCAAGTGAAATTCTCAAAGAAGTTTGGGGATACGATCCCGATGACGATATTGAAACCATTCGCGTTCATATTCGTCACTTGAGAACAAAATTAGAACCCGATCCCCGCCATCCTTGTTATATTAAAACAGTTTATGGTGCGGGTTATTGTTTGGAGTTGCCGAGTGAAGAACAGCTAGGCTTAGAGCATGATGTAGCTACAGCATAGGATCTTGAGAGGAAGGTCTAACCAAAAAACTTATCCTCTCTCGATTCAACTCATTTCCAGCTTCTTCTTAGATATTTTGCATCAGAAAGCAATTAAACTCGCGTGTTGCGGTTCAAAAAATTCTAAAAAGTTATGCACGCCTTATCAATTCCCACTTGGATTATTCACGTTTCTAGCGTCATTGAGTGGATAGTAGCAATTTGGTTAATTTGGACGTATGGAGAAGTGACGGGAAATCGAGCTTGGAGAAGCTTATCTTGGGCGATGTTACCTGCTTTAGTTAGCGCGATGTGTGCTTGTACTTGGCACTTTTTTGACAATGCAACCTCTTTGGAATGGCTGGTGACAGTGCAAGCTTCAATGACAGTGGTAGGAAATTGTACTCTATGTGCTGCGGCTTGGTGGATTTGGCGTTCGTCTCGCCAAAGTAATGCTAGCTCTGATTAGTTGAGATGCGATCGCGACAAATCATTAAATGTCTGAATTTAGATGTTATCCAAAAAAATTAAGGTATTTTTGGGATCTTAAAGTCACTAGAATTTGCTGAAGACATTATAGATGACTCCCTGGCTTAGGCATCTAACTAACTAGCTAAGGCTGGATGTAATAAAAAAGCGGTTGCTAGCATCGCATAGGTCATCAGCAGCACAATTCCCTCAAGCCAATTGGAGCGACTGTCAGATGAGACAGAGTTGACCATCAAAATTGTAATTCCAAGTCCCAAAGTTGTGAAATTATCAAAGTCTAAGTTCATGGGTTTACCCGCAAACAAACCGACAAACACCAGGATTGGCGTGACAAACATGGCAATCTGAAGGCTAGAACCAATTGCTACGGCAGAAGCTAAATTAACCTTATTTTTAGCGCCACAAATGCCACAGGTAATAATTTCCACGGCAGCACCAAACATAGGGATGAGAATCACGCCAGTAAACAGTTCCGTCAAGCCAGTAGTCGCGATCGCTTCTTCTAAACTACTTACCAATACTTCAGAGACAAACAACAGCACTAGCGTCGTTCCCAGAAGTAGCCCAATATGAAGCTTGAGCTTGTAAAGACCCCTGGCTTCGCTACCATAGCTTTCAGGTTCGGCATCTTCCTCTATGCCGTAAAGATGTTTGTGGGTCTTCATAGAGAAGAACAGCATCAGGATATAACCAATTAATAACAAAGTGGATGCGATGTAAGAAAACTCATTGGTCGTTTCGAGATGCAAGGTAATAGAAGTTACTTCAATAGCTGTGGGAGCGAGTAAGAAAACAACTACCAAATTAAGCAGCGAGGCATTCACCCGCGCGACAGCGCTAAGATTTTCCGTATTAATTTGAGAGTCTGGTTTTCGGGTTTTTAAGCCCCCCACAAACAAAGCTAGCCCTAGTCCTAAAAGTAAGTTGGCGATAATAGAACCCATCAAACTCGCTTTTACCAACTCAATCAGTCCTGCTTGAAGAGCAACCACAGAGACAATCATTTCGGTGGCATTACCGAAAGTTGCGTTGAGTAGGCCGCCCAAGGTAGGGCCGATTCGAGCGGCAACCGCTTCGGTAAAGTTGGCAATCCAGGCAGCTAGGGGAATAATAGCCAAGCCTGCTGAAGCGAAGACAATGACTGGATTGACATCCAGCCTGCTCAACACCAGGCAGATAGGCACAAAAATTAGCATCCGTAAGAGAAACGCATCCTTACGGGACATAAACTTGGGTGGAGGGTTTTTTACGGGACGCGATGAGGTTCTGTCAGACTGTGAAACTGACATGGTAATAGCTCCAAAACTTTATTGCTTTTCTATAGAATGTAAAGAACTTACCGATCGTTATGCGATCGCGTTAGTTGGTAATGGCTACTGAAGAGCCGCTTGACAAGATTATAAAAAGCTACTCCTTCTCACCTTGGTGACAAATAAAACTTTTGTGCAATTTGTCAATTATCTGTTTACAACTCCTTACTAAATTGTCAAGCTCTTGCTGATTAGGGCGTTTGATTTTTTGTTGGCGATCGCCAACTTGTAGGCAACCAATCTCTTAACCCAGTGCAGAAATTTAAGCCGAAGTAGCCATGAAATTTTCTCGAACATCGCCCTTACGTCTTAAAGGCAAACCCTGAATCAGCAGCACTGAACAAGGAGCATAGTGAGAAACGTAGTTGCTGACGCTGCCTAAAATTAGTTCGCTCAACCCAGACAGTCCTCGTCGCCCGATAACAATGAGGTCTGCTCCCCAGGTTTTAGCGGTATCGCAGATGATGTGTCCCGGTCTGCCCAAGCCTTGGGAATATTCGGTAGGTACGCCAGCGGCTATTGCTGAGTCAGCTAAAGATTGGAGTAACTCTCGACCAACTTTCTCAAACTCTTCCCACCGTTTTTTATTTTCTGGGGTATTAATTAAAGTTAAGATGTTGGGACTGTCTTTTTCGTCCACAGAGAGAACGTGCAATAGTTTTAAACTTGCCCCAGTAGCTTTTGCCAAGTCTAATGCTTCTTGAAAAACACACTGATTCATTTTATCGGAGCGGTCGATCGCGACTAGAATTTTTTTGCTCATGACAATCTCCTCAATAATGGGATAATGAAAGGCTGTGAAAAAGGTAGCTTCAACTAGCAACCTTGGCTGCTACTCGCTCCGGTACGATCCAAACCGAACAAGGCGCGTAGTGCCTCACATAGTTGCTAACGCTACCTGCAAATAGCGATTGGAGTCCAGACAAGGCTCGATGCCCTACTACGATCGAGTCGGCTTTCCAAGATTTAGCCAAGGCGCAAATCTCGGTAGGTGCGGCTCCTAAGATTTGGTTAACTTCAGCGATCGCACCTGCTTGGAAGGCGATCTCCTGACGCGATTTCAATAGTTCTAGCCCTTGTTGTCGATACAGTTCCCAGCGATCGAGATGCTCGTCGAGGCTTTTAAGCCTAGAATCTTCTACTTCTGTATCCGACAGAACGTGCAACAACATCAGACTAGCACGGGTTGCCAAGGCAAGCGATAGTGCTTCTTCAAAAACATACTCTCCAAATTCCGAGCTATCCAAAGCCACCAAAATTCTTTGAAACATAATGTCCAAGGATGTCTTAAAAGTCAAGTGAAGTTCTTGTTCGATAGCAGGTTGCTGCTAGTAGCAAGGGGCATCCCATCAGATACCCCAGAGCGAATTAGTGCAAACTGGCTGTTTCTGTAGCAAACTCTAGTTGCTCGCTCGATTCTGATGCCTGTCCGTTGTCGTTAGCACAAGAACCGTTTGTCCCATTTACATTTTGTGACTCGCTCTCCCGTTCTTCGTTGCCGTTATCGTTCATTAATGTGTTTTGCACTTCAGCTTTCAACTCAGAGGAAACAATCGCAACCTCTGTGATAATTTTTGGCTCTTTAATCGCTTGACTATCGCCGAGTTCGGGCTTTTGAGCGCGTTCTTTAATCCACTGCTCTTTTTCTGCAAGTTCGTCAGCTTGAAGTCGATGCTCTAGTGGAGTTACGCCACCAGGCCCTATCAGAGGACGCAGCCCGTTGAGTTCCGCAAGGATAGCAGAACCGTTGTTGATTACGACTGCTAGTAGGGGATCGAGTGCCCAGAAGATCCCTGCAACCAACGCACCGAGGTTGGGAGCAGCTACAATTATCGTATTTTGCCAAATAACTTCCATCGCTTGTTTGGCAACTTTAATCGCCATAACCAACCCGCGCAGATCGTCTTCCATCAGTACCACATCGGCTGTTTCTCTCGCGATATCCGTAGCACCTGCAAAGGAAATAGAGACATCAGCGTAAGCGAGAGCCGCTGAGTCGTTGATGCCATCTCCGCAGAAGGCAACCGTTCGACCGCTGTCGTGCAGTTCTTTGACGACTTCTACTTTCTTCTCTGGGAAGGCTTCTGAGACAACGTTATTGGCATCCATGCCCAAATTGCGAGCAATAGCTTCGGCTACCCGCGTTACGTCTCCGGTTAGCATATAAAGCGAGATGCCCATGCGCTTCAGTTGTGCGATGACCTCTTTACTTTCTGGACGCGGTGGGTCGCTGTAACGGATTACACCTAAGAGCTTGCCGTCACCTGCAACATAAACTAGCGACTGTCCTCCAGACTTAGCATCAGGATAGCGTATGTCGTACTCTTCGAGATCTATATTTTCCTGTTTCATGAAGCGAGGGCTGCCAACAATTATTTGCATCCCATCGATCTTGGCAACCGCACCGAGTCCGACTTTATACTCCCACTCTTCGGTTTCTTTGAGGGCGATTTGTCGGTCTCTTGATTCGTGAACGATCGCTTCGGCAATTGGGTGCGTTAATCCTTGTTCTGCTGTCGCTGCGTAACACAATACTTCGTTCTTAGTAAAGCGAGCGTCCATGACATCGATGTCGTTGACTCCAGCATGACCGATGGTCAGCGTTCCTGTCTTGTCGCAGACAATAGTGTCAATGGTGGCAAGAATTTCAATGGCACGACCGCTGCGGATAAGTACGCCGTTGCGGGCGGCATAGGTGAGCGCAGATAGGATAGTGGTCGGAACGGAAACTCGAATTCCTGTTCCAAAGTCAAGGGTTAATAGCGCGATCGCGCGGTTGAGGTTGCCCGAAGCTAGTCCGACACCAGTACCTATTAACAAAGTTGGGACGACAAACTGATTGGCTACCTGCGCGGCATAGTTTTCAACGCGAGTATCGTGTACGGGAGCCGCTTGCATCAGGTTAACGATTACGCCAGCGCGGGTATTGTTGCCCGTGCGTTCGGCTAAGATGGTTAGCGTTCCATCGACTAATAAGGTCGAGGCAAAAACTTCTTCGCCTTCTCGCCGAGTTACCGGAACTGATTCGCCCGTTAGTTTGCACTGATCGATAATGCCCGTTCCCTCTAACACTGCTCCGTCAACGGGAATCTGATCGCCGGGATAAACGATAACGCGATCGCCCGGTACTACCTCTGGCGTAGGAATTTCTACGACTTGTCCGTCGCGAATGACAAACGCGGTCTTGTTCAAGCAGCCCAACAGATCGAGGGAAGCTCGTTCGCTACCGCGAGCCGTCATATCCCGAATCGCTTCGCCTCCTTCTACTAAGCCCAACATAAAAGCTGGCGCAAAGAAGTGTCCTTGAGCCGTGTGTAAGGTCAGTGCTAGACCATCTAAGAAATCGATCGTCAACTGGCGTTCTTTTTCGATCGCTTCCCAAGCACGCTGGTAAACTGGAATCGCACCAAGAATAATGGTTGCACCAATGAGAAGCGGAGGAATGGGAACCCCCGCCATCGCAGCTACACTCATCGCCAAACCCGCGATCGGGAAGCCTAAACGCTCCATAAAATCGATTTCATTTTCGGCTTTTTTCTCGTCTTTGCTACTACTCCAACCTGCCGGAATCTCAACAACAAAAGCCCGTTGGATAGCAGAAAATAACTTGTCTTCAATCGTCGCTATGGCAACTGCGGTTGATTCGCTATCGTAATTGATAATTAGCGATCGAGCCGCCGGGTTAACTTTAACTTCGGTAACAAAGTCTAAATTATCAAGAACATACTGAAGTTGGGTTGCATACTCCTCATCCTCAGCTAGCAAAGGGATCTGGATACGAAAACGCCCAGGTATCCAATGCACCACCTTGTAATAGATGGTTTCAACATAGCTGAAGGAGTGAGCCTCAACATTAGTTTCAGCTATTTTTTCAGCAAGATTTGTAACTGACATAGAGATCTCCTAGCTTGCGTTAAATTGTCAATGGTCAATGGCATTAATGGCAGGGCAGTCGTTAGATTGAAATCCTAGCCCCCGATCGCATATAAAGATTGAAAAGCTTGATGACAGGAGAATGCAACAAATAGTAAATAGTCACATCCTAACTGTCATAATTTTTACGCAGTAATCATTCAGAACTTGTTGGTTATCAAGTCCTGTTGGTTTGACTGACTAATCTTACTTCAGTTCTCGCTCTACAGAAATCTAGGCAATAAGCTTTTACTGCCGAAGTCACAGCAGAGCCTACCGGCTAGAAAGCAAGCTAAAATTGAGTAATGCAAATTTCTGGGAGTCAGCCAGAGCGAATTTGTTGCAGATAAATTGTAAGCAGTTAAGTATTTGCTTGGAAGATATAATCTTAAACTTTATATCTCCACTCTTGTCTTGAGTCTACATTAAAACCCCAGATAATGAAAGGGATTTGTTCGCAAAAAAATAGAAATAACAGTTACAGAATTATACGTAACTTGAACTTTCGTATCTCAAGGTTTCGACTTATTCTCAATTCAATAGATTCCTTAACTGGATTTTATATCTATAGAACTATTGCCCACTCTTGGTCTTAGGGTTTTAGAGGAAATTTTATTGCTTAACTAAACCTAGACTTTTTTTGATGGTAATCATTAGAATATCACAATTATGATTTGTTACAACTAGAAAGTTAAAAAAATCTTAAAGATTTCTTGATTCCTAAAATCTTGCTAATTTGACCTACTTTTTTAGTAAAAAAAAATGTATATTTAAATACTTTTTCATATTATTTTTCTTCTGAACTTAGGAAACTTTAGAATTAATTAAAAAAAATAAAACTCATAAAGTCATCAGTAAAATTATTAGACTTTTTCAGGTCAATCGGCTCGATTTACGTAATTTCACTGAATCTCTCGACTTACATAATTCTACTGATAGAGAGTATATAGAAACGGGAAGTCGTCTATGCAAATTGCATCATCAGCAACAACTTATTTTTGTTAATATAGACCTCTACTTCTTGGTGTGTGAAGTTGTATCCCATTTCAGTGCCTAACTGCACTGTCAGTTCTACTAAGCTAGCGCGATCGGGTGCTGCTCTTAATTGCTCTTTTAGAGAAGAATTTTGGAGGATTAGATAGTGAAATTGTTTGACTTGTTGCGACACGTTTATCCTCTCTTTATTTTTGTTAAATGGTTAAAAGCTTTTTATAGCTCCAGAAAAATTACAGCAAAAACTGCGGTAACTGTTGAGCTATTTACTTCGGAGTTAAGCGAGAGAAAACTATTGCCTAAATTAAGACTAGCTGAATTCCGACAAAGTGAAATCTAAAAATTGAGATAAATTACTACAGTTGTTTAGGCGAAGCTCGCCAACTTACCTTATCAACTTTATAGCATAAATTAATATTTAAAAATTTTAAAAGTTTTATTTTATAAAGTAGTGACCAATGAAACAAGCGACTCGAAAACTCGTGCCGCTACCTCCGTAGTCTGCTTGCTCCCAATGTCGCTGAGCCGAACGACAGAGATTGGGAAAACAATACCACGAACCTCCCCGCAGAACGCGGCGACTATCGGAAATCTCCGATCGCCAGATGCTACCATCGTCAGGAGCGTCCTGATAATCTTCATGCCAAGAATCGGCACACCATTCCCAAACATTGCCGTGCATATCGTATAAACCAAAAGCATTGGCAACCCCAAAGCTACCGACTAGAGTTGTTTGTTGTCTATACTGTCCTTGGGCTTCAAAACTGTAGGTGTAGCTACCGTCGTAATTCGCTAGATCGGAGCTAATGGTTTCGCCAAAATGAAAAGGCGTTGTAGTTCTGGCGCGACAGGCATATTCCCATTCTGCTTCGCTAGGCAGTCGATAGTCTCGTTTGGTCAGCCTAGACAGTCTAGCACAAAATTCAACAGCATCATGCCAAGAAACTTGTTCTACAGGCAGATTGGGAGCTTTTAAGTTAGAGGGATCGGGATTTAGAGGGCGATCGATTGGCGGTAAACTAGCGATCGCCTGCCACTGAGCTTGGGTAATCGGAAATTGGCTTAAGGCAAATGGTTGAAGTGTAACCGAGTGTTGGGGATCTTCATGGCTTTCTCGACCCATTTCATTTTCGGGAGAACCCATTAACAAAGTTCCTCCTGGAAGATAAACGAGGTTAAGAAATACACTGTTTCCCAGAGCTTCCCTAAAGTATCGAGCCTTAGCTGTTTCGCGGCTTACGAGTCGTTCTTGAGACTGGACGATCGCCACTTGAAAGCTGATTTCCTGTAGGTTAACTGGCAGAGAATTTGGCAACTCGGTTGGCGAGCTAGTAAGCTTTGTAGGAGGCGACGTTATTCCTGAGATTTGGTTTTGCTTAAGTCGCTCGATTTCCGTTTGCAGTTGAGCTAAAGCGCGATCGGATTTATTTAACTGTTCTTGTAATTGCGCCAGTCTAGCTTCCTGTTGGCGGGACGCTTCAGCCAACAAGCTCTGCTCTTGGCGATCGCGTTCGAGTTCTGACTGAAACTCAAGCTTAGTTTTGTTAGCTTCTTGTAATTGTCTTTGCGCCTCTTTTAATTGTTCTTGATTCGTTTGAAAGGCTGACCAGAGATTAACTGCCCATGCCAATCGAGTATTTTCTTTTTGGGCGACCTCTGGAATCATTCCGATGAAAAATGGATGGGATTGGAAATCCCAATCACAAGTAGGGCAGTGCTTGTCTTTGCCCAGAACGTAACGATTTTGACAAACAGGACATCGAGGCATTACATTCCTTTTTTACCTACTCTAATGGGCTTCTTGACCCAATAAGCTGTTAGGCATTCACATGAGTTACTGAATTTGGAGTCAAGCGAAGAATTTTGGTGAATCGTGAAGTTTTAAGGGGCGATCTCTTATCGGTAGTTTATTCTCAATGCTTTCCCCGATCTTTTGGCAGAGTTATCTACCAAGCCAATTATAGCAACAATATTTAAATCCTCCGTCAGAAATTGGAGGATTTTTAAAATTACATTTTTAAGTTTATGTTGTTGGTATTTTGTTAAAAAACAAACTTTTACTGGTTTAAGCCAGCTTTATTTCAGGAAAATTGCGATCGCAGCTATCGAGTTCATTTAAATTTTTAATCCGATCGCCATTTTTGTCGCTAGAAGACAGATCTTGTTCCTCGATCGCGTACTGATTGAGATCGGTTCCAGGATCGAACAGAGGACGAAAACTATTTAACTCCGAAAGCAACGCCGAGCCATTGCCAATTAATACTGTCAAAACGGGATTGAGTGGGAAAAGAATGCCTGCTAGCACGACGCTGATATTGGGAATCGTTGCGATCGCCGCATTTTGGTAAATAATGTCCATTGCCCGCCGAGCGATTTCGATAGCATGGGGAATTCCCCGCAGGTCATTTTCCAAAAGCACTACATCTGCTGCTTCCCGTGCCAGATCGCTGCCCAAAGCGAAAGAAATAGAAACATCGGCATGAGCGAGAGCCGCCACGTCATTGATTCCTTCACCGACAAAGGCAACCGTTTTTCCTTGCTCTTTCAATTCGCGGATCGTTTCGACTTTTTTATCTGGGAATACTTCGGCGTAGGTACGCTCCAGGTCAATTCCTAGTTGCTCGGCAACCCAATTGGCGACTCGTTGATTGTCTCCCGTCAAGATATATGTCTCCATCCCCCAACACCGCAGCGCCCCAATCGTGCGAGGACATTCCGATCGCAACGGATCGGCATATAAAATTACTCCCAATAAATCCTTTTCTCTAGCGACGTAGACCGACGAATAAATATTAGTTTGCAGGTCTGGATATTGTTGGTAAATGGACGCTAGACTAATCCCCTCTTGTTCTAGGAGGCGATCGCTACCCACCAAAATTCGTTCGTCTCGAACCACCGCTACAACCCCTAAGCCAATTTTGTAGTCCCAGTTTGTCGCTGAGGGAATTACAATTCCGAGGTCGGTCGCCTGACGAATAATCGCGCTGGCGACTGGATGACTATTTCCCCGTTCGGCTGCCGCAGCTAGCGCCAGTAATTCCTTGGCAGAAATCGTTGTATCAGTTGTTTGGATTGCAACTACTGCCGCATTTCCTTGAGTCAGCGTCCCCGTTTTGTCAAAGGCAATAGTATCGATCCGAGCCAGAAGCTCTAGGGCGCGACCGCTACGGATGTAAACCCCATGACGGGCGGCGTAAGTCAACGCCGAAAGAACGGTAGTTGGAATGGCAATACGAAGCGCGTGACCGAAATCGAGGTGAAGTGGGGCAAGCGATCGCGACGGATCTCGCGTTATGGCAAAAATTAAAGCGCTCAGCAATAGGGTTGGCATAACAGCGGCATTAGTTAGTTTAGAGGCATAATCTTCTACTCGCGTATCGTGGATTGGAGCCGCCTGCATTAACTGAACGGCCAATCCCAAGCGCGTGTTTTGCCCTATCCGTTTGGTCAAAATTGTAATTTTTCCTTCTAAGACTACTGTTGCCGCATGAACGACCTGACCTTCCGAGCGAGAGACTAGCTGCGATTCGCCAGTGAGCTTGTGTTCGTCAATTAAAGCCGTTCCTCGCAGCACCCGTCCGCTAACGGGGATAACTTCGCCGGGATAAACGACGACGCGATCGCCTTTGTTGACCTCGCTAAGCAGAACTCGTTGTTCTTGTCCATCTTTTTCTACCCAAGCAAACTTATCTAGTCCGTGCATCAAATCCAGCATTTGTCGCTCGTTGGTGCGAGCCGTTGTATCCCGCAATGCGTCGCCTGTTTCCATCAGGCTAACTGTCAGTGCTGGCCCTACAAAGTCACCCTTGAGCGTATAAATACCAATCCAAAGGGCATCTAACAGATCTGCATCCAGACGGCCTTCCTTGACCATTAAATCGAGAGTACGGCTGATAAAGGGAAGGGCGGCAACAGCCACTACTCCCCCAACTAACAGGGCTGGAATCGCCAGGATTTGCTCGGCTACAAAAGCTAGCCCCAAGCTGAAGACAGGCATTCCTAGCCGCTCTATCCAATCGATTCCCAATCGCTCTTCTGTTTTGGTGAGGACAAGACCAAGGGGCATCTCTTCGCTCGTACTGGCTTGAGCGATCGCATCCAATACGCTTTTCCACGCTGACGCACTGGAAATTGTACTGGTTTCGTAGTGGATAATTAACGAACCAGCCAGAGAGTTAATGCGGACGCTGACCACGAAATCTAAAGATTCCAGCAACCAGTTTAGTTTGCTAGCATAATCTGTATCGCTTGATAGTCGAGGAATACGAATTCTCAATCGCCCCTTAGTAGCATGAATGACTTGATACTCGCACGTCTTACACGAGCCGATTTGGTTGTTGGGTGACTTTTCCGTTTGGGCGATCGCGTTCATAAATTTTTGCCTTCAAAATTTTATTATTCTTAAATTTGAAGGTTGCCTCGATCTTGACAACCGTATTTCAAGTTTTCATCTACCTTGAGAACAATTATTAACTAGCTAGAACATAATTGTAATATAACGTTACACTAGGAGGTAAGAAATCAGATAATTTAGAAAATAAGATTGAGCTTTTTAAGGTCAAAATATTTGCGCTATCTTTGATACAGGTCACAACTTAAAAGCCTAACGATCGCGCAAAGCCTTTTTAAATTAGCGATTGTAGAAAAATAGATGTAAATATCCGCACAATCACCAGCGGGTATCTGGGCTAGAATAAGAAGACGAGAGTTCATAATGAAATATTTTAGAACTCAAGTTCGAGAGTTTTAACTTTTAAAACCCATTTAACTTTTAAAAAACTTTTTAAACCCTTTATAATCCTTTATCACTCGACTTACAGCTAAGACCTCTGAATCAAAATTTACAAGATATGCCACAGGCAGGATGTTGTTTTTATGGATAACCAAATTTAATCATATGATGACACAAACCAAACAAATAAAAAAACATCTCTTGTCTAATTTATAAAAAGCCCCAACGTTCGAGCGTCAGACTGAAAACGATCCCTTGGAATAATTGAAAAATCTTAAGAAAATCTCAAGGCTTCTTATTCTTAAGTCAATTAGAACGTGTTTAGCTGTAGTAACACTGCCCCTAGCCAACTTTCTCTGATTTAAGTAAGTAAAGAAAACTTTGTATGCCAAGTGTTGACATAAATCGGATTAAGATCGATACCAATAGGCGACCCGCCAACAGTGACAAAGTAGCAGAGTTGATTGAGTCTATCCGTACTAATGGATTAATCAATCCAATTACCCTAGATAAAGACTATAACCTAGTTGCTGGATTGCATCGTCTCACTGCTTATCAATCGTTAGGATACAAAAAGATTGAATGCAGTATCGTTTCTTATAAAGACCGAGATAGCGCTCGCCTTGCTGAAATCGATGAAAACCTAATTCGCAACGAAGTAGAGGGCCTTGAACGAGACGAACTTTGGCTAGAGCGAGATCGGATTTTAGAAAGACTGGGACTGAGAGCTAAATCTGGAGACAACCAATATCGCCAGCAGGGGGGTGAAACGATTTCGTCACCTTTAAGAACAACTTTGGAACTTGCCAAAGAAGTTGGCTATACCGAGCGAACCTTTCAGTATGGCAAGCAAATTGCTAGAGATATCCTTCCAGAAGTCAAAAAAAAGATTGAAGGAACGCCCATTGCTAATAGCACTTCAGCACGGCTCAAAATTGCTAGAGCAGGCAAACAGGAACGACAAGAAGCCGAACGAGCAGAACAGGCGGCTCAGGAAGCCATGGCAAATCAAAAGCTTGCCGAAGCAGAACAACAGAAAAAACTTGTCGCCGAAGCCAGAGCCAAACAAACAAAACTTCAGTTGGCTGTATTTGAAAATATTCTCGCGGAAATGCAGGCAAAACAGACAGCCAAACAACTTCAGCGTAAAGCGATTCCTTCATCGCAAGAGCCGTTAGCTAACAAGGGAGAGCAGATTGAGGTACAAGCAGGTAGCGAATGGCTGCTAAATCGTCACTTGGTCTACTGTGGCGATACTGTAGATAAAGATTTTAGGGAAAAATTGCCCTCTCATGCGTCTCTGGCGCTCGTTCTTCCTAGTATCCCTTGGAAACACGATTATTTGATCGATGAAGCACGGGTTGTAACTGTGCTTCGCTCTGAAGGATACATCCATGACTTTTGCCGCCGCTGCCAAATGCCTTTTAAATTCGAGCTTCTTGTAGGAGGGATATACGTAGCGATTTGTTCTCATAGCGATCCTTTCAAACCTAACCCTTCCATAAACATTGAAGGAATTGAGGGAATTGTTGATTATCTCGTAAACTTTTATAGCAAACCTGGCAATTTTGTGATTGCTCCTTCTTTAGGACAGGGTGAAGTACTGATTGCTTGCGAACGATTAGGGCGGATTTGCTTTATTGGGGATGACGACCCGAAACGAGTCAACCATGCTATCTGTCGCTGGCAGCAGTGGACGGGCAAGCAAGCTCAAAAAGTTTGATTTAAAAATTAGTAGCAGGACTTTGAGTCGCGACTTTTTGAAACCGACATAAGTTATCAGTGAAATTACCTAGTTAAGTCGATGGATGTGACAAAATTCAGTAATTTTATTGAAAGGTTGATTGGTAAACCTCAGTAAAATTACGTAGCTCATTCGATAGACATGACAAGTTTCAGTAATTTGTTTTGCTTAGGAATCATGTTAATGCTTCTTGAGATTAAAAGTTTTCAAGGTTTCATTAGTTTTTGTTAGAACAACGTTAGGAATTCTTAAATTCTAATTTGTCCATATTCTAGATTTACTTGTTTATAATTTTTTAATCATTAAAAAATAAACTTATAAATAATTATGAAAGCAACTAGGCAATCTTGAGTTTCCTAATCTACTGAAAGCTTTTCGTGCTGGCTCGCTACAACACTAAGGAGAGCTATCCCAACTCTCCCTAGTGTTTTTTCGAGCCTTTCGCAATTTTTGGGCAACTTAAAACATTATCTATAAATTGCCTTGATTTTGTCTATATCTATGTATCCTTCATCAATCTTTTAACTCTATGGCATTCATAAAACTCAATAATGTTATTGTCAATACAAATTTTATTGCTGCTGTTAGGTTGGAAGGTCAAAACCAAGCTGGAGAAGAAAGTGTTTCGTTGCTGATTGCTATTCCAGCAGTCACTTTTTCTCCCATCGCAAATAGTCCAAACAGTTCTTATCAATACGAATGGTTGGAGTTCACAGGAACCTCGGCTGGCGCTTTAAAAGACTATTTCAGTAGTTTTAACAATGTACTCGATTTGCTGCCTCCCCGCCATCACTGTAATAACTTATGTGGTGAGTAATTCGGGATGCTCTCAGAAGAAAAATTTGTACTTAATTGGTATTTACATAAATGTTAGCTTATATATATATATATGAAGAGATTTTACAAGCATCGGTTCCTTTTTGCGTTCCTGATATCATAAGCATATATCCAGACAATATTGTGTAAAAATCAACAAGGTTTGGTTCAAACTCAAAAGATTTCCAATTTTTTTATTCTTGCTATCATTTGTTCCGAATCGCTCAATCTTGATGTAACTGCAAACATATGGCGTTTAAAAGTTAGAAGCTAGCTTTTTCGCAATGCTTGCGATGTAATGTTGATTTGCGTCTGAGCGATAGTTTATTTTAATGGTTACAAAGAAAGCAAGGCTTTTTAAGATTGGGAAGAATATTTGTTTTATTTTTGGAGGTTAAATCTCTATGGAACTTGAGGCTTTATTGCTAGGTCTTGAACCGATGACTGCCGCAGCAATTGGCATTGGTGCGTTGGTTCTTGCCCCTGTAGTAGGTGCGATCGATTCGATGACAGGTAATCAGCTAACAGAAACTTCCCGAAACGCGGCTAAAACTGGTCTTATTTGGGCTTTTGAAGCTTTTGATAAGGTGCAGTCCAGCGTCGCTGAAACCAGTGAATCTTTTCAAGATTTAGTGGCTGAAGCAAAAGCCGAACGCAAATCTTCCAGCAACGGTTCGGCTGAAGTTGCTCCCCGTGAAGTTACCGTTGGATAGTTGCGGATGAAATCGAAAGCCTACACTGTACTTTATGTATGGTGTAGGTAATTCGCGATCGGCTTTGCCGTTGACCCTTGGGCAATCGCTCGCTAAATACTCGAACGATGCTTGGAAAGTAACACCGATCGGAAGTATTAATTATTGAAACTATGAATATTAATTTTCTCCCCTCAATCTACATCAGTTAATCATGGGCAGAAAACTAAGACCCGATGACCTAGCAATTGTAGGAGATGAGAGGAAAACATTCTACCCATTCTCAAATCCGTTTAGCCATACATAAGCAATGCAAGTATCTTTTTGATTTTGCCAAGGGCAAGCTTGTTTGTGCGTGTTTCTTGGGCAAGCGATTGGGGATTGGCTATTTTATTATTTTGATATCCCGATCGCCCTATTTCTTTTACTTCCGATGTAAAAGGATTCAGCAATGCTAGCTCGACAATTCATACAAACGCGATCGCTTGCGTCTGTCTTCTAGATTAAGATTCAGAGATTTATCGACTTGAAAAAACAAAAATCTCCCGAATTCGATTCGGCGAGATTGTTATCGGTTGAGGGATAATATCATGTCCGATCGCTCAGATTTTTACAACGTCCGTCAAACAGCATTTCTTCTTGCTCTTGGCCCCTTTTCCTTACTCCTGTCGATCTCCCTCGGCGACTTCTCAATCCATCAATATAAAATTTGGAAAGCATCGGGAATCTGGTGTATCAGCCAAGATGCACAAGGAAATCGGATTAAACTTTATGGCAGCGAGTGTCGATAGCATCGTGCTGCTAGATCGTAACTCCAAGCGATTCCATCTGGATCTTTTGCTTGAGTCCATGTCGAAAAATTAGGCTTAATCCGATAGCGGGTGAGAAGTTGGGAAGCAACGCCCAAACGCTTGGCTAAATCGCGCTGTTTTAGCCAAGATTTAGCGGTATGGTTGGCTGGCTGTTTTTCTAGCTGTTTCTCCATCGCGCCAAATGGGATAAGAGAATTACTAGCTGCGGGTAACGCTTCTGTTTGCTTGTCCTTAACGCTCTTAGCTCGATTTCCCAGAAGCGGCAGATCGCTCGTTTCAAATAACGGGCGCGGACTGTTGAAGAATTCAGCAACGATCGCCGAGCCGTTGTTAACAATTACGTTAGAAACTGGATGCCATCCTAAAATCATGCCGCCACCGATTTGCATCAGCAGGTTAGGAATGACGATAATCGCTGTATTTTCATAGATCGAGCTTATTGCTCGCTTAGCGATCGCGATCGCGTGGGTGAGACTCCGAATATCGTCGTTTAGGATAACGATATCGGCTCTTTCCTCTGGTATCTCGGTATTATTGGCAAATACGATAGAAACATGACCGCGATCCAGCTTAGTTTCTCCTACCTCTGAGGTAACAAAAGCGACGGTTTTACCTTGATGGCACAGTCCGCGAACCAAATGACTTTTTTGAGTAGGCGTAGCTTCTGCGTGGGTTTGGTCGGGAGGGATTCCCAAACGCAGAGCCAGTTCGAGAGTAGCCGATTGAGAAGCACTGTCGATTAAATAAGTATTAATATTTTGGTCATGCAAAGACGCGATCGCTGCTACGCATTCAGAATCCTCTGGGTTTAGGGCATCTATTCGCTCGAAAACGATTGTATCGACCTCTGCCAAAAGTTCTAATACTCGACCGCTGCGAATATAGATTCCATGACGAGCGGCGTAGGTTAGCGCCTGCAAAACGGTTGTTGAAAGGGAAATAGGAATACCGCTACCAAAATCTAATTGATAGGGTGAAATGGCAGCCCCAATGTTTCCCGTTAAGGCAAAAAACGCACCGCCAAACGCCAGGGTTGGAAGCACCGCACTCCTAGCTAATTCCGCCTGACGCGCCCCAATTTCGGTATCGTGAACGGGCGCTAACTGCATTAGACCGGCTGCCAGACCTACTCTGGTATTTGCTCCCGTCCGCTTGACTAAAACCCAAATCTGACCTTCTAATAAAATCGTCGAGGCATAGACTTCCTCTCCTTCTGTACAGATGAATGGCGCTGTCTCTCCGATTAAGGGTTGTAAATCGATCGCGCCTACCCCTTTAAGAATCTGTCCATCCACTAAAATGCGATCCCCTGCTTTAAAAATGACGCGATCGCCCGTACAAACTTCTTGAATAGAGATCCACTGCTCTTGTCCGTCTCGCTCTACCCGAACCGATTGATTCAGTTCGTCCAACAACTTCAAAGCTTCTTGCTCTCGCTCTTTGGTTGTATTTCCCCGTAGGGTTCGGCGCGTCTCTACCATAACCGTTTTCAATGCTGGAGCCGCATACTGTCCTCGGAGCGTTTGAGCGGTCATCCACACCCAGTCCATGAGATCGATACTGGGTTGGCGATGGTTCCAGAGACTGTCCGTTGCTCGATTCAGCCAAGGCATAGATGCTCCCGCGATCGCTAACATAACCATTAGCGTGGGAATTTCTAAAGGAGCCGCTAGTAGAGATAAACTGAGGCTGAGAACGGGCAACCCCAAATCTTGCCACTGATTGTATTCGAGTTGAAGATCGGCTTCTTCGATTGGCGTTTCTTCTAGAAGAATTTCAGATCCATCCGCCTGATAAATACAGCCCACCAACTTTTCTAGGGCGATCGTCTCGGAAATCGCCCTAGCTTTGTAGTTAACAATCAGCGAACTAGCTGCTGCATTAAGACGAACCTCGGTTACGAACGCAAATGACTCAATAAGGTTCTTGAGCTTGCTAGCAAATTCTGAATCGCTAGCTATTTTAGGTATGCAAATCCGATAGCGTCCTAATGTAGAGTGAACGACCTGATAAAGCATCATTTTTAATTATCAAAGAAATTTCGACCGCTGCTTTAAACAACATGATAAGTCACTCTCAAAACAAATGGAGGACTTTTGTTGCAAAACTATTTGAGTATCACTTTAACGTCTGATTTTAGCTTATAAACACTATTATCTAACTTTCAGCGCAATAAAAAAACATCAAAAAATTTTTGGCAAATCTTTACAACACCTTTGTTAGGATCGTGAGAGAATAGTTTTCAATCAGACTTCTCAACAAATGTTTGGCTAAGGCGGTTTTCAACATAGCTAAGAAAACAAACAAAAGTATCAAACCAGCCAAGTTCAGAATTTTGTTTCTACCTTAATGGTAGAAACACTCAAACGCTAAGTCAAATATTTTAGCGCTCTAGGCCTTTAGAAATTACAAGAGAAGGTAATAAATTATGGAAATAGGCGATTTTTTTTAAAAAATATCCCCTGGATTTTCTCAAGAAAAACGTCGCGAGGATGAAGACGATCGCAAATATAAAAAGCGCAAACGCGATGACGATGAAGACGATCGCAAATATAAAAGTCGTAAGCGCGATGACGATGATGGAGACGATAACGACGATGACGACGATGACGATGATGATGATTAAAATTGTTGGTTGAACTCGACAAAAAAGGTAAATTGGTGAATTATTATGTATAGATGCCGTCGCATTTTCTTCTAAATTTCTAAATTTGGGAGAATTTAGCTAGCGACTTCCCATTAGGAGTGCAAACCATGAGTCCCAAAAAAACGATTTTATTAAGTATGTTGGTCTTTGTACCAATTGCATTTGGGGCCCAGTGGCTGAACTTAAACCCAATTTTAGTTTTTATTGCGTCTGGACTAGCAATTATTCCGCTAGCTGCTTTAATTGCTGACTCGACTGAGGCGATCGCCGAGTGATTGGCCCGTCCTTGGGGGGGCTTCTCAATGCTACATTTGGTAACGCGACAGAATTAATTATTGCGATCGTGGCATTGCGTTCGGGCTTGGTAGAAGTCGTTAAAGCAAGCATCACGGGCACTCTGGTCGCCAATTTACTGCTGGCGTTGGGAGCAGCTATTCTGCTGGGGGGACTGCGGTTTAAAGAACAAAACTTTCAGCCAACCATTGCCCGCATTAATGCCTCTTCGCTGAATCTGGCTCTAGTCGTTTTGCTGACTCCAACCGCCATTCAATTTACGTCCTCTGGTCTGCCACCAGAAACACTCGATCGTTTTTCTATCGTAGCATCGCTGCTGTTAGTGACGTTTTACGGATTGACACTTTTGTTTTCTATGCGGACTCACAGCTATATCTATGAGTTAAAAGAAACTGAAGTAGAGATGGCTGAGATAGAGGGAGTTGTAACCGACCCACACAAAGCAAATTTATGGAAATCAGTTGCAACTTTAGCGGTCTGTACTGTTGTTTTAGTATTTGTCTCCGAAATCTTGGTATCGAGTCTAGAAAAAGCGATCGCAACTGTGGGATTGACCGAATTATTTACAGGCGTAATTCTCATTCCTATTTTTGGCGGTGCGGTGGAATATATCACGGCTGCCACTTTTGCCGTCAAGGATAAAATGGATCTCGCCGTAGCCGTAGCAATGGGATCGAGCTTGCAAATCGCCATGTTTGTTGCCCCTGTCTTAGTTTTAGTAGGACAGGCGCTCGGAAAACCCATGAATTTAGATTTTAATCCTTTCGAGGTTCTAGCAGTCGCGATCGCCGTTGTCATTGCTAACTCTATCAGCACCGATGGAAAATCTAACTGGCTAGAAGGCGCTTTATTACTAATGGCTTATGCTGTTGTTGGTACGGCATTTTACTTTCATCCATAGCAAGACAAATATCCATTGCAGTGTGACTTTTAACTTATGCGTTGGCAAATGGCAATTCGCGAGGTATGGGGCGAACTTCTTTGCCCATCAAGTACCCTCCGCCGTCCCCTACTAGTCAAAGTCATTCATAATTGTCACCAATAATTAGGAATTACGAATTAAAGCAAGTTGCCAGTTACAAGAAATGTTCTCTCTACACGATAGGCAAGGGTGTATTGTTGTGAAGAAGCAGTAAAATGTCTACCATGGTAGACAAAAATTTGTCAACTGTAGCCCATGGGTGACAAAACAATCCAGAAAATATCTACTCACTGGCAACTTGAGTTAATTATTTAATCGCTGGTTACTGATGGCTGTTCAGAATTCCAGGGATCTTCAACGCCAGGGTTTTGTTGGGAAGTGCTAGGAAGTTCGTTTTCGTTTGCGACAGCTTTTGAAGCTTTACCGAATTCTTCCCGATTGGACGCGGATTCTAATACAGAAGGAGACGATTTCGGGGCTACTTCCTTCGATGGAGGAGATTCTGATGAGTCTGCTTTCTCAATAAAGTATTGTGTTTCTTTATATTGGATCGTACAACAAATGGACTTCGCATAATTAATGCGAACGAGAAAATTTTTAAGCAGCGCGATCGCACTATCATAATCCTTCTCGGTTCGCGATCGTCATTATTGGTAGCTAAAGTTGTAGAATCATGGTTTTAAACATGAAAAAGCTTGAGAATGAAGCAGTTTATGACAAAAAAGCTAGATTCTACTGGTAGCACAGCCCAAATAAAGAATGTAGCAGATAAAATTGTGTCCGTTGCGCCTCTTATATCAAGCCATAAAGCAGAGTGGAATAACATTTTTCTTGCCTATTATCAGCTACCTGCCTGTGAAATTCCAAAACATTATCTCAGCCAACATACATTTACAATCTGTAGTGAACTAGGCAATCCATCTTTAATTGAATGTTGTTTGGATAATCGGTTTAAGCGCTATTACTTCCAAAGTGGAGACATTATCTTTTGTCCCGCAGAGGTTGGTAAATCCTTAGCTTGGGAACAAAAAAACAGTTGTATACTGCTTGCACTCGAACCTCAATTAATCGAACAAGTTGCGTATGAGTCGATTTATCCAGAACATATTGAATTTGCGCCGCAATTTAAAATCGTCGATCCATTAATTCAACATCTTGCATACGCTCTTAAATCCGAACTTGAGTCGGGTTGTTTATCGGGTCGTCTTTATGCCGAATCAGCAGCAGCAATGCTTGCAGTGCATTTACTCAAAATCAATTCACCATTAAAACAACCTATTCAAGATTATAAAGGTGGATTGCCTGCACACAAACTGGCTCAGCGATCGCGTATATTAATGAATATCTCGCTCAAAATATAGGACTGTCTGAATTGGCTCAAGTTGTGGACATGAGTCAATATCATTTTGCTCGGTTATTTAAGCAGTCAGTGGGAATTACTCCCCATCAATACTTGATTAGACAACGTGTGGAACGAGCAAAATCACTTCTGCGACAGCGCGATACTAGTATTGCTGATGTTGCGCTTCAATGTGGATTTGCTAACCAAGGGCATCTGAGCTATCACTTCAAACGTTTACTAAGCATCACGCCGAAAGCTTTTATTAAAAGCAGCAAGAATCTGTAAAAGGAGCAATAACCTGTAAGACTACCAACCAAGTAAGTTTATATCCTTAAGTCAAGGTTGAGTTGCTTAAGCACAGTGTGCCAGTTGTTTTGATTTAACTCAACAGTTCCAGTTACTTGTCTATCCTTGAAAAGGTGGTTTGGTATGCCAAAAGAATGCGTCAATCCAGAATCCTTATTTTCGGGCTTGAAATATGGCTTCTCTCAAATTGTTACGAGTGGCGGCGGACGGACAGTATATCTATCCGGTCAGACACCATTTAATGCCCAAGAACAAATTATCGGTACTACTCGCTCCGAGCAAATGCGTCAATGTCTAAGAAATATTCAATCGGCAATGGAGGCTATCGGTGGGTCGCTTAAAGATATTGTGTCGTTGCGTATTTACATGGTTAACTACGACCCAGATACAGAAATCGATGTAATTGCTGATGGTTTAAAAGAGTTTTTTGCTGATGGTAATTCACCTGCAACAACTTGGATTGGGATTTCTTCTCTTGCTGTTAAAGGTTTCTCGATCGAAATCGAAGCAACAGCCGTTTTGGAGTAATTATCTTCCCTCTTGTTAGCTCGGTTGTTAAATTGCGATCGCTATTACATTGGGTAGTTATCTAGAAAATGTCAGTATAATAACTAGTCGTACTGATTTGTTTGAGCGTGTTGACAACCGCTTGAAACTTACTCGTCAGCGTTCAAGATTCTGCTAGCAAAGTATTGATATGTCGCTGCACCAGGTATCGTTGTTGTTCCGCGTGGAACTGCTCAGGATTAATGACAACCCCAGTACCGATGCCATCCACTAGGGCGATCAGTGCATTTGCTTCAAGTGTCAAATCAAGATCGTCACGAATCAGCTTTGCTGCCTGCAAGTCAGCTAACTCTTGACAGATGATTTGCTGTAACAAGTCATAGCGTTTTCGATGCTCCTGAATCAGGTTTTCACGTCCGATCGCATAGCCTAAAAATGCGACCCAAACCTGCCAACCCGCGATGTCGTTGACTTCAAGAGGTAGGGCAGAAAGAACGATCTGTTCGAGCCGCTCAATTCCCTGCCGCTCTTTGATACAAGCTTTCATATCTTTAAGGACTTTTTCAAACACTCGCTCTAGGACAAAGAGTGTGAGTTCATCTTTATCTCGAAAGTAGTGAGTGACAACTCCGGTCGAGGAGCCAAGTTCTTGAGCAATCGCCCGCATACTGGCGCGATCCAACCCTTCACGAATAATGACCCGCCATGCCGCTTCAGTGACTTCCATACGGCGATCGTCATAACTCATAGCTCTCCTGGGTTTGCAGCAATCTAAGACAATTATATTGACATTTTATCACAACAGTTGTTACATTATTTTTATCATAACATAACAACTGTTGTAATGTATCTATCTGATTGATATTTCCACTTCTACAAGTTAAGGAAAATGGCTATGACGTATTCAATTTGGTATGCCTGGGCGTTATTGGGGCTGTCTGCTGCTGGAACCTGTGCAGGTAATCTTTTGCTCAAGCAGGCTAATCTCACTTTATCTAATCCTGGAATGCTCGCGATCGTGACCTCTCCTTGGTTTATTGGAGCGATCGCTTGTTATGTCTTCGATTTGATACTTTTTACCCAATCTCTACAGCAGTTGCCTGTATCATCGGCTGTCCCGGTTGTTTCAGGCATTCGGATTGCGGCGACTACAATTTTGGCTGATATCTTTTTCGGCGAACATCTTACGAGTAATCAATTATTTGCATGTAGTCTAATCGCTGCCGGAATTATCATCATGTCGCGCGCTTAAGCAGGAGAAGCAAATTATGCTGGAACTCTACTATGCTTCAGGTTCGCTCTGTTCGCAAAAGTAAAACTGGTGTTAGCAGAGAAAAATCTTGACTGGAAAGGGCATTTGCTTAACTTGCTGACCTTTGAGAACTTGGAATCAAGTTACATGGCGTTAAACCCGAAGGGGGTTGTGCCTACCCTGGTTCACGATGGGCAGGTGATTACGGATTCAGCCGTAATTATTCAATATCTGGATGAAAAATTCCCCAATCCTACATTAACTCCTGCTGCACTGGAGTTGCAAGAAATCATGCAGGGATGGATCGATCTGCAAAATCAGTTTCCTATGCGAGAGGTGATGTATGGTAACTATAAAGGTCTGGAAGGATTAGTCTTAAGGCGCTCAGTTCAAATCAAGCAAAGATTGCTGCCTCAACTCATGCAAGCTCATCCTGAACTTAAAACACAATACGAAGTCAAGTTAAAGGACGTGAAGCAGTGGAACTCTACAATTCAAAATAGTCAAGCGATCGCTAACATCAATAGGAAAATTGAGCCGATGTTAACTCAATTGGAGACACAATTAATCCAGACAGAATGGCTGTGTGGGGCAACATATTCTTTGGCGGATGTAGTGTGGACAGCGGTTCTCAATCGGTTAAAGGAGTTGAAGTTTGGTTATCTATGGGCAGACAACACTCGCCCTGCTCTCAGTGCATATTTCCACTGTCTGAAGGCGCGTCCCAGTTTCAAAGCTGCAATTCAAGGCGATGAAATGCCTTTGCCTATGCTTTTAGCAGGCTTACGCAGAACCTTTCTAAATATTTGATAGTTGCCAGTAGCACAATAACCCTGGTGCAGAGGATTGACCAAAGCTACTTGTGTGGTTGTAAAATCTCCGACAACCGCTCTTAACCCTCTTTTGTCACTCTCCGAAATCAATTCATAATAAATAAGTTAGTTTACCCAGAAGAATAAAAGGGTTGAAATTGATTCATGCTCTCAATAAGCTGATGAAATCCCAGCAATAAACGACGT